>DATKNQ010000001.1:0-3754 GCA_035541265.1 Bryobacteraceae bacterium
CGATTGCATACTTATTCATTTTCGTTGTATATTTATACAAGCGCGGCCGCGCACCTCCGGCCGCGCTTTCGATTTGTCTGGAAAGAGACTTGCGCCATGAAGGACCTCCGGCACAACGCGATTCGGGATTTGGTAGCCCACTCCCGGGTGACCAACCAGGATGAGCTGAGGCGCAAACTGCGCCGCCGCGGTTTCCAGGTGACGCAGGCGACCCTTTCCCGGGATATTCACGAGTTGCGCCTTTTCAAGGGTCCCGGCGGATATTCGCTTCCCAATGGAAATACCAACGGGTCAACTGCAGCCGTCGCCGATGACGCGCCACCCAGCGTCGAGGAGATGCTCAACAGCTTCGGCATGCGCGTGGTTCATGCCATGAACCAGGTAATTGTGCGCACAGTAATGGGAGGGGCGCAGCCGGTGGCCGCCGCGCTCGATCGCGAAAATTGGCCCGAGGTGGCAGGGACCATCGCCGGAGACGATACCGTCCTTGTGATTTGCCAGGACCAGCGCCGCGCCGCGGACGTTGAAGCCCGGCTGAGAAAGATTCTGGAGTCATGACCGAGACAGTGGGAACTGCAACAGTACAAACCGCGGTTGTAGGCGTGACGGGGTACTCCGGCGGGGAGTTGGCGCGGCTTCTGCTGCATCATCCGCGGCTCAGGAACAAGCCCCCGGTGTTCGCCGGCCGCGTTGATGGCGGCGAGGCCGCACGCGGCGGAATTCCACTGGGCGAGATTCATCCCGGGTTGGTCGACAGCAAGTGCAGCGGCAAACTGCGGCTGCAGCCCTTCTCCTGGGACCTGCTGACCGATCTCGATGTGGAGGTTCTGTTTCTTGCCACGCCGCACGAGCAATCGCGTGCGTGGGTCCCGGAGGCTCTGTCGCGCGGCATGCGCGTGATCGACCTGAGCGGAGCATGGCGCCTGAACGAAACCGCCAACCGCGCCGTATACAACTTCGAAGATGAAGGCTCGGTGCAGGCGCTGAACACCCAGGCGCAGGCTGCCTACGGCATGCCGGAGTTGCATCGCGACAAGATCCGCGGAGCGAACCTGGTCGCAAACCCCGGCTGCTACGCGACCTCCATCATTCTCGCGGTAAAACCGCTGGTCGCTGCGGGTCTCGTGGACTTGGGGCACGGGATCATTGCCGATTCGAAAAGCGGCGTAAGCGGCGCGGGCAAAGCGCCAACTGCCAAAACGCATTTCATGCATGCGGCCGACAATCTTTCCGCGTACAGCGTTTTCTCCCACCGGCACACGGGTGAATTGCTGGAGCAGATCGGCATCGACGCGCAGTCGATCATTTTCACCCCGCACCTTCTGCCGATTCCGCGCGGCATTCTCTCCACCATTTATGTGCGCTTCAGTGAGCCGCAGACGCGCGCCGGCATAGCGCACGTGTACCATTCGTTTTTCACCGGATGCCCCATGGTCCGGATTTACGATGCGGCGCTGCCGCAGATCCAGTATTCGGTACACACCAACTATGCGGACATCGGCTTTCAACTCTCACCTGATGGGCGGCGCGCGGTGATTGTCAGTTGTCTTGACAATCTGTTGAAAGGAGCATCCTCGCAGGCGGTGCAGAATCTAAACGTGATGCTGGGCTGGGACGAATCCGAAGGACTCGAATGAAGGTGAGGCTCGAATCATGAGATACGTTGTCAAGCTCGGCGGAGCGGGCCTCGAAACTCCGGAACTGCTCAGCGGCTGCGTGCGCGCCATCGCGGAGTTGGTGCGCGATGGCAACCAGGTGGCCGTGGTGCATGGCGGGGGGATGCAGTTGACGCGCACTCTAAAGGCGCTCGGCAAGCAGAGCGAATTCATCGACGGACTGCGCGTCACGGACGCCGAAACGCGGGATGCAGCTCTCATGGTCCTTGCAGGACGCGTCAACAAAGGACTCGTTGCCGCGCTCGGCGCCGTGGGTCAGCCCGCGGTGGGTCTTTCCGGTGGCGACGGCCTCCTGTTTCGTGCTCGCAAGAAGAGGACTCAGCCCGATCTGGGCTTCGTGGGCGAGATCGCGGCCAGCGATCCGCGCTGGCTCGAAGCCATCTGGCAGCTCAAAGGCGTGCCGGTGCTGTCATCGATGGCGCTGGGATTCGACGGCGAGTACTACAACATCAATGCCGACGAGATGGCCGCCGCCTGTGCGATCGCATGCCGCGCCGATGCGCTGGTCTTTCTTACCGATGTTCCCGGCGTTCGCGGCGCCAATGGAGCCGTGCTGCGATGGCTCTCAATCGACCAGATCGCCGAGATGGCCAAGAACGCGATCATCTCCGGCGGCATGTTGCCCAAGCTGAGCGCCTGCCGCGAAGCGCTTTTGAATGGCGTCAAGCGCGTACGAATCTTGCCTGCCGAAGCTGCCGGTTCCCTTCCCGACCTGTGCAACTCGCGCGTAGCCCAGGGCACCGAAGTCATGGTGGCCTGAGGAGAGGACTGAATTGTCGAAACTCGAGCAGATTAAAGCCACCGAAGCACGGCTGTTGCTTCAAACCTACGACCGCAATCCGATTCTTTTTGTCGGAGGCACGGGCGTTCACCTGATCGACGAGAAGAGCGAGTTGTATCTCGATCTGTTGAGCGGTATCGGCGTCAACGCGCTCGGCTACGGGCACCCGGCCATCGAGCGCGCCATCATCAACCAGGGCCGTGCGCTGATTCACACTTCAAATCTTTTCTTCCACGAAGGGCAGGCGGAATTGGCCCTGCGGCTTACGGAGCGCACCGGCCTCGACCGCGTATTTTTCGCCAATACGGGCACCGAAGCATGGGAAGGGGCGATGAAGCTTGCGCGCGCCCATGCGGGACTGCTGCGCAGCGAAGGCAAAAACATCGGAACCAAGTTCCTTGCGCTAGAGCAGAGTTTCCACGGCCGCACCTTCGGCTCCGTCTCGACCACGTACAAGGCCAAGTACCGCGAGCCGTTCGGGCCGGTGGTCCCCGGTGTCGAATTCGTACGTTTCAACGATGTCGCCGATTTGCGCGCAAAATTCTCCAACGAAGTGTGCGCCATCCTCGTCGAGTCCATCCAGGGCGAAGGCGGCATCCGCCCGCTGACGCAGGAATTCTTTGCCGAAGCACGCGCATTGGCTACATCCACGGGCGCGCTGCTGATCGTCGACGAAATCCAGTCCGGCATGGGCCGCACGGGTAAGTGGTGCGCTTATCAGCACTACGGCATCCGCCCGGACGTAACGGCGCTCGCCAAGCCCCTTGCGGGCGGCATTCCGCTAGGCGCCATCGTCTGCACCGAGGAGGCCGCACGCGCCATCCACGCCGGCATGCACGGAACCACGTTCGGCGGTGGACCGCTGGCTTGCGCCGTGGCCATCGCCGTGATCGATACGATCGAACGGGAAGGGCTGCTGGCGCACGCCGCCAAGGTCGGCGACTACTTCCAACAGCGTCTGCGCGAACTTTCCACGAAGCACGAAGCCATCATCGACGTGCGCGGCAAAGGCCTGATGCTGGCAGCCGAGCTCGATTCGGCCGACCTCGCCAAGCTCACCGTGGCGGAGATGCTCAAGCGCCACGTCATTATTAACTGCACCAGCGACACGGTTCTGCGTTTCCTGCCGCCATACATTCTGGAGCAAGACCATGTGGACACAGCGATCGCGGCCCTCGACGAAATCTTCACCGAACACGCAGCAAACTTTACCGCCCACGCCGCAGGAGGACAACACCTTGGCTAGCAGAGCGACCGTTGAACGGCACGAGATACCTTTTCCCGTGCACAAGGACCC
>DATKNQ010000002.1:0-4325 GCA_035541265.1 Bryobacteraceae bacterium
GGCCATTCGTTGCGCTCCGTTATAATGACCCCAATGCCGCCGCACGAAACCTGCATCCGCGTCCGGTACGCGGAAACCGATCAGATGGGCATTGTCTACTACGCCAATTACCTGGTATGGATGGAGGTCGGCCGGGTGGAATATTGCAAAGCCTGCGGCTTCGAGTACCACCGCATGGAACGGGAGGACGGTGTGCTGCTGGCCGTGGCCGAAGCACGCTGCCGTTATGCTTCGCCGGCGCGCTTCGACGAGGAGGTCATCATCCGCACCTGGGTGGAAGAGGCCAATCCGCGCATGGTGTGCTTCGCCTATGAGATGCGGTTGGCAGTGGATGGCCGCAAGCTGGCTACCGGCGAAACCAAGCATATCTTCCTGGGGCGCGATTTGCGGCCTTGCCGGCTGCCGCCGAAATACCGGGAGATGTTCGCCATCCATGCACCGGGATCGCATTCTGACGCTCACGCGTGAGTGCGGCTTCGAACTGGCAGGGGTGGCCGCGGCGGCTCCCGCGCGCGAAGCGGACTATTATCAACGTTGGGCCGGCAGCGGTTTCGCGGGCGAAATGCGCTACCTCACCGGCCGGCGCGCGGCGCTGCGCGACGATCCGCGCAGCCTGTTGCCATCGGCCCGCTCGATCGTTTGTGTGGGCAAGCTCTACAACGGTCCGCAGCCG
Source organism: Bryobacteraceae bacterium (assembly GCA_035541265.1). Lineage (GTDB taxonomy): Bacteria > Acidobacteriota > Terriglobia > Bryobacterales > Bryobacteraceae > Bog-159. The sequence goes on from DATKNQ010000002.1 coordinate 674, forward strand.
TATTCGACGCGCTTTGACGGCGGCGATCTCGGATGGATCTCGCGCTATGCCTGGGGCCAGGACTATCACGATGTGCTGCGGCAGGGTTTGTTACGCGTGGTGGACCGCATGCACGCGGAATCGGCGGAGTTATTCGAGTGGCGGATCTGCGTGGATAGCGCGCCGCTGCTCGAACGCGCCTATGCACGCCACGCCGGCCTGGGCTGGATCGGCAAGAACACCTGCCTGATCAATCAGGCCAGCGGATCGTGGTTCTTTCTGGGCGAACTGCTGCTTTCGCTCGATCTGGAGCCGGGCTCGCCGCCGCCCGATCGCTGCGGCACGTGCACGCGCTGCATCGATGCCTGCCCGACGCAGGCCATCGTGCCTACCGGCCTTGCGGAAGGACCTGCCTGGGCGCTCGATGCGCGGCTCTGCATCTCGTACTTCACCATCGAGCTACGTGGCGCGGTTCCGGAAGGTCTGCGGCCGGGTATCGGGCGCCATGTTTTCGGCTGCGATATTTGTCAGGATGTCTGCCCGTGGAACCGCCGCGCGCCGGTCAGCGATGAGGCGGCGTTCGCCGCCGCGCACTTCGCGCCGCGCCTGGAAGAGTTGGCTGCGCTTTCAGAAGACGAGTTTCGCGCGATGTTTCGCGACACACCTGTTACGCGCGCCCGCTACAGCGGCTTTCTGCGCAACGTGGCGATTGCCATGGGCAACGCCGGCCACGACATCTTTCGTGAGCCGCTTCAAAAACTGGCGGCTTCGCCCGATCCGTTAGTGGCAGAAGCCGCGCGCTGGGCGCTGGGCGTTATTCCTCCCGCAGCGCCACCAGCGGATCCACACGCGTCGCCCGCCGCGCGGGAATGAAGGTCGCGAGCATGGCGGCCGCCGCCAGCACACAGGCCACCGCGGCATATGTGGCCGCATCGCGCGCGCCGACGCCGAACAGCAGGCTAGCCATGACCCGCGTCAGGCCCAGCGCTCCGATCAGGCCCGCAGCGATGCCCGCCAGGGCGAGCGACATCCCCTGCCGCACGACCAGGCGCAGAATATTGCCCGGTTGCGCGCCCAGGGCCACGCGCAGCCCGATATCGTGGGTGCTCTCCGTGACCATGTAGGACATCACGCCGTAAACTCCCACCGCGGCCAAAATGACGGCAAACAGCGCGAAGACGCCCAGCATGGTGGTCGCGAAACGCTGGCGTGCCACGGAATCATAGACGCGGCTATCCATGGTGCGGATATCGTAGACCGGCACATTGGGATCGGCCGCACGGACCTCGCGCACGATCGGGCCGGAGAGCGCCGCCGGATCGCCCGCCGCGCGCGCCACCAGGTACATGCCGTTGCTGGGCTGCTGCTGATCGGGAAAATAGACCACGATACGATCCGGCGTGTCGAGCCCATACTCCTTCACGGCGCCCGCCACTCCCACGATGGTCAGCGGCTTCTTGGGATCGAACCAGACGTGTTTGCCAAGCGCATCCCCGCGCGGCCAGAAGCGCCGCGCGAATTGGTCGTCCACGATCGCGGCGGCTTGTCCCTCCGGTGTCTCGTGATCCGAGAAGAACCGCCCCGCTACCAGCGGAATCTCCATCGTGCGGAAATAATCCGCGGAGGCGATACGCAGGTCCACCTGTAATTCCTGGCCAGGCTGCGGGGTGAAGCCTTCGACGTTGATCCCGCCCCAGCCGACTGCAGGCGTCAGCGGCAGGGCCGATACGCGGCCCTCCAAACGCACGCCGGGAAGGTGCGCGATGCGCTCGCCGATCTCCCGGTAGAATGCGGCAACGTTTTTATCGTCGCGGTATTTCGTTCCCGTGGCTGCGATCCGCATGGTCAGGACGTGATCGCTGTGGAACCCGGGCTGCACGGCTTCGAGGCGCGTGAAGCTGCGAATCAGAAGTCCCGCGCCGATGAGCAGCATCACCGAAAACGCGATCTCGGAAACCACCAGCAGGCTGCGCAACTGGTGGCGCGCGAGATTGAGTCCGGCGCCTTCCTGCATACCTCGGCCGCCGGTTTTCAGGGAAGTGTTCAAATCCACGTTGGCACCGCGGAAAGCCGGCGCCAGTCCGAACAGAATGCCGGTCACGATGGCGATGCCGAACGTGAAGGCCAGCACGCCGCCGTCGATGCCGATTTCATCCAGCCGCGGAATGTTGCCCGGACGGATGGCGCGCAGCACCGAGATGCTCCAGCCCGCGATCAGCAGCCCGGCGGCGCCGCCCATCAGCGCCGCCCATCAGCGCCAGCAGCAGGCTTTCGGTCAACAACTGCCGCACCAGCCGCTGCCAGCGCGCGCCCAGCGCCGTGCGGATGGCGATTTCTTTCTGGCGCCCCGCCGCCCGCGTGAGCAGCAGGTTGGCGACGTTCGCGCAGGCGATCAACAGCACCAGCCCAACCGACCCCAGCAGCACCAGCAGCGCGCGCCGCACATTGCCGACCACCTGCGTCAGCAGCGGCATCACCGTCATCCCGTAGGTGCGATCGCGCTTGTCCCTCTGGCGGATGCGGCCGGCAATCACGTCGATATCCGCCTGTGCCTGCGCGACAGTGACGCCCGGTTTGAGCCGTACGGTGATGTTGTAGTTCTCATCTCCGCGCCGGTTCACCGCGTCTGCGCCCAGCGGCAGCGGAACGTAAATATCGAGCCGGTCCGTCCCGCTCACCGTCTGCATCACTTCGTGATTCAGCGTGAAGCGCGGCTGCAATACGCCCACCACCGTGTATGGATTTCCATTCAGCGTGATGGTCTTGCCGGTGATGCGTGGATCGCTGTTAAATAAGCGCGTCCAAATCGCGTGGCTGAGAATCGCGACCTTCGGCTGGCCGGGCTGGTCCTCTTCCGGCAGGAGCAGCCGTCCGAACAGCGGCTGCGCGCCGAGCATGTGAAACAGGCTCGAAGTGGTCATCAGCGTATCCACGCGTTCGGGCTCGTCGCGGCCCGTGAGCGTGAGGGTCCGGCCTTGCGACAGGGCCATCTCCGCGAAGGAGCGGTTCTGGTTTTGAATGTCGATGTATTGGCCCGGTGACGGCCAGTCCTGAAAGATCCCGATGCCCGGCGAGTGCAGCCAGATCACGGCTAGACGATCGGGCTGCGGAAACGGCAGCGGCCGCAGGAGGAGCGCGTTCACCACGCTGAAAATGGCGCTATTGGCGCCGATGCCGATGGCCAGCGAAATCACGATCACCGCCGTCAAGCCGGCGTTCTTGCGCAGGCTGCGCAAGGCGTAGCGTAGGTCTTGCCACAGGCGTTCCACGATGTCCTCCGGTTGGGATGATTCAGGCGGCGCGCACGTCGACGATACACGACGTCATGATCGTGCGGTGCTCCGGATGCCGGAATTCGAGATGCATGCCGCGCCCGATGAAGGCAGACTTCAGCATCGACCCGCCCCAGTTGGAACCTTCGATGTGCACCAGCACCGGCTCGGGGCAAAATTTAGGATGTCCGGAAATCAGCGCCTGCCCGTTGCCGCGATTCACCAGGGTGTAGGCGCGGTTCTGCGTCTCGACATGCAGAATGGCGCCTTCGGGGAGCCGGTCGAGAAAAACGCCGCCTTCCACCTCCGACGCGATCAGGTTGTGGTTCACGCCGTCACCCAGATTGGGATGCGGTGTGAACAGCTTCGGGACCGGCAATCCGGCTTCCGTGTGCATAGGT
>DATKNQ010000003.1:0-44736 GCA_035541265.1 Bryobacteraceae bacterium
GCTCGCCGCGAACTGGCCAACACCGTGGCCCTCGAGCCCGCGAACGCGGATGCGCAACTGGAATTCGCATCCCTGCTGCTGGCCAGGGGCCAGGTTGAAGACGCCCAGGCGGCCGCCCTCGCGGCCCTGAAAGTCAGCCCGAAGAGTGCACGCGCACACGCCCTCCTGGGCGAGAAGTACATTCTCACGCACGACCGGCAAAAAGCCATACAGGAGCTTCAGCAGGCCGTTGCCGCCGATCCTCAACGAGTGGAAGGCTATGCGGCGCTGGGAGCGGCCTTCATGGCCGCCGGCCAGCCTGCCGACGCCGAGGCCGCTTACAGGAAGGGCGTGGAGGTGAACCCTCGTTCCGTGCAGGCGCACCTTTCCATGGGCCAGTTCTGGTTCTCTCAAGGGAAGATGCCCGCGGCCGAGACGGAAATTCGCGCCGCCGCGGATATAGATCCCCACGCGATCCTGCCGCGTTTGTTACTCGCCCGCGTACTCGTCCTGACCAATCGCGCAAACGAAGCAGAGAAAGTCTACGCCGATCTCAAGTCGCTCGCGCCGGACGATCCCAAGGCCTACCAGGCCCTCGGATTGTTTTACGAGTCTACCGGACAAACCGAAAAGGCCGCTGCGGAATTCCACGCACTGCTGGCCGCCAAGCCTAAGGACGCAGCTGTTAAGGCTAACCTGATTGAAGTCCTGATCGACCTCGGCCGCATCAACGAAGCGCAATCGCTCAATGAGCAGGTCCTCAAGCGGAATCCAGGCGATCCGGAGGCGCTCCTGTCGAGCGGCCGGATCCTGCTTGCCGAGGGGAAGTACCAGGATGCGAGTACGGCTCTGCAAACCGCTCTCAAGTCCGAACCGAACTGCGCCCGCTGCGATTTCTACTTGGGCAACGCCCAAACCGCGCTCGGCCTCACCAGCCTCGCCAAAGACTCTCTGGCACGCGCCCGCGCCCTGTCTCCGCAGATGTCCGGCGCAACGGCGGCTTTGGCCGCGCTCGATGTGCAAAGCGGCGACTACGCGGAAGCTCTCGAACTGGCCGGCAGCGCGCTCAAGGCGAATCCGTCACTGGCTTCGGCTTACCTCACCGAAGCGCGCGCCTTGATGGCGCAAGGCGACTTGACCAAGGCTGCGGAGAGATTGGACGAGGCGCTGCGCCGCGATCCCTCGTCTTTGCCAGCGGCGGCGACGCTGATCACCCTGTATTTGCGGCAGGGGAAGCCGCAAGCGGCCGTGCCGCGGATTGCCAGACTGCTGCAGCAGTATCCGCATAATACGGGCCTGCACGTCCTGCTGGGGGTGGCTTACTTCAACGTCAAGGATTGGGATAAGGCGGCGGCCAGCGTGTGGCAGGCGATCTCGCTCGATTCGAAGGCCAAAGACGCCTTTACTTTGCTCGCCAATATCGATCTGGCCCGCGGCGACGACGGTGAGGCCCGGAAGCACTTTCGCGCCGCCATTGATGCCGATCCGCGTGCCACCATCAATTACCTGGCTTTGGCGACTCTTTACGAAAAAGCCGGCAATTGGGACGAGGCCAAGAAGCTCTGCGAAAAGGCGCGCCAGGTGGATTCCAATTCGCCTGCCGTGGCCAACCATCTGGCCAATCTGTACCTGGATCACGGCGGCGACCTCAACGTCGCCGTTTCTCTGGCGCAGGCAGCCAGACAGAAGATGCCCGATTCGCCGGAAACGGCTGACACCCTCGGCTGGGCCTATTACAAGCTGGGTTCCGTCCAGGCGGCGCTCTCACAGTTGAAGGAGTCCGTGCAAAAGGTTCCCCGCAACCCCGTCTATCAGTATCGCTTGGGGATGGTCTATCTCGCCGATAGCCGTCCCGACCTGGCGAGGCAGTCTTTCGAGCGAGCCTTGGCGGCCGATGCCAACTTCCCGGACGCCGCGAATGCGCGCGCCGCGCTCGATCGCGTGTCCAAGCCGCCGCGCACCGTCAGGCAATAATTTCCCAGGGCATCAGGCGTGGTATCCTGAGTCGCGGAATGTTCCGTCGCCAGTACCGGAAGGTCAAGGTCATCTTTGGGGTGAGCGATATATTGCTCATCTCGCTGGCCTTTCTCGCCGCCTATGAAACCCGCCTGCTGCTGAACTTCCGCGGCCTCTTTTATTGGGTCTTCTACATCGATTTTCCGGTCGCATCGCTGCTGCTCCTCCTCTCGGCTGTGTGCTGGGTGGCGATCGGTCATTGGCTGAACGTCTACGAGAAACTGGATTCCGCCCATCCGCGCATTGTGTTGCGGGATACCTTCCGCCAGTGTGCGCTCGGTGCGATCGCCCTGGTCATCGGCGAATTTCTGCTGCGTCTCGATTTGAGCCGTTTCTTCGTCTTCCTCTTCGCCGCCTACGCGTGGGTATTTCTGTGTCTGTTCCGCATCAATGCCGCGCGTGTGGTCGGCGCGCTGCGCACCGAGTTCGGCGCCGCGCACTACATCATGGTGGTCGGTTCGGGCGAGCATGCCCGTCGCTTGGGAGAGGCTCTCGAAAAATCCTCGGATTACGGCATCCGATTGCTAGGCTTTCTCGACGATGAGCCGGGCGAGGTCGAGCTCTCGAGAACTTACGACCGGTATCCATTCTCGCGCCTGCCCGATCTGCTGCGCGAGCATGTCATCGACGAGGTGATCTTCGCGGTCGATAGCAGCAAGCTCGGCGAGATGGAAGACATCTTTCTACTCTGCGACGATCAGGGTGTCCGCACGCGCGTCGTGATGAATTTCTTCCCACACGTGAACAGTCAGGTTTACCTTGACCAGTTAGACACGCTTCCGCTGCTCACCTTCTCCGCGGCTCCGCACGACGAGATCCGGCTGCTGGCCAAGCGCACGATCGACGTCGTACTGGCCGCCGCGGCGCTGGTTCTGCTGCTGCCCTTCATAGCCGTGATTGCGTTGTTGATCCGGCTGACTTCGCCAGGCCCCATCATTTTCCGGCATGAGCGCTGCGGGCTGAATGGCCGCCGGTTCACGTTTTACAAGTTCCGGTCCATGTGCGACGGCGCCGAGGAACTGAAGGCGCAATTGATGCACCTGAACCAGAAGTCCACGGCCTTCAAGATCGCCGACGATCCGCGCCTGACTTCCGTCGGCCGCTTTCTGCGCAAGTTCTCGATCGACGAGTGGCCACAGCTCTGGAACGTGCTGAAGGGCGACATGTCGCTGGTCGGGCCGCGGCCGGCGGTTCCCGAAGAGGTTGACAATTATCAGACCTGGCAGCGCCGCCGCCTGCGCATGCGGCCGGGACTGACCTGCCTGTGGGCCGTCTCCGGGCGCGACAATCTGGACTTCGACACCTGGATGAAGCTCGATATGCAGTACATCGACAACTGGTCGCTGGCGCTCGATTGGAAGATCATGCTGCGCACCGTGCCGCGCGTGCTGACCGGCGCCGGCGCGCATTAGAAAATCAGCTTCAATCCAAATTGAATCTGCCGCGAGGTGGTCGCCGTGGTGGTGATCAAGCCTGCCGACGGGCTGACGCTGGTTCCCGAAAATACGATCGCGTTCGGCGTTCCGAAATTCGTGTGGTTCACGATGTTGAAGAACTCGGAACGGAACTGCAGGTTGGTCCGCTCGGTAATCGGGAAGGCTTTCAGCAGCGACAAATCCAGTTCGGCCAGTCCCGGTCCGGTGTAGACTCCGCGCCCAAGGTTGCCGTAAGTGCCGGCCGCGGGCAGGATGAACGCGTTCGGGTTGAACCACTGGTTTGGGTTGCCCAGCACCACCGGCCCGCTGAACGGCGGATTGAGCGACGGCCGGTCCGGATTGCGTGTGTCGCCATCGCCTGAGCGGTTCGAGCCGATTTGCGGCGTAAAGGGGAAGCCGCTCAGCAGCGTCGTGATGCCGTCGATCTGCCAACCACTGGCCAGCCGGCCGCGCCCGAAGGGCAGGGTATAGGTCCATGAAATGCTACCCTGGCTGGCGACGTTTAGCGCGGACGGACCCCAGTCGCGGCCGAGGTCGTTTCGGTCGAGGATCATCTGCGCCTGGTTATTGCCCTGCGCGCCGGTCAGCGCGGAATTCATATCGAGGTTCTTCGACCAGGTGTAATTGGCCCGGAATTCCAGGCCGCGCGTGAGCCGGTGGCTGACATCCAACTGCAGCGCGTTGTAACTGCTGTTGCCTTCCGTGTACCAGAAGAAGCCCGCGCCCAATGACGGGTTGGGCCGCGGGCCGACCGGGATGTACTGCGCGCCCTGGGGCACGATGCTGGTGGTCGTGCCGGGCGTTCCGCCGGCTTTGCAGCCGCTGGCGTTGGCGCAGATCTGCGCGGGGATGGTATTCGGGTCGACACTCAGCAGCCCGTGATAGCCAAACGAACCCACGTAAGCCATGCGCAGGACTGAGTTGCGGTCGAGCTGGCGTTCCACGGTGAAGCGCCATTCTTCCACGGTGGGCGTCTTGGCGTTGGGCTGGACGCCCTGCGGCGCGTACGTTGTGGAAGCCGGTGGCGCGACGTTCGGAAGAATTGGCAGCAAAGACGGCAGTGAAACGTTGTTGAATGAAAGAGCGCCGTTATACGGCGGCAGGGAATTCAGCAGAAAGCTGAGATCGTCGATCAACGAGTAGTAAGTGCCGAATCCGGCGCGCACCACGGTCTTACCGTCTCCGCGCACATCCCAGGCCAGACCTATGCGCGGCCCGAACAGCTTGATTGTGTTGTTGGCGGTGAAAGCCGAACTGCCGGTGATGGGCGTGGTCACGAGCACACCGTCGCCGTTGGTGACGTAATTCGCGGCGCGCCCGGCCACCTCGTTCCAGCCGTTGGTGAACTCCTGGCGCACGCCGGCTTCCAAGGTGAGGTGCGCCAGCAGCTTGATGGTGTCCTCGAAATACCAGGCGCCCATCAACGTCCGCCAGCCGAGCTCGGTGGGTGTCGGCACCACCTGGAAGCTGCTGGATTTGCCTTGCAGAAACGTGGTGAGGCTCGAGAAGCTGGCCTGCCCCAACTGGCGCGACGCCGTGTCATCGTTATCCTGGAGCCGCTGAAACCAGACGCCCGCGCTGATGGCATGAACGCCTTTGACGATCTGGACGCTGTCGGTCCAGGTGAAGAGATTGCGGCGCGTCCAGGAGCCGGCGGCGTTGTTCGGTCCTGCGGAAGTCACAGCGCCGGAAGACGTAGTGGTGACGCCGCCCCCGATCACGATCCCGCCCGGCCCCGCGCCGCTGACGAACGAGTCACTCGACGGAAACGTAGCCAGCGGGTCGGAATCCAGGTTGAAGCCCGCGCGCGAAAATCCCGCGGTAAAGGAATTCAAGAAGCTGGGCGAGAAAACGTGCGTCTCCTGCGCGCTGGCGACTTGCGAGCGCAGCGTCTCATCTGAAGCAAATAGCGGATCGGACAGCGGGATGAGACTGTTCCCATCGTCGATCGTGTAAACGCCCGCGAGCCAGTCGCGGCTGGTCAGGCCGTAGTCCGCGCGGGTGTTCCCGAAATCCTCGCGGATCGATTCGTGCGGATTGTTGTACGCCAGAGCGGTTCCCGTGGGCAAGCCGTTCACCAGCCGCTCCGGCCCATTCGCCACCGGCCAGAACGACATGGAATTGAGCATCGCCGGATTCAGATTGGCGACCTTGGTATAGGCCCCGGAGGAGTTGGGCAGCAGTCCCTCGCGCGCCTGCGCATCGGGAACCACGGCCACACTGCTCACCGCCAGCGCCTGGCGAAAGCCTTCGTAGTTGCCGAACAGGAACAGCTTGTTCTTGCGCAGCGGCCCGCCCAGCGCGCCGCCGAACTGATTGCGGCGGAACGGCGGCACGGAAGCCCGATCGAAGAAGTTGCGCGCGTCGAGCGCGCTGTTGCGCAGAAACTCGAAGACGGTTCCGTGCAGGTCATTCGCTCCGGATTGCGTGGCCGCGCTGATCTGCGCCCCGGCGCGCTTACCGTATTCGGCGCCGTAGGTGTCGGTCAGGACGTTGAACTCGCGTATGGCGTCGATGCCGAGTAACTCGCCGCTGACCCCGCCGGGAGTGACGCCAAGCTGGCTGGCGCCGGTGTATTCGACTCCGTTCAGCAGAAACTGATTCTCCGCCGTGCGGCGTCCATCCACGGAAAACGTATTGCCATCGCTGGTGCTTGTCTGCGGGCTTTTCATGGCGCTGTAGTTGATGGAGCTGGGATTCAGCGTGATGAGATTGTCGAAGCTGCGTCCGTTGAGCGGCAGGTCCTTGACGGCGCGCTCGCCGACCAGGCCGGCGACCGAAGCGGTAGTCGCATTCACGACGGGCGCTTGTTCGGAAACCGTGACCTGCTGTTCGAGACTGCCTACCTCCAATTGCAGGTCGGCGATGCCTTCCTGGCCTACGCGCAGATCGATGCCGGTGCGCAGCGCGGTCTTAAAGCCGGTCTTTTTCGCTTCGACCTGCTGCGGCCCCAGCGGGAGCGACAGAATCTTATAGCTGCCGTCCGCGGCCGTCACCGCGGCGCGCGACGCGCCGGTTTCGAGGCTCTTCACCGTGACGGTCGCGCCGCGAACGGGACTGCCGGAGGCATCCGTAACGGTTCCCGAAATTGAAGCGGCTGCCTGCGCCCACGCGGCCAGAGTGGCCAGCGCTCCCAGCGCGAGGATTCCAGAGATCCTGTAAACAGACTCACCTGCGATCATAGATTATTTGGCGGGTGCCGACCAGGGCGGCACAATGCCGTTCATGCGCGCGTAGGCCACCAATTGGCCCATATGTTCGTTGGCGTGTACGATGATGCGCAGGTACATGCCGTCCACGGTGGCATCGCGGCCGGCGATCTTCACTTTGCGCTGCAGGTCTTCGGGCTTCACGGCCAGGTGCGCCGTTTTGACCGCTTCGAGCGAGCGCTGCAGCCAGTTGATGACGTCCGCCTTCGCTGTTACGGCCTTCTCCATATCCGGCGAAGTCATATCCGCGGGCATCTTCGGACCGGTGACGCTCAGCAGGTAGAAGTTGGCCATGGCGATGTGCATGTAGACTTCGCTGACTGAGCGGACGCCGGGCCCGGGACGCCAGGAATACTTAGCGGCGGGGAAGGCTTCAGCCAGTTCGACCAGTTGCTTTGAGACATGCTGCCACTCGCCGTCGTAGCCCTGCCACAGGCCTTGATCCTGCCCGTGCAGCGCCGCGGCGCTCAGGGCAAAGCCCAGCAGCAATGTCCGCATGACCCCTCCTCTTATTCCCACTCTATCGTAGCAGGCGGTTTGTGCGTCAGATCGTAAAATACGCCGCTGATGCCGGGCACGGCGAGTAATTCGCGCGTGATGGATTCGAGCAAGTCGGCGGGCATCAGGACGGATTGGGCGGTCATGCCATCGACCGAATCGACCGGGCGCAGCACGATGGCGTCAGGCGAGTGCGGCGTCCCGAGCGGAATCAGCACCACCGGGAATTGCCAGATCCGCGCATCAAAGCCGTTTTGGTGCGAGAGGCGGCGGACGATGGCGTCGGCCAGCCGCAGGCGCTCAAGGCGGTCGGGCGTCAGCGTGCTAGCGAAGACGCGCAGTTCCATCAGCGGCGCAGTGGTGCGGATTGCGGCGATCACGCGGTTCACACCCGATATGCGATTGATCAGCTCCGTGGCGCGGGCATGATCGAGCACCTCGATGCACAGCACCGGTGCGTAGCTGCGGCTATCGCCCTGCACGCCGACCGAGTGCACCGGCACGACATATCCTTCGGCGCTGCATACGACGCTCGCATCCGTTTCCGAGCAGAGGCAGCGGATGGCAAGGCCCGGGCCGGGGAAGGGATGCCGGTCGAGTATATCGTCCGGCAGGGCCAGTTCGCGGCCGATCTCGCGCACTTCGTCCTTGTAGTAAGAGCGCAGCGGTTCGACGATGCGGCCCGCTTCCATCAGCCGCTGAATGCCGGGCACACGGTTGTGGTGCGTCTTGATGACCGCTGCCTTCTCGGTGCCGCCAGACTCGATAGTGTCGGGGTAGATGGTACCCTGGCCGAGAATCCAGTGGCCGTCGAGCAGGTGCCGGGATTCGACGATGCGCTCCTGCACGCGCACAAATTCCTCGCCGATGATGTGGCGTTTCTCTTCGGGATCGCGCACGCCGGCGAGCGCGCCGAGGAACTGCGCCTGCGCAGATTCCACCGAGACGCCGGGCATGCGGCTGACGTAATCCGTCTCGCCTTCGCGCATCAGGCCGGTATCTACGTAGACTCCGCGCACGCGGCCGGGCCCCAGCGCGCGCTGGCAGAGCGCGCAGGCCACCGTGGAATCGACGCCGCCGCTGACGAAGAAGAACACGTTGCGCTCGCCGACACACGCGCGGATTTCGTTTTCGATCTGGGGAATGCGGTGGCGCGGATTCCAGTCGCGCAGGCAGCCGCAGATGCCGAACACGAAGTTCGAGAGAATCTCGCGGCCGTGCGCGGTGTGCACCACTTCCGGATGGAACTGGACGGCGTAAAGGCCGCGCATGGAATTGGCGATGGAGGCGATGGCGCAGGTGCTGGTGCTCGCGAGCACGGCGAATCCGGGCGGCGGCGCGGTGACCAGATCGCGATGGCTCATCCACACGCGCTGCGGTCCGCTGATGCCTTCGAACAACTCGCTCGCGGACCTGTCCAGATCGAGCGTGGCCATGCCGTACTCGCCTTTTTGGCCGAGCTGGACGGTGCCGCCCAACAGGTAAGCCATAAGCTGCTGGCCGTAGCAGATGCCCAGCACGCGCGCGCCGCTTTCGAAGATGGCCGGGTCCACGGTGGGGCTGGCGGGATCGTAGACGCTGTTGGGGCCGCCGGAGATGATCAGGCCGCGGGCGCCGGCCAATTCGCGGGCGGGCGTTTCACTGGCACGCACTTCGGCGTAGACCCCCAGGTCGCGCACCTTACGCGCGATCAGGTGGCAGTATTGACCTCCGGCATCCAGGACGAAGATCTGCGGGGCCGTGGTCACCTGGCGAGGACGGGTTGGCGCTGCATGCGCTCGACGACGATCTTGCGGGCGGAGTCGAGCAGCGCCTTCGCCTTGGGCATGGCGTCAATGGCCCGCGCCACCTCTGGATCACTCTCGATTGAGACGCGCTCGCTTTCGTCGAGGCTGAACGCGGTTTTGTACATTTCGAGCTTCAGCAGGCGCTTCATCCAATCGGCATCCTGCGTGAACTGGGCTTCGGTGAAGTCGTAGTTCTGCTTCAGCAGGTAGTCGTGGAACTCGTTGAGGATGGTGTTGTCGGGCGACCAGCCCTTGGGCAGCTTGGCATCGTGCTGGCCGAAGTAGTAGCGGCTGAAGTTGAAGAAGCCCGACTTGCTGTAGATCTGTATCTGCAGGCGATCCGCCTTCGGCTCGGCGTATTTCTCGTCGGGGGTGATGCCGCCGCCGCCGTAGACCGTGCGGCCGCTGTCAGTCATCTTCACGTCCTGCATATTCTTGGCATTGTCGTCCTTGTGGTAGTAGTAATCGAAGAACGACTCGTTCGAGTAGTCGCGCTGGATCAAGCGCCCGCTGGGGGTGTAGAAGTGCGCCGTGGTGAGCGCCAGGCCGGTGTTCTCGGACAGCGGATAGACGGTCTGGACCAGGCCTTTGCCGAAGGTTGTTTCGCCCAAAATCCAGGCGCGGTCGTGATCCTGCAGCGCTCCGGCCACGATCTCCGCGGCCGAGGCGGACGATCCGCTCACCAGCACCACGATGGGATAATCATGCCCGTGGTTGCCGTTGCGCGCGGTGTAGACCTTTTCGGGCGAACTGCGGCCGTGATGCGAAACGATGGTCTGCCCTTTTTCGAGGAACTTGTCGGCCACCGAGACGCCTTCGTTCAACAAGCCGCCGGGATTGCCACGTAGATCGAGCACCAAGCCGTGGATATTGCTCTCACCGAGCTTCTTCAGCCCGTCTTCGAGTTCCTTGCCGGTGCCCTCATTGAACTGCTCGATGAAGACATAGGCGATGCCGGGCTTAAGCCACATGGCATCTTTTACGCTGCTGCGCGAAATCTCGTCACGGGTCACCGTGAAGGTGAGCGGCTGATCGCTGCCTTCGCGGGAAACCACGATGGTGACCTGTGTGCCGCGCGGACCCTTCAACAGGTCAGCGACTTCGGTGGTGCTCAAGTTGTCGGTAGGCTTATCGTTCACCTTCATGATGATGTCGCCCGGACGGAGGCCCGCGCGATAAGCGGGCGATCCCGCGAAGGGAGCCACCACGATGGTCTTGCCGTTGAACGGCCGCACCTGCATGCCCACGCCGAAGTAATGGCCCTTCTGGTCCTCGCGCAGCAGTTGATAATCGCGGGGATCGAAGAAGTTGGAGTGCGGGTCGAGCGTCCGCAGCGCGCCGGGTATGGCGCCTTTGTAAATCGCTTTGTCGGGATCCAGATGGTCGGCGAAGTTTTCTTCGACCAGGCCGTAGACCCGCGTGAAGGACTTTAGACTGGCGCCGATGTCATCGCCATCGGCGACCGTGGCCGCAGCCTGGACCTGGGGTCCGAAAATGCCGCCGATAAGTGAGCAAAGAAAGATTACCGCAAGGAAAAGAAGGAACGAGCGCCGCGTTTGGGCCATCCGCAAACCATCCTAAGAACGAGTATACCTAATCATTGGACGCGGGTGCAGCGGATTGGGTGACGCCGATCTGTTCGAGCATGGATTGCCGCGGCACCCTCGTTTGCGGGTGGCGATACCCTCAGACGTTGGCTTTCAACGGCAATTTGTGAACCGCAGCCCCCGTGACGAGATCAGAGGCAGGATGTTGGACGGCTGTGCTCCTATGGCCAGCGCGGAAAGCTGAGGGCCTCGGCGCGTTCCGCGCATAGGATGGTCACTTACGAGAATACCTGCAGATCGCCGAGAGGCACGCGGACCGCGCCGCTTATTGGATCGGCGCGGCCGCGATCCGCTCGGCGATGGCAGCCTGATATTCTTCCATGGATTTGCCGCGCGCGAAGCTTCTTCCGTTCGGCAGGAAAGCCAGGCATTCCGCGTAGGGCATGGGTTGGCCGTGTGGAAATGCGCTGTAGCCCAGCGCGTCGGCCAGGCGCCAGCTCACCTTCACCACATTATCGAGGCTGGCCTCGCCGGCGACCGGCGGCTCGTGGTGCACGGCGATGGCGGCGGCCAGTTCGTCCGGGAAGTTCCAATCCTGCGCGAGATAGCAGCCGGCCAGGCAGTGATCGATGTCGAACAGGTCGCGCTCGGTCTTGAGCAGGTCGAAGCCGAAATCGTTGGTCGCTTCCAGCATGCGCGAATATCCTTCCGGATACGCGGACATCAGGCCCAGAACGCCGAGGTTGTGGAGTAATCCGGCGGTGTAGCCCGTGTCCGATGAGATGCCGCTGACGCGGGCGGCCTCTTCGGCAATCAGGCCGGTGGCCAGGCTGTGGGTCCAGATCTTGCGGAGCGCTTCCATGCGCACCGAAGCGCGCACCATGCGGTTCACGGCCACCAGGGTGGCCATGGTCTTGACGCGTTCGAGGCCGAGCATCACGATGGCCTGCGAGACGTTTTTGATTTCGTTGCGGATGCCCATCATCGCCGAATTCGAGAAGCGCAACAACTCGGCCGAAAACGAGGGATCCATTTTGACGAGGTCGCCCAATTCCTTGATGGCGACGTCTTCCTGGCTCACGAGGGCGAGCACGCGGTGGGCGATCGCCGGGAACGGCGGCAACAGGCGCAAGGCCCAGGGTGCTTGGGGACGTTCAAGCGTTACGGACATATACTTCCTGCCTTCTTATCGGCGGGCGGACTGCGAACATTAGAGCGGGGGCTTGCCATTGGCCCCGGCGCTGAATTATCGTCGTCATCGTGACCATTACCCGACGAACCATCCTGGCCGCGCTGCCCGCCATGGCGGCTGCGCAGGCCGCGCGCAATCACGCTCCGGGCTGGAAGCCGAAACTCGGCGTCCTGGGCGACTATTCCGAGGCGAATCTGGAGTTCGTGAAGGCCGAGGGCTTCACCAGCATGCAGTTGCGGCTCAATCCCGAGCATCTGGACGACGCGGCCATCGCTTCGATCAAGAACCACATCCAGCGCTCGGGGATTTACATTTCGTCGCTGGCCGTGGATGGCAACCACATCGACCCGGATCCGGCCCGGCGGGCGAGGCAGAACGACTACACGGCCAAGTGCCTGGAGCTATGCGGCAAGCTGGGGATCCCCAATATTGGCGGGCAATCGGGCACCATCAAAGGCCGGCCACTGGCGGAACAAGTGAATGAAATCCGGCGCGTTTATGAGGAAAAATATTTCCCATTATGCGAGAAAAACAATGTCCGGATTTTGTGGGAACCATACGCCGGCGGCCCGAACATCGCCACGGGGCCGCTGGGGTGGGAAGCGCTGTTCAAGGCGTTCAATAACAGCCCGCACGTGGGCTTGCAGTTCGATCCCTCACACCTGGTGTGGCAGTTCATGGACCCGGTGGCTGCGGCGCGCGAGTTCGCCGACAAGATCTACGACGTACATCTGAAGGATACCGAGATCCTGTGGCACGTGTTGCGCCGGAGCGGCATCCAGCCGGTGGACAGAACGGAGTGGTGGCGTTTCCGGCTGCCGGGTTATGGGTCCGTAGATTGGAGAGGCTTCTTCTCGGTGCTGGCGGAGGCGGGCTACACCGGCGCCATGAACATCGAGAACGAGGATGAGTTTTTCTATCCGCCCTACAGCGGGCACGATTTCAGCGAGCAGTTCAAGCGGGGCTTCCGGACCGCGCACGAGTTTCTGAATACGCTGGTGCCGCCGGTGACAGTCTAGCCGCTAGTCGAAGCCGGGGCGGTAGCCATTACCGCGCCGCGGGGACGGAAATGCGGCCGCGGGAGGCGCGACGGCCGGCCGGTCCACCGGCCGCTCGAGCACCAGCGACCGCAAATTGGGGATCGGTGCGTTGTTCACGCGGCTGGGCTTTTCGGACATCTGGGACTGCCCGGCGGTCAGGTTCTTGAGCCCGAACAACGCCAGTTCGAAGCGATCCTTGACGCCCACCTTCTGGAACAGGCGCGACAGATAAACCTTTACGGTGCCTTCGGAGATCTGCAGGGTGGAGGCGATTTCCTTATTCTTCAGGCCGTGCGAGAGCAGGGTGATGAGCTGGCCTTCACGCTGGCTGAGGACCACGCGCTTGGCGGCCAGGAAGCTGTCGGTCAGGGCTTTCTCGAACCACAGCTCGCCTTCGTTCACTTTCTGTAAACACTTCACCTGCAGGTCCGACGGCAAGGTCTTGCGCAAAATGCCGCGCACGCCGAGGCCCATGGCCTGAAACGCCAGTTCGGTGGAGATGGCATTCACCCAAAGGACCAGCTTGGTTTCCTGCACCACGCGCTTGATATCGCTCAGAACGCCGAAGGTGACTTCCGGCGTGAGGTCCAGCAGCAGGATATCCGGGGCGCCGGACTGCAACCGCTCCAGCAATTCCGGAATTCCGGAGTAGAAACTCTCCAGATGGAAGCGGCCCGTGGCCGTCAAGACGGCCTCGAGACCCTTAGCCAGAATGGGTTGATCGCTGTATAAGTAAACCCGCGTCATTACTGCCTCACCGGCCTTTCGGCCGCGCTGCTCAAGAATTCTACCGGTTTTCTGGACCGGCGATCTAATGCCTTTGTTGGGGGCACCTGATAATGAATTGTTACTTTAGACGGCCTGGTTGTCAATTGAAATCGTAAAAAAAGTTAGAGAATTTTCCCGTCTTTGCGGCACGTGGTACCAACCCGCATCAAGCGGGCCATCTAGAGGCTGCCAAAGAGGGTTTTCTGCCGCGATTCGCGACATTCCCCGAATAGAATTTGTAGCAAAAATCACTTTCCGTACCTTATCGTTAGTTAATTTATACAGATCCGCCGTACCAACGTGCCCCCGCCTTTGAGGCGCGCGGTCAATTAACTTCGGAAAGCAGATAGTTATCTCCTATTTACGGTATTGCGCGGCTGTACCTGAGCGGGCTAGATTCGCTTCGTGTACCCGGAAAGTGTTTCCAGGATGAATCGGCGGAGCAGCACTCGTGTGGCCGTGCGGCTGGTTTGTCACGTGGTGTGGCCGCAAAGCGGCGAGCGCGGCGCGATGTGGACGGAAAATATCAGTCGCGACGGCATGCTATTGCGCTGGGAAGAATCGAGCGGGCCGGCTCCGAACGTGGGCGAGATGCTCATCGTGGAAGTGGAGCTTCCCGAACAGGAAGGCTTCGAGCGCCGCTGCATCCGCTGCCAGACTACGGTGGCGCGCGTGCAGCCGGAAGGGGAAGCGAATTTTACGTGGGTGGGCCTGCATATTCATGCCATGGATTTCCGGGTGGCGCAGTCCGCGCCCGCGTGCCGCGAAGCCACTCTGAACGGGCGCGGAGGAGGTGGTTACTAGAGGGCTATGGCGGATACCAAAACCAACCCGGTAGTCCGGTTCCTGCCGTCCATGACGGACTTCGCGTTCCTCATGCCGATCGTTTTCGTATTTGCCGGTATGCACGGGGCGAGAACGTTGCTGGCGGACGGTGACACGGGCTGGCACATCCGCACCGGCGAATGGATCCTGAGCCACGGCCGCGTGCCGCGCACGGATCTATTTTCTTTTACTAAGGCGGGGCAGACGTGGTTTGCCTGGGAGTGGCTGAGCGACGTGTTCTTCGCCTGGCTGCACCAGCATTGGGGCATGGCGGCGCTGGTGGTGTGGAGCGCGGTGGTGATTGCGCTGACTTCCGCGCTGTTGTTCCGGCTGGCGTACCGCAAATCGGCGAATCCGCTGATCGCCATGGCCGTGACGTTCCTGGCGGTAGCCGGCTCGTCGATTCACTTTCTGGCGCGTCCGCACCTGTTCACACTGTTGTTCGCGGTAGTGTTTTACGCGGTTCTGGAGCGCGTGCGGAGCGGGGACGGGAGCGTCAGGTGGCTCCTCTGCCTGCCGCTGCTCACGGTTTTGTGGACCAACCTGCATGGCGGATGGTTTATCGGCGTGGTGCTGGTGGGGACGTACGGGGCGGGAGAACTGGCCCACGGTTTGTGCGACGCGCAGAGCGGCGCGTTTCGCGCGGCGGTGCGGCGCGCGGTTCCCTACGCGGGCACCGCGATGTTATGCCTGGCAGCCAGCCTGGCGGGTCCGTATACGTATCATCTGCACGTGCACATCTGGCAATATCTGACGGATTCCTATCAGCGCGAGCACATCCAGGAGATGATGCCCATCAGCTTCCAGAATCCGGCGGCGCGCTATTTCGAAATCATGTTGCTGCTGGGGGGCGGCGCGTGCTTCTGGCATCTGCGCCGCAAGCGTCTTACCGAGTGCCTGCTGGTGGCATTATTCGCGCACGCCGGTTTGATTGCGTCGCGCAATATTCCGATCTTCGGCATCGTGGCGGCCCCGGTGCTGGCGCTGGCCATCGCGGAATGGTTCCAACTGCTGGAAGACGCGCCGGTCTCGGGATGGCTGCGGAACTTCGCGCACGGATTGCGCGAAATGGGCGGCAACATCGGCGGCATGGAGACGGTGTGGCGCACGCACCTGGCGAGCGCGTTGGGCCTGGCGCTGATCGTCGCGATCCTGTACGCGCCCGCGCCGCCGGCGAACTTCCGTGCGCGGTTCGACGCCAAAGATTTCCCGGTGAAGGCGCTGGCCAGCCTGGGCGGTCCGGATGCCCGGGGCCGCATCTTCACTTCGGATCAATGGGGCGACTATTTGATCTACAATTTCTATCCCCACAGTCGGGTGTTTATCGACGGCCGCAGCGATTTCTACGGGTCTCGATTTGTGCAGAAATACCTGGAAATTGTCGGGGTGAATTATAAGTGGCAGCAGTATCTGAACGACTATGGGGTCGACACCGTGCTGCTGCGCACGGACGCGCCGCTGTCCGGCGCACTCAAGGAATCGAGCCGGTGGCACGTGGTCTACGACGACGGCAATGCCATCGTATTCCGGGCGGGCGGCCGTCCGGAGAGCCCTCAAGTTTCCGCTGTCAACCGCAGTGGGAAAGATCGTGATCGCGAGATCACGAAGACTCAACTCAGTGATCGAACGATCACCAAAACCAAAACCTAGGAGAACAACGAACAATGACGACGTTATTGCGCAATCTGTGGAATGACGATCAAGGCCAGGACCTGATCGAATATACGCTGCTCATGGCTTTCGTAGCCCTGGCATCGGCCGCCCTGTTCATCAGCTCGGGATCGAGCGTCAGCAAGATCTGGAGCACGACGAACGTGCAGTTGAGCGCTGCCGCCAGCGCCGCCACCAGCTAGTCAGAAACGCGCCAGAGAGGCTTTTACCGGGGCCTCTCTGGCGCAGAAGTGGTAGCCGGTTGAGGTGGGGAGGATTTCCCACGCTAGTGCGGAAACAGGAATTGAGGGAACAATGAACCAACGCTTCATTTCGGTATTGGTATTTGCCTTCGTGGTCGCGGGCTGCGCCAGCCTGCTGCTCTACCGGCTGACCGTCGGCCACGCGAGCACGCAAGCGGCGCCCACGACAGCCAAGGCGCTGGTAGCGGCTCGCAATCTCGATCTCGGCGCGGTGATCAAGGATAGCGACATCAGGGATGCTCCGTGGTCCGGAGCGCTGCCGCCCAATGCCGTGCTTAAGCGGGAAGACATCGTCGGCCGCGGCGTGACGACCGCGATCTACGAGGGCGAACCCATCTTGGAGAACCGTCTGGCTCCCAAGGGTGCGGGCGGCGGATTGGCCGCCATGATCCCCGAGGGCATGCGCGCGGTGGCCGTGCGCGTCAACGATGTGGTCGGTGTCGCGGGGTTCGTAGTGCCCGGCATGCGTGTCGACGTATTGATTTCCGGCAACCCGCCGGGCCCCAGCGGTAGCACCGAGGGCAGCCTGACGCGCACGCTCTTGCAGAACATCGAGGTGCTCTCCGCCGGACAGGATATTAAGAAAGACAACGAGGGCAAGCCGCTGGGCGTAGGCGTGGTGAACCTGCTGGTGACGCCGGAACAGGCCGAGATGTTGAGCCTGGCGAGCAATCAGACGACGATTCAGCTCGTGCTGCGCAATCCGTTGGATACGCAGGTGGCCAAGACGCCCGGCACCGCGGTGGTCGAGCTGTTCGCCCAGAACGGCGTCAAGAAACGTCCCGAACCGGTGCATGTGCGCGCAACGCCGAAGCCGTTGCCTCCACCCGTGATAAAGCTCGCGCCGCCCCCGCCGCAGCCTTTCGTGATGGAGGTGCTGAACGGCAGCAAGCGCACCGAGACGCGATTCGCGTCGACCCCGGAGGTCAAGTAACGTGTCTAAGAAAAACGCGATTTCTCATCTGGCCGCCGTGGCGGGCGGCCTGTTGGCGATGGCCGTCCGGCCGGGCGTGCTGCCGGCCGTGGAACTGCAATCCCAGTCGACGCCCCTGGTGGTGACGGTCGGCAAGTCGCTGGTGCTCGACAACGCACTCAACATCCAGCGTATTTCGGTGGCGAACGGCGAACTGGCCGAAGCCGTAGCCGTGAACCCGAAGGAAGTGGTGATCAACGGCAAGCTGCCCGGCGACACGACCCTGATCGTATGGCAACAGGGCGGACCGCGTATGGCTTTCGATCTGACGGTGCGGCCCAGCAGCACGCGGGTGGATGACGCACGCGCGCAACTGGCGCGTGAGCTGCCAGGTCAGGACGTCACCATCTATCAGGAAGGCGACACCGTATTCCTGCATGGGACCACCAAAGATCTGGTGAGCGCGCAGCGCGCCGCGGCGATCGCGGCCACCATGGGGAAGGTGGTCAACCTGTTGCACGTGGTGACGCCGCCCGAAGAATCGCAGGTTCTGTTGAAGGTGCGCTTCGCCGACGTGGACCGCACGGCCACCTCACAGTTGGGCCTGAACCTGTTCAGTACGGGCGCCACGAATACTATTGGCACGGTCACCACGCAGCAGTTCTCTCCCCCGACGGTGAGCGTCCCGTCGGCCGGATCGCCCGTGACGGCCACGCTGACGAATGCGTTGAATATCTTCCTCTTCCGTCCGGATCTGAATCTGGGGGCCACCATCGAGGCGCTGGAAGCCAGGAACATGCTCGAGATGCTGGCTGAGCCCAACGTGCTGGCGATGAACGGCAAGCAGGCCAGCTTCCTCTCGGGCGGCGAGTTTCCGATCCCGGTAGTGCAGGGCGGCGCGAATGTCGGCGCGGTCACCATCCAGTTCCGGGAATATGGCATCCGCTTGAACTTTTTGCCGGTGATTACGCCGCGCGGGACGATCCGTTTGCAGGTGGCGCCGGAAGTCAGCTCGCTGGATTACAGCAACGCCGTGGTGCTCTCAGGCTTCACGGTCCCGGCCATTGCCACGCGCAAAGTGCAGACCGAGATCGAATTGGAGAGCGGCCAGAGCTTCGCCATCGCCGGGCTGCTCGACAACAGCTTCAACGAGACCCTCGACAAGATTCCGGGCATCGGAAACATTCCGATTCTGGGCAAGCTTTTCCAGAGCCGGATCAAGAGCAAGAGCAACTCCGAACTGCTGGTGATGGTGACGCCGGAACTGGTGCGGCCGATCCCCGCCGGAAAGCCGCGTCCGGATATTCGGATGCCGGAGCCTTTCATGAAGGGGACCGCGACCAGTCCGCCGCACACGCCCACCATGGAAGTGACCGGACCGGTGCCGGTGAAACCGCAGCGCGAGACGCTGCCGGTGGAAGAACTGCAGGAGATCCAGAAGAAAGAAGAGGGTTCCGCGACGGGTAGCGCGCAGCCTACGCTGCTGTTGCCCTTGATGATGAACCCGGCAGGCGGTCAAGCGAGCCCGGGCACCGCGGCACCGGGGAACGGCGCCGGTACGGGCACGGGAAGCGCCGCGCCCGCCGGCTCGGGAACCTCGTCGCCGGGCGGTACCGGGACGGGCGGCCAACAGTAGATCCGTCTGGAAGGCGCAGCATGTATTCACTGACGTTAGGCTTGGCCATCGAAACGAAGCAGCTCTGGGACGAGCTACAGTCCTGCCTGCCGGCCTTGCCGTTGCGCCCGGTGATCGAGCATCAGGACATGTCCACGATGGGGTCGTTCCTGGAACGGCTCGAACGCTTGCGGCCGGAGGTAGTGCTGCTGGACGTGGCCATGGCCAAGGAGCCGGTCAGCGAACTGGTTCCCATGATCCGGTCTAAGGCGCCGGAAGCCACCATCGTGGCTCTGCACACCACGGCGGATCCGGACGCGATCCTGACCGCCATGCGCGCGGGGGTCAACGAGTATATCTATCCGCCGCTCGAATCCGCTTTGCGCGGGGCACTCGACCGGCGCGCTTCTTCCGGCCGGCGGCAGAGCGGCTCGCGCTGGGGCGGCCGGACCATCGGCTTCTTCTCCTCGAAAGGCGGCTGCGGCGCCACTACCGTAGTCTGCCATCTGGCCGTGGAGTTAGGGCGCCACGGCCAGAAAGTTCTACTGGCGGATCTGGATCTGGACGCCGGGCTGATCGGCTTTTTGACCAAGGCCAAGCCCGGCTACTCGATCCTGGATGCCGTCAACAATCTGCACCGCATGGATGTCAGCTATTGGAAAGCGCTAGTCTCCAACGGCATCCCCGGTGTGGAGATCATCGCCGCGCCTGGAGCCACCGCGGATAAGACCTATCCGCGGCAGGAACAGTTGCGGCAACTGTTCAGCTTTCTGAGGTCGTGCTACGACTTCACGCTGATTGATCTGGGCCGCAGCCTCACGCGCGTAGGCGTAGCGGCTCTCGAAGAAATGGACGAGGCTTACCTGGTGAGCACGCTGGAAGTTCCGGCGCTGCACCAGGCCAAGCAGGTCCTGCAGATTCTGATGGACGCGGGGTACGGCAAGGACCGGCTGAAGCTGATCCTGAACCGCGTGCCCAAGCGTTCGGAACTGGCGCCGGGCGAGATCGAAAAGATCCTGGGGCTGCCGGTTTACGCGGTGCTGCCCAGCAGCTATCCGGAATTGCACGAATGCTACTCGCTCGGCAAGCTGCTGCCGGAGCGCAGTTTTCTGGGCAAGCAAATCCGCGAGCTGGCGATGCGTATGGCGGGCGTCGAGGAGCAGCAGAAAAAGAAGAAGTTCAGCCTATTCGGGTAAGGATGAAAAGTGGCAACCACGACAAACGGATCGCTTTATAAGAGCGGTGAGAAAGAAGCCGGCTGGGTCAGCCGTCTCTTCACTCAGGATCGCGCGGCGCTGGAGCACCAGGAGCTGAAATTCGCTCTGCACCGCAAGCTGCTGGACCGCATCAACCTGGAAGCGTTGGCGACGCTGGGCGGCGAGCGGGTGCGCACGGAAGTCCGCACCGCCGTGGCCAAGCTGCTGGAAGAAGAAAAGACGCCGCTCAGCTTGCTCGAAAAAGAGCGCGTGGTAGAGGAAGTGCTGGACGAGGTCTTCGGCCTCGGCCCGCTGGAGCCTCTGCTGCAGGATCCGACCATCTCGGACATCCTGGTGACTACGCCGCGGCTGGTCTACGTGGAGCGCAACGGCAAACTGTTCCGCACGCCGGTGGAGTTCAAAGACAACGCGCACCTGCTGCGCATCATCGAAAAAGTCGTATCGCGGGTCGGGCGGCGCGTGGACGAATCCTCGCCGCTGGTGGACGCGCGCCTGCCGGACGGATCGCGCGTCAACGCGGCTATCCCTCCGGTCGCGGTGGATGGGCCGCTGCTCTCGATCCGCCGGTTCGGACGCAGCCTGATGCACGGCAAGGACCTGGTGACGCGGCTGACGCTCACCGAGGGCATGCTCGAAATGCTGCGCGCGGCCGTGCGCGCCCGCTTGAACATCCTGATCTGCGGCGGTACCGGCGCCGGAAAGACGACATTGCTCAACGTTCTTTCGAGTTACATCCCGGAAGACGAGCGCATCGTCACCATCGAGGATGCGGCCGAATTGCGGCTGCAGCAGACGCACGTGGCGCGCATGGAAACGCGGCCGGCCAACGTGGAAGGCCAGGGCGCCATCCGGATCCGCGACCTGGTCATCAATGCTCTCCGTATGCGCCCCGACCGCATCATCGTCGGTGAGGTCCGCGGCGAGGAAGCGCTGGACATGCTGCAGGCCATGAACACGGGCCACGACGGATCGCTCACCACGGTCCACTGCAACAACCCGCGCGATGCCATGTCGCGCCTGGAAGTGATGGTCGGCATGGGCAACGCCAACATGGGCGTGCGCGCCATCCGCCAGCAGATTTCGGCGGCGCTCGACCTGGTGGTGCAGGTGTCGCGCTTCAGCGACGGTACGCGCCGCGTCACGCACCTGACCGAAGTCACCGGCATGGAAGTAGACACCATCACCCTGCAGGATATTTTCCTGTTCGAGAAAACCGGCGTGGCGGAGGATAGCCGCGTCACCGGCAGGTTCCGCGCGACCGGTATCCGCCCGCGCGCCTACGACCGGATCAAGGCCTGCGGTATCCAGTTGCCGGCTTCGCTGTTCCAGACCGTGGTGGAGATCAACTGACCTATGTCTCTCATGCTGGCCGGTATCTTTCTTCTGGTCTTCGCGCTCATCCTGGCGATCGCCGTCTTCGGCTTTCTGTACCGCCAGCAGCATCGCCAAAGCGTCGTCAAGGACATGCTGCAGACGGTGGCCGGCACGCGGCCGATGCCCGTCACCAAGCTGCTAAGAGACGTGGTGCCGCAGACGCAGGGCTTCACGAAGCTCCTGAAGCAGGTAAATTTCGCGGATCACCTGCAGGATTCCATCAAGCAGGCGGGCCTCACCTGGACTCCCTCGACGCTATTCATGGCGACCGTCGGCATGGCGGTGCCGGGATTCATCATCGGGCTGCGCATTCCGTTCATCGTCAACGTGGTTATGACGTGCACTACGCTGGCCTGCGTCACGGCCACGTTGCCGTATGTCTTCGTGCGCATCAAGCGGCGCAAACGGCTGGCGCAAATCGAGGAGCAGTTCCCTGAAGCGCTGGACTTCATCGCGCGGTCGGTGCGCGCGGGCCACGCTTTGCTGATCAGCCTGTCGATGGTCGGCGAGCACGTGCCGGAGCCGCTCTCGACCGAACTGCGCACGCTGTTTAACGAAATCAACCTGGGCGCGCCCTTGAACACGGCGCTCGAAAATCTTACCAGGCGCGTGCCGCTGCTGGATTTCAAATTTTTCACGTCGACCGTGCTGCTGCAACGCCAGACGGGCGGCAACCTGAACGAAATTCTAGGCCGGCTGGCGCACGTCATCCGGGAACGTTTCCGGTTGAAAGGCGAGGTAAAGGCCGCCAGCGCGCACGGCCGGTTGACGGCGTTGATTCTGACTATCCTGCCCGTGGTGACCGCGCTGGCATTGCTGGCGGTGGCCCCCGGGTATCTGCAAGGGATGGAAAAAGACCCCGACGGCAAGTACATGATGCTGGCGGCCGGCGGGATGGTGCTGCTCGGGAATTACTTCATCCGGCGCATTGTGAAGATCAAGGTTTAACGATGCCCATTTATCTGATCATCGCGTTTTTCATGGTGGTAATGGTGGCCATCACGGCCTTCGGCTATCAGCGTTACGCCCGGCCGGGACAGGTCTACGAGCGGCTCGGCGAACCGGTGATCGAGGCGCCCACGGCGGGCCAACCGGAAGAAGCCGAAGTCCGCCGGCCGCGCGAATACAAGATCATTCAACGAGTCGGGGAATTGATCCCGGTCTCCGAGGACGAAAGCTCGATGACCCGGAGGATGCTCTCCTACGCGGGCTATCGTTCGGACAACGCCGTAAAGATCTATTACGGCGTCCGTATCCTTACTACGGTGGTCCTCGGCATCCTGGGCCTGTCGCTGCGCAACTCGCTGGGCGACAAGCCTTCGCTGCACATCATCTTTCCGCTCGCCATGGCGCTCGGCGGATACGTGATGCCCAGCTTCCTGCTGGAGAAGCGCATCAGCAGGCGCCAGACGACTCTGCGGCTGGCTCTGCCCGACGCGCTCGACCTGATGGTGATCTCGGTCGAAGCCGGGCTGGGCCTCGACCAGGCGATTAACTACGTCGCCAGCGAACTGCACAACGCGCACCGGGAGTTGAGCGAGGAGTTTTCGCTCGTCAACCTGGAGATCCGCGCCGGCAAGCGGCGCAGCGACGCGCTGAAGAACCTGGGCGAGCGTACCGGCGAGCCGGAGCTCAAGAAGCTGACGGCCATCTTGATTCAGAACGACCGGTTCGGCACGAGCATCGCCGATTCGCTGCGGCAGCATTCCGATTTCATGCGCGTGCGCCGCCGCCAGGAGGCCGAAGAGCGCGCGGCGAAAGTGGGCGTAAAGCTGGTGTTCCCGATCTTCTTCTTCATCCTGCCGGCCATGATGCTGGTGTGCGCGGGACCCGGCGTGCTGGGGGTGGTGAAGTATCTCATCCCGCTGATGAAGGGTTTCTGACAAGTTTGAGCGTCACTTTAAAGAAAGGAGACAAGGTCAATGAATAGCACAACGATGCAGATTCTGATCTGGGTCGCGGCTGGCGTAATTCTGTTGCTGCTCCTGCAGCGCCGCCGTAAACGCAAGGCAGCCCGGTAGTTGCCGTTGCTGTTCTTGTTGCTCGCACGTATTGACCGTGGGGCGGGCCGGAGGTCTGCCCCACCAGGGATCTGTATGGAGATCGATCGCGGCGCATTGGATCGCATCCGCGCGGCACAAAACCCGGACGGCGGCTGGCCCTATCACCGGGGACAGTCGTGGACCGAGCCGACGGTGTATGCGCTGCTGGCGCACCAGGCGGCCAAGGCGGCGGCGCCGCGCAGCGCCGAGGCGATTGCCTGGCTCAGCGCCGCGCAATTGGCGGATGGCGGATGGACGCCGCGGCTGCCCGTGGATCGCAGCACGTGGGTGACGGCGCTGGTGGCGCTGCTGCCACCCGAAACGATCGGCGCCGGGCGGCACGCGCGCGCGGTCGAGTGGCTGCTGCGGCTCAGCGGGATGGAGTCGTCGCGGCTGTTGGAGTTAGCCGCGTTCCTGCGGGACGGCAAGTTGCCGGAGACTGCCAAGCCGGAGGGTTGGCCCTGGTTTCCAGGAACCGCGGCCTGGGTGACGCCCACGTGTCTGGGCATCCTGGCGCTGAAGAAATGCTATTGGCGGCAGCCCTCGACGGAACTGCGGGACCGCATCGACCAGGCGGTCGCGTTTCTGTTTACGCACCGCTGCGCGGATGGCGGATGGAATCACGGCTCGGCGCGGGCCTTGGGTTATAACTCGGATGCTTACCCCGAGACCACCGGGCAGGCGCTGCTGGCCCTCGCCGGCACGGACGCAGGCCGGCTGGAATCGAGCTTTCCATTGGCGCAGCGCTTCTTGCGGGAGCCCCGGTCTTCAGCCGGCGCGGCCTGGCTGCGGCTCGGATTGCTGGCCCACCAGCAGGTCCCGGCGGAGAGTTCTTGCGCCGCGATGCCTTGCCGCACGCTGCCCGATCTCGCTTTGACCTACCTGGCGAGCGTCGCCGGGCAAGGCTACAACGTGTTTCTGGATTGAGGCGCATGAGACGGCGGGAATTTTTAGCGGGATCGTTGACGGCGCTGGCCGCGCCGGCGTGCAAACATGTGCCCGAGCCGCGGAGCCGCCCGCTGGTCAGCATCACGCGCGCGTCTTCTTATTCGCCGGACATCTACGACACCGTGCGCCGCATTGTGGCGCTGCACCAGCCGGACGTGCGCGGCCGGCGCGTCGTGCTGAAGCCCAACCTGGTGGAGTTCGAGCCGGGCACCACGATCAACACCAATCCGATGCTGGTGCACGCCGCGCTCGAAGCCTTCCGCGCGTTGGGCGCCTCGGTAGCGATCGCGGAAGGGCCGGGACATCGCCGCGGTACGCTCGACATGGCCGACGCGGCTGGATACTTCGGCGTGATTCCGGACTTCGAAGATCTCTTCACCGATCTCAATCTGGACGACGTCTCGCGCGTGCGGCTGCGGCACCCTTTCTCGCGTCTGGATTCCCTCTATCTGCCGCACACCGCGCTTTCCGCGGATCTGGTGGTCTCCATGCCCAAGATGAAAACGCATCACTGGGCGGGCGCCACGCTCTCGATGAAGAATCTGTTCGGCCTGGTTCCCGGCGGCGTGTACGGCTGGCCGAAGAACGTGCTGCACTGGGCGGGAATCCATCAATCGATCGCCGACCTGCACACGCTGTTTCCGCATCATTTCGCCATTGTGGATGGGATCGTGGGGATGGACGGAAACGGCCCGATTCAGGGCCAGCCGAAGCCGGCGGGGGTGATCGTGGCCGGAAGCGATGCGGTAGCCGTGGACGCCACCTGCTGCCGCATCATGCAAATCGAGCCCGCGCGCATCGACTACTTAGTCATGGCCGGCGGCTTAGAAAGAATCGCGGAGAAAAACATTCAACAAATAGGTGAAAGAGTCGATTCCGTGGAGACCCGCTTCGAACTGATAATGGAGCTGCGAGATTTGCGTAAGGAGAGAGCGTGAGGGCGAGCTATCGGCGTGCGGTCCGAATCGCCGTCGCGGTGCTGATCTCCGCGCTGCTACTGGTTCCCTGTTTCTGGCAGCAGAGAATCCAGGCCGGCGACCTGTCGAGCCACATCTATAACGCCTGGCTGGCGCAGTTGATCGAACGCGGGCAAGCGCCGGGCCTGACGATCGCGCGCCAATCGAACAACGTGCTGTTCGACTTGATGCTGAGCTGGCTGATGCGGGCTTACGGCGCGGCGGCGGCGCAGCGCATCGCCGTTTCGATCGCGGTGCTGGTGTTCTTCTGGGGCGCTTTCGGTTTCGTGTGGGCCTACGCGCGGCGCGGGCGCGCGCCGTGGGAACTCACGCCCTGCCTGGCGATGCTGGCCTACGGCTGGGTCTTCCGCATGGGCCTCTTCAATTTTTATCTCTCGCTCGGGCTGGCGTTCGGGGCGCTCGCGCTGGCGCGGCTGAAGAAGGGCTGGGCTATGGCTGCCGCGGTGGCGCTGTTGCCGGTGGCGTACGCAGCACATGCGATGCCGGTGGCCTGGGCCATCGGAATCTTTGCGTACGGATGGGTGGCCGAAAGGCTGCGGCCCAGGCGGCGGGTCGCCCTGATGATCGGCACCGTGGTGGCGATCGCACTGGCCGCGGTTTTGCTGGCCGCGTTCTTCCCGACCCGCCGGGGCGTGGATCAATACATAGCCATGACCGGAGCGGACCAGTTCTGGATTTACGGCCGTTATTACATCGCCATCGTGGTGGCGATTCTGGCCGTGTGGGCGCTGTGTTTTCGAGGACTGCTCGAGAGGCGCGGAACGGAGCGCACATTCTTCGATGCGCGCTTCCAGATCTGCGCGCTGAACGCAGCGGCCCTGGCGCTGCTGCCGGGGGGCGTGCTGCTTCCCGGTTGCCGGGCGGCGCTCGACTTCATCGCCGAGCGCATGTCGCTGGCGGGCGCGGTGCTCTTCTGCGCGTTGGTGGCGTCCAGCCGCATCCGTAAGCCAGTGGTGGTGGCCATGGCCGCGATCGCGGTGGTATTTTTCAGCCTCTCGTATGTGGATGAGCGGGCGCTGAACCACGTGGAAACCGAGATGGAGCAGGCCGTGGCGCAATTGCCGCCCGGACAGCGGGTGGTGAGCATGCTGGCGGATCCGGAGAGCCGGGTCCAGGCGCTAACGCATTTCGCCGACCGCGTGTGCGTCGGCCGCTGCTTCAGCTACGCGAATTACGAGCCTTCCACGGCGGCTTTCCGGGTGCGCGCCTACAGCGAGAATCCGTTTGTGGTGTCGGACTACGGCGAGTCGTGGAGTATTCAGACCGGCGGCTACGTGGTCAAGCCGCGCGACTTGCCGTTGTACAACATCGACCTGTGCAAGTCATCGGCCCAGCAGATCTGTATCGTGCCCCTCCGGGTGGGCGCCACACTGCACAACCGCGGCGTCGATCTGCATGGGCCTTTGGGGGAGGATCAAACGCTATGAGCGATGGAAACCTTGCCGAGTGCGCGGCGCCATGCCATGCGCCGGCTCTCTCGATGGAAGCGAAGCACCGGACTGTGATGTTGCGGCTACAGTCCGTTCCCTGGCTGCGCGTCATTGTGGATGCACTGCTGGTTGCCGGCCTGCTGCTGGCTTCGTCGAACTTGTTGTCCGTGCGTTAGCCGCAGTCCGGCGCAACCGCCAGTTGCAGTGTATCCGCGGCGGGGGCCCCTTCGTCCACGTAAGGATCTGCCGCCAGTAACCTCGCGTTTGCGCTCAGCGGAACCGCCGCGGTTATAGCCGCCAGCGTCCACATCATCCACAGCGGCGCCGCAGCCAACTGTTTCGCCGCGAACAGGAGGGCGATGAACCAGGCCGCAGTCATCACGGCGCCAATGGCCAGCGCTGGGAGCCGCCTGGGGACCTTCGATACCGCCGCCTGAATGGCCAGCGCGTATGGGAATGCGACGACCAAATCCAGGAAGTAATGCTCACCGAAACCCACCGCCGCCATGCCGGTTAGCACCGTGTAACCGAGCGCGATTTTCCGGCCCAGTTTCCAGTGGCGCGCGTTCCACCAGATGAGCAGCGCGCCCGCCATGTGCAGCGACGGCATGGCGTTGGGCGGGGCATTGAGCCTCACCACTTGCAGCGTCAGTTCCCGTAGCGCGGGGGCGGCGTAAGGGAATGCCGGGCCGAACGCATATAACGGTCCCGCGGCGGGGTAGAGGAAATATAATCCGTAACCCACCACGGCGTTCACCCACATCATGGTCAGGATATCGACAGGACCTCGTTGGCCGCGCCGTATATGGGCCGCATACAGGACCGCGAAGGCGAATGGCAGGGAATGATAAACGACGATCTCAAACTGGCCGAACGGAGACCAGGCGCGGATCAGGCGGCCGATGACGAAGCTGAGCGCGGTACCGAAGCGCACATCGATGCTGTAGAGAAAAAGGTCGAACTTCATGGGCCGCACTTGCGAGGCGAGTTCCAGCATGGTGCCCAGCATGATGCCGAGAACCACGAAAATCAGGCAGCGGGCGAGAGTTTCGAGAGCCGGTTCCTTGTCGCGCGCACAGATTGCCCGGCCGGTCATGGCGATGAGGCCGGCGATGCCCACGAACGCGCCGTACCGCACCAGCGTCTCTCCGGCAAAGTCGGAAGGGCGGAGCAGGGAGAATGCGAACAGCAGCACCAGGCCGCCGGCGACCGTGAGAATCATTTCGCGGCGCGGCGGCGCACTGCTCACGAAATATAGCAGCGCGATACCAGCGTAAGTGAACTGCGCGGGCGGATTGGTGCTGATCAGCCCATACAAACCGTATTTGTAGCCGCCGTAGATGACGAGCGGCAGGGACGCCAGTAAGATTGCTTTCGTGAGGTAAGCAAGCGGCGCCGGGATTCGCCGGCCGGCCATGTTAGTGGGATAACACGGGCGCGGAGAGCGCGGCAAGTTGGCTACTGGATAACTTGTCCCGGAGTTAACCTTCGTGTTATCTCTCCTACGTGGTAGCCCTGCGCAGCGCCGCCGCCGCGGCGGCTAGATCGATCGCTTCCGCGGCCATCGTCGTGCTGCTGATGGCCTTCATGTTGTACTTCCATATCGCGAGTTACGCCTATCTGGCCTGGGCGCTCGCGGGGTCGGCAGTAATTTACTTTTCCACTCGTCCCGGCCTTCGGAGCGTGTCGATCAGCGCGGCGCTTGCGGCGGCATTTGCGTTCACTTATGCGTTCGTGAAACACGAGCCGGCTAGTGGCTCGCTGCTGGCGTTCCTCGGCCTGGGCTGCATTGCTTGTATGAGTTTGTCGGCTTTGTGGGGCGGCGGCGAAAAGCGGCAGGCGAGTTTGGACACGTGCCTGATGGCATGCATGTTCCCGCTGTTCCTGGTGGTCTCGGGGTTCTCGTTGGCCGTCACCACGGCGGTGCATCCCAAGACCTACGATCTGTTCTTATACGCCTTTGATGCGCAATTAGGCGTGCCGCCGAGTTTCCTGGTGGGCAGGTTCCTGGCCCGCTTCGGCGCGATCCGCGAGATCTGCTTTCTTGGCTATGAGTCTTTGCCCCTGGCGATGGCGATCGCCTTTGTGCTGGATCGCAGACGTTCCGATGGACAACCGTCACGCATCGTGCTGGCGTTCACCGCCGCGGCCGCGGGCGGATTCCTGCTCTACAATTTCTGTCCGGCGGCCGGTCCCGTGCACGTCTTCGGCGCACAGTTTCCATTCGGGTCGCCCCAGGCGATGCGGCCGCCGCTCGGCTTGATCGAGATCGGGCCGGCGCCGCGCAATGCCATGCCATCGGTGCACATCGCCATGGCACTGCTGATCTGGTGGAACTCGCGGCGTTGGGCTTTGGGCTGGCGCATTCTGGCAGGCGCGCTGGTAGCGGTCACGGTGCTGGCGACCTTGGGATTCGGCGAGCACTATCTGGTGGATTTGTTGGTGGCGGCGCCTTTCGCCCTCGTTGCGCAAGGGGTGGCGGCGACGAGCCTGCCACGGGACAGCCGATTGCGATTGGCCGCGGTGGGCGGGGGCGGTTCGCTGGTGCTCGCCTGGATCTGGTATCTGCGGCTGCCTGTTCCGCTGCTGCACGCCAACGGTCTGTGGGCCTGGGAACTTCTGCTGCTGACGGCTGTGCTGGCGGTGTGCGTGGAAGCGCGCCTGCATCGCGCGGCACGCCATACGAGCGCGGCGGCGATCATCGCTGAAGGTGAGCTGGTCGCCACGTAGTGCGCGTATCGTCTTATAACCCAAACACAAAAGGCTTCCCGTGTTCCAGGCGGATGTAGCGCACTTCGGGGGCGCGCAGGGCGAGCGAAGCGCGAAACTGGCCGGGGTCCACGGAGTTATCGGGGAACATATCGTAGTGGCAGGGAATGGCTGCCTTCGGCTGGATCTGCGCGGCCAGTTGCGCGGCTTC
Organism: Bryobacteraceae bacterium; assembly: GCA_035541265.1. GTDB lineage: Bacteria > Acidobacteriota > Terriglobia > Bryobacterales > Bryobacteraceae > Bog-159. The sequence goes on from DATKNQ010000003.1 coordinate 29,647, forward strand.
GTAATGCGACAGATTGTTGAAACCGCCGTTGATGCAGGTGATCATCAGGTCCGGATGGTGCTTGGCCGCCGAGACCAGCAGTTCGGTGTAGTCCGTGTCGCCGGTCATGTAGATGCGCGGCCCTTTGCCGAACTGGAAGACGAAGCCCATGTGATTCAGATCGGTCGAGTCGGTGGGCAGCGCGAAGGTGCCGTGGATCACGATGTCGCGGAACTCGATCTCGCATGAGGGCCAGGCTGGCACGATGCGGCCGCTTTCGACGCCCTGGGTACGGAAGACGTCGCAACTGGGATGCGGTCCGATGAACTGGGTCGTATCTTTGTGGCGCAGGCGCTCGATGGTGGCGGGGTCGGTGTGGTCCAGGTGGTTGTGGGTGCAGGCGAACACATCCACGTCGAGTTCTTCCGGCGGAATCAGCACGGGGACCAGGCGGTCGAGGTTGATGCCGGAATCGGCGTAGGCTTCGTGGCAGGAATTGGTCAGGTACAGATCGGTAGAGAGCAGGGCGCCTTCGGGCGTCTTGAAGATGTAGCCGTTCTGGCCGAGCCACCAGATGGCCACGGTGTTGCGCGAGACGGGGAAGTCGCGGATCTCCTGCATGAGGCTCATGAGGCTCATTGTGGCAAGGCGCGCGGGCGCTTGCAAATGGGCAGGAGTTGCGCCACATTGATAGCATGCCGATACCGCTGGATGTTCTGCGCGTGGTGTTGGGTCTGCTGTGCCTGTTCTTCGCGCATTTCCTGGGGCGGTCGATCGTGCGCGTGCGCCGCGGCCAGCGGGCGCGCAGCATGTACGGCTGGCTGATCCGCACGGCGATCACGGCGGGCGCGGTGCTGTGGCGGCGCGGACTGGACAATATCTCGATCGTGATCCTGACGCTGGCGGCGGCGGCGCTGGTGGTGGGCGTGTGGGATGAGCAGCGGCCGAAGCCACAGGAGGATCTGACGAAGGAGATCTTCGGGGGATCTTGAGGCCATTGCTTGCCGCGTGCGGTGAATAAGAGGATATAATCTCCGCAGGAAGTGCGGTGAATGTACATCCAGGAGCTTGCTGACTGGCCCAGATTTCGCTGGAACCGCGGCCGGTTAGCCGAGATCCTGGCCTCCGTCCGGCACCGTCAGGGGCGGCTAATCGGCCACATGGAGGCTCTCGGATTCGACCTACGTCAAGAGGCGGTTCTCAAAACGCTGACCGCCGATGTCCTGAAGAGCAGCGAAATCGAAGGCGAGAAGTTGGACCCGGAACAGGTGCGGTCGTCCATTGCACGCCGACTGGGAATCGACGTCGGAGCGCTCAAGCCGCCGGACCGTAACGTCGAGGCGGTCGTCGAAATGATGCTTGACGCTACCCGGCACTTCGACCTGCCGCTTACAGCGGAGCGCCTGTTCGCCTGGCACGCGTGGCTGTTTCCGGCAGGGCGCAGCGGCGTGGCCAGGATCAGGACGGGGGCGTGGCGGAGCGACGAGCGGGGACCCATGGAGGAAGTGTCCGCCGCGATAGGCAAGGAGTACGTGCATTTCGTGGCGCCGAAGGCCAGCCAAATCGATGCGGAGATGGCGCTCTTTCTCGAGTGGTTTAGCTGGACGGGCGGCATGGATCCGGTGCTCAAGGCCGGGCTCGCGCACCTTTGGTTCGTGACCGTCCATCCTTTCGATGATGGCAATGGCCCTGGCCCGATCCGAGAACACAGCAGCGCTTCTACAGCATGTCGGCGCAGATTTACCTGGAACGGAACGCCTATTACGAGATCCTGGAAACAACCCAGAAGGGCGCTATGGACGTGACTGGATGGATGGATGGAATGGTTTGTGGGTTGCCTCGGGCGCGCCATCGACAATGCGCAAGGCGTATTGAGTAGCGTGCTTGCCAAGGCGCGTTTCTGGAAGCGGATTGAGGGCGTCGCGTTAAATAGCCGCCAGCGTCTGGTGCTCAACCGGTTGCTGGAAGGTTTCGAGGGGAAGTTGACGACGTCGAAATACGCAAAGCTGGCCAAATGTTCCCAAGACACGGCACTGCGTGACATTCTACCGCTGGTCGAACTGGGAATCCTGGCGCGTAGCCCGGAAGGTGGCCGCAGCACCAGCTACGCGCTAGCCGGAACCCGCCAGGAACAAATCTAGGGAGCCACCGCCACCCGCATCTTATCGCGAGCAAAGCTGACGGGCTGCTTGTAGGAGGCCCGGATGGATTGCAGGACCGGCCGGCTGGCTTTCTCCACGTCAGGGGCCGTATGGCTCAGCAGCAAGCGCTGCGCTCCCGCGTCCCTGGCGGCCTCGCCGATTCGCCGCGGCGGAGTATGCAGCGCGTAAAGCTGCTGCGGCGAATTCGGCGGATCGAGCACCGCGCAATGAAACACCAGCAGGCTGCATCCTTTGGCTAGCCGCACCAGGTTGGGCACGGCGGATTGATCCATGTCTCCCGAAAACGCGATGCTTTCGTTGCCATAGTCGATGCGATAGGCAACCGAAGGGCAATCACCGTGATGCGTCGCGATGGTCGTGATCCGCACACCGCCAGTGTCCACGATTTTACGGATGGGCGAATTCAGGCTGATCGGAAGGTCCACACCGCGGATCTCCTCGTCCGCGCCGAAAGTCTTCTGATACTCCCAGGCGCCGCCCTTTTCGAAGAGCAGATCCAGGAACCGGGTGGTATTTGGAAACATACCTCCGCCGGACGGTCCGAAGACCGTAAATCGGATTTTAGAGGCGTTCGTGGTTAGTGTCCTGGCCTTGAAGAAGGCCGGCAGGTCACCGGTGTGGTCGATGTGCAGATGGGTGAGCAGCACGGTATCGACCTGATCGAGATCCAGGTGCATCTCGCCGATGCGCACGAAGGCGCCCGGTCCGGCGTCGACCAGAATTCGGGGAGTGCCATTGACCTCGACGATGTAGCTCGATCCGGCCCGTCCGAAAGGGCGTGGACCGCCGGAGCCGAGAACGACCAATTCGAGCGATCCGCCGAAGGCTGCCAAAGGAACGCTCGCGGCGAGCGCGAAAAGGATGATGCGCCGCATGATCAGAACCGCGTGACTTCCGTGAAGTGAAAGCCGCGCACCTTCATCGCGGGCACCACCATATCGAAAGCTTCTTCGCCTGAAGCGCGCACCGCGGGCGACAGCGCTTCGACGTTCGAAAGCATTTCCGGCAGCGCTTGATTGAAGCGGAAATTGCGCACGCCGCGCGCGAAGCGGCCGTCTTCGATCAGGAACGTGCCGTCGCGGGTCATGCCGGTCATGATCTTCTCGTACGGATCGACCTCGCGGATGTACCACAGCCGCGTGACCAGGATGCCGCGCTCCGTCGACGCGACCATTGTGTCGATGGGCGTCGCCCCGCCGGCGATCACGATGTTCATGGGCGCTTCGCCGTATTCGTTGGGCAGCGGGAAACCGTGTCCGGTGGGCGCGGCGCCGGCCGTATGCGCGGCTAGCCGGCAATAGGCGATTTCGCGCACCACGCCGCGATCGGCCAACGCCAGCTTGCGGCGCGGCACGCCCTCGCCATCGAACGGCGGACCGGCTTGCAGCGAATGGCAGGCATCGTCAGTGATCGAGACATTCTCGCCGAACAGCTTTTCGCCGATGCGGTCGCGCAGGAAGCTGCGGCCATCGGCAATCGCGGTGGCGCTGAAATCGCCGAACATCTGGCCGGCCAGATCGAGCACGGCGGCCGGTTCTAGAATCACGGTGTAAGCGCCCGCCGGCAGTTCCAGCGGGTCGCGCGAGGCTTGCGCTTTGCTCGCCGCGCTCAACGCCATCGCCGCGGGATCGAGATCGTGATGCGAACAGGCACTGCCCTTGGCCCAGCCGGAGCTATCGGCGGCCATGGCAGTGATGGAGAACTGCGCCATCGTCTCCGGATAGTAGGCGAAGACGCCGCGCGAGTTCAGCAGGGCGAAAACGGTTTCGGCGGTCGAGTAGATGCCGGCAGCCGTCTGTCCGGCAGACTCCACGATGCGGATAGCTTCGCCGACGGCTTGGGCACGCTCGGCGGGAGTCACGCAGGCGGTCGCGGCATGCCATCGCCGCACGTCGGGCACCGGCGCGGGTTCAGCGAGCGGCAGCAACTCCGGATCGGGCTCCTGCAGCCGGGTCAGGGCAGCAGCTTCGGCGACGACCTGGCGGATGGATGCGTCATCCAGCAGATTGGTAGTCGCGCGCGCGGTGCGCCCCTCGGTCTGCAAACGCACGGAGACGTGCACGCCGCGCTCGGCGACGTTTTGATGAATCGCGTTGTTGGCGAAGCGCGTGAGGGCGCTCGATCCGCCGGTGACGATAGCCTCGGCGTCGGCGATGCCCAAGGCGCGCGCAGCATCGGCCACGCGATCGAAGATAGCCTGGCAGCGGGCGGCATCAATCAGCATAAGCGCCCCCGATTTTGATACGCCGGAAGCGCGCGGGACTGGCGCCATGGCCCGTGCCCATGACCTGCTCAGGCTGCCCCTTGCCGCAATTGGGCGTGCCCCACAGCGTCCAGTGCCCCGGGCCGGCGATGGCTTCGCAGGCGTTCCAGAACTCCGTGGTGATGCCGCTGTAGCTCGGATTCTTCAGCATGCGCACGCGCTTGCCGTGGCGGATCTCCCAGCCGATCTCGCAGCCGAACTGGAAGTTGTAGCGCTTGTCGTCGATTGACCAGCTCCGGTTGGTCTCCATATAGATCGCATGATCCGTGCCGCCGAAGACTTCGTCGCGCGACTGGCGGCCGGGCTTCAGGCTGACGTTGGTCATGCGGATCAGCGGCATGCGCGACCAGCCATCGGCGCGCATGGTGCCGTTGGAGCGCGTCTCGCCCACCGCCGCCGCGGTCTCACGCGAGGTCATGTAGCCCGTGAACAGCCCGTCGCGGATGATGTCGGTGGATTGCGCGGGCACGCCTTCATCGTCGAACGCGAAGGTGCCCAGGCCGGGACCGTGTGCGGGGCGCGCATCGCAAACCACGTTGACGATCTCCGATCCGTAGCGCAGCCGGCGCAATTGGTCGAGCGTGAGGAAACTCATGCCCGCGTAATTGGCCTCACTGCCCAGCACGCGGTCGAGTTCGATGGGATGGCCGACTGACTCGTGGATCTGCAAGCCCAGTTGCGAGCTGTCGAGGATCAGGTCGAATTCGCCCTCCGGGCACTGATCGGCCGCATGCAGCGCCACGGCCTCTTCAGCGATGCGCGGCGCGTTGGCCACCAGGTCCCATTCGTCGATCAGTTCGTAGCCTTTGAGTTGATGCTGGCCGCCGAAGGAATTGGGATAGGACCGCTTCTGGATTTCGCCGTCTTTATAGGCCAGCGCCGCGTAGCCCACGCCGCTTTGGTAGCGCGTTTGATCGATGACGCTGCCGAGCGAGGACGCGAAGATCTGGCGGCGGCGTTCGAAGCTCATCGCGGCTTCCGCCAGCGTCACGCCCGGATTGCGCCGCAGTTCGCGATCGACCTCGAGCAGCAGCGCCACGTTGCGGTCCACCGGGATCGTGAACGGATCGACCCGGATGGGAGAGACCCAGGTAGCCTCGTGCTTCTCTTCGGGCGCGAGCGTCACATCGTGTTTCTTGGCGCTTGTGCCGGCGCGGGCGATTTCAAGCGCCAGTGCGGCGGCCGACTGGATGCCCTCGCGGGTTAGATCGTCAGTCGCGGCGAAGCCCCAGCAGCCTTGCGCCAGCACGCGAATGGCGAGCCCCATGGAAACGCCGCTCGAAACATGCGCGGCCTTGCCGTTCTTGGTGGAAACCTGGCGGTCGCGGATTTCCACCACGCGCGTGTCGGCGTACGCGACTCCGGGATGCATGGCCGCGTCGAGGGCGTCCAGGGCAAGCTGCTTCATAAGGTCTGTCTACCAGATTAAGCCACGGCTTTTGGCCGCACAATTACAGCCGCATCTCTTGCCCGATGCGCTGGATCGCAATCCGCTCGGGCTCGCGCCCGGCGGCCCCATACAGCCGCTCGATCGGCTCGTGGCGCGGTTCGCGGCTCAGGGCGAAGGTCTGATGATGCACCGGCAGAAAGATCTCCGCGCCGGCATCATTGCCCATCTGCCAAGCCTGCTCCGGCGTGCAGTGATAGCGAATCCAGGGATTGTAGGCGCCGACCGGCATGATCGCCAGGTCGATGCGGCGCGAGCTTCGCAGCGCGCGAAATGCCGTGGTCGCGGCCGTGTCGCCCCCGAACAGCACGCGATAGCGATCCCCCTGGATCAGGTAACCGTTGTACCCGCGATACGCGTCGTGCTGCATGCGCGCGCCCCAATGATTCACCTCGAACGCCTGGATCCGCAGCGGCCCGACGCGCGTGTGCTCGCCCCAGCCCAACTCCTTGACGGCGGCATAACGGTTGACGCGCAGCAGGTCGCCGGTTTTGGCGGCGGTGACCACGGTGGTCGAAGGGCTCTCCAGCGCGCGCAGTGTGGCCAAGTCGAAATGATCCATGTGCGCGTGCGAAAGCAGCACCAGATCGATCTTCGGCAACTGCGCGGCGCGCAACGCCGGCGCCACCAGCCGCTTCATGCCCACGGTCAGCGGTCCGAAATTCAAGCCGATGCGGTCGCCCAGCACGGGATCGGTCAGGATCGTCATGCCGTCGATCTTGAGCAGCACCGTGCTGTGGCCCAACCACCCGGCGTGCAGGCCACGATCGTGCCACAGTCTCGGGTTGGGAAGCTCGTGCGCGGGTGTGATAGGATAGCCTCACCATATTCGATGCGGGCGGACACGCGTGCGTTGCGCGGCATCCGCGGCGTTGGAATACGAGGAGGGTGAAAATGAATCGCTTAATGACGGCTCTCGTGGTAAGTGCGGCCTTGGTCGCGCCTGTGCTGGCGCAGGAAGGCCTTCCGGATGCGCTGGTGCAGCATTGGAAGACTTCGAAGAAATATATGCTAGCGCTAGCCGATCAGATGCCGGCCGCGGATTACAGCTTCAAGCCGAATCCCGAGGAGATGAGCTTCGGCCAGCAGTTGGCGCACATCGCGCAGTCCAACGCATACTTCTTTTCCACTATTTCGGGCAAGAAAAGTCCGATCTCGAAGCCGGCCAACTACGACAAGGCCACGGTGGAGAAGCTGCTGAACGATTCCTACGATTTTTGCATCGCGGCGCTCGAAGGACTCACTCCGGACAACCTGCACGCCACCTATGATGCGGAGGGACAGAAGATGTCCGGCTTCGAGATTCTGCTGCTGGCCACCGACCACACCGCGCATCATCGCGGCCAGGCGATCGTCTATCTGCGGGCCAAGAATATCAAGCCCGCGGAGTATCAATTCTGAAGCGCGCCGGCCGTTAGCGCGGCAGTTTCTCGCGGATCAAATCCTCGATATCGCCGAGTTTGTCGCCCAGCAAATTCAATTTCCGCGAGACGCCCTGAATCTCCGTTTCCGCGCGCCGGTTCACGTCGTAGTCGAGCTCGCTCCGCAGGCGGTCCTTTTTGTCCTGCCGGTTTTGACTCATCATGATGACTGGCGCCTGGATGGCCGCCAGCATCGACAAAAACAGATTCAGAAGGATGAACGGGTAAGGATCCCAGGCGCTGCGCCCCAGCCGTACGTTGATCCAGGTATAAATGATCAGCACCAGGCCGAAAGCAATGATGAACGACCACGATCCGCCGAAACGCGCCACAGCGTCGGCGATCCGCTCGCCCGTCGTCGCGCCTTCCTCGATCACGTCGTTGGGATTGCGCGTGGCGCGCGTCCGCACCAGTTGCTGCGCGGCGTGAAACTGGCGGCCGAGCACCGTAAGCATATCCATGCCTGCGTGCGGCTTGCGTTCGAGCAGGACCAGGATGTCGTTGCGATCGACTTCTACGCAGGCGGACTCTTCCACCGCGAACGCGTCGGTCTGATGGGGGGTCTGGTCGAGCATCGAGGCGAAACCGAAAAACTCGCCCGGACCCGGCTCGTCGACGATCACCTCCTGGTGATCCTCGTCCACCGTGGTCAGCCGGATTTTGCCCGACACGACCACATAAGCGCGCCCGCTAGGGTTCCCCATCTTGTAAATCCGCTCGCGTGGCGCGAACCTCTTCAGCTCGACTTGCGATCCGAGCACGGCCCGCTCATCGGCGTCCAACAACGCGAAGAGCGGCACGTCTTGCAGTACGTCTGGGTTGCACGCCATCGGTCACCTCCGGAGATTGCCGCGCCGGGGCGCGCGCTTTATTCGACCACGCCCAGGATCTCGTCTTCTTTGAGGATCAGATAATCTTCGCCGCTGAGCTTGACTTCGGAGCCGGAATATTTGCCGAAGAGAATGCGGTCGCCGGCCTTCACCTGGGGCTCCATGCGCTCGCCGGTTTCGAGCAATTTGCCGCTGCCCACAGCGATCACCTCTCCCTGTTGCGGCTTTTCCTTGGCGCTATCCGGGATGATGATGCCGCCGCGCTTGATTTCGCCCTCTTCCAGGCGTTTGATGACTACACGATCGTGTAACGGACGTAGTTCCATTGTGAGTTGTGCTCCTATCGTTGAGATTATAACCGTAAAGGCGCTAATTCAAGATCTCAGCCAGGCAATGTCCGACCGACCCGCTAGGAGTTTCAACATCGAGATACGTGGCCAGCGTCGGCGCAATATCGTTGATCGCGATATCGCGATTATAGCGTCCCGCCCGGATGCCCGGTCCCATGAAGATTACCGGCACGTGCGCATCGTAACTGAAGGTGGTGCCGTGCGTGGTGCCGTGCGTTCCGTAGAGCCAGTAAGGCTCCAGCAGGACGTAGAGATCCGGACTGCGCGGCGCGTAGTAGCCGTTCATCACCAGACGGCCCACATCCGCGTCCATGGCCACGCCGCTAGCCAACAGATCGCCGGGGTAGACGCGAAACACATGCGTCACGCGGCGCGCCGCCTCGGCCGCTACGCGATCCACCTGCGCTTCCTCGAGCCTCTTTTCGTGCATCAATTCCCGATTGAAGTAGAACGCTGCGTCTCCCGGCGCCACGATCCACTCGCCCTCGCCGAACTGCTCGTTCAACGCCGTCTCCACGGCCTTGCGTACCACGCCGGACGGCATGCGTCCGCCGGGCATCTTGCGCGCTACATTCACCTCCGGAACCGGCGCCACGCCGTGATCGGCGGTCATCACCACCAGCACGTTGCGCATCCCGACCACCGAATCCAGATAGCGGAACAGCTTGCCGAAGACGCGATCGGTCTGGATGGACATCTCTTTCACTTCGGGCGAATCCGGCCCCTGTGCGTGGCCCACGTAGTCGTTCGCCGAAAAGCTGACCGCCAGCAAATCGGTGGCGTCGCGCTGCCCTAGCTTCTCGTCATGAATGGCGCGCTCCGCGAAGCTCTCTACCAGATCGTTGCCGAAAGGGCTGCCTTCGAGCGCCGCGTAGACCGAGTTATCGGATGGCAAAGTGTGATTCAGCCAATGGGCGCCGCGGAAGGCATCGGCAGGACGCGCCTCGTTGTAGGCTTTCACCCAGGCCGGCAGATCCGCGAAATAGAACGTGCTGCTGACGAAGCTTCCGGCTTTCGGATCGAACCAGTAAGCGCCGTCGGCCATGTGTCCCGCGGGCAGGATGGCGCTACGGTCCTTGAGCGAAATGCCGATCACCCTGCTGCCGCTGTGCGCGATCTTGAGCTCATCGCCCACGGTGCTGACCATTAGCCGCCGCGGCGAAGCGCCCGCTCCGTCCCCGCCCAGCATCCGCACGCCATCGTCGCTCACACTCGCGACCACTTTGCCGGCTTCGCGGTCGTACCATTCGTTGCCGATGATGCCGCTCATGGCCGGCGTAGCGCCGGTGAGAAAGGTGCTGTGACCAACTGCGGTCACCGTGGGGTAATGTTCATAGCGTGCATTGGTGAAGACCGCGCCCTGGGTCAGCAGGCGATCGAGGCCCTCGCGGTACTCGCCGCGGAAGCGTGTCAGATAATCGTAACGGAACTGGTCGACCACAATGGCGACCACCAGCTTGGGAGGCGCAGGCAGGGCTTGCGCCGCAAATAGAAGTGCCAGGGGGCCAGCCAGGCTGGCCGCGCGGAATTTAGCCATCCCCTTGAGGATAGCCGATGTTTTTCGGATGCCGGGATCTAATTTGCGCGGCTCTTGCGGCGGCCGCGCACTTTCCAGACGACCGCCAACAGGCCGCCCGCCATTAACGCGATACTGCCCGGCTCGGGCACTCCCGAAGCCGGCATCCCGTCGCCGGTCATCTGGGCGATGCCGCTCAGTCCGTAACTGCCGGATATAAAGGATGAGTCACCGATCAGAAAGTAAGAGACGCTGCTATCCGAGCCTACTGTCGCCCAGAAATCTTGCGGGGCCGTTCCGGTGAGTGTGCCCTCCGGCAGCGACAAAGAAGCTGCGATAAACGGCGTGAAGCCGTAGTCACTTAGCGTAAAAGTGAACATCATGTAATCCGGGCCGGTGCTCGAATCCATGATCGTAAGTGAGGCATCGCCGGAAGTGAAGGTCAGCCCGCGCATGGTCAATTGCACGTCGCCCGAAACATCATATGTGGCGGAACCCGTGTCCGTGGCGACAGGAATCGCATTCTGGTCGATGGTGCCGGTGAATTCGAAAGAATCGCCCGCCAGGTTCAATGGATCTATGCCCGACTCCAGTGGCCCTAGCACGCCTGTCATATCAAAGGTGATGGTGCTCGCCTGAACCGGTAACACCATGGCTAGCGAAATCAGAATAAGTGCGCTTAGCTTCATTGATCGATCCGTAACTGCATTTTCATCCGGCGGTAATTCGGCGCCTTTCACCATGTTTGCGTGCGGTATCCGCGAAGTCAATGAAGTTTCGTACTGGCACTTCTTTATCAGCCAGGCGGTACTCCCACTTTGTAGGTATGGTACTCACTGCAGCGTTGATAATTTCAACCATTGATTCCTGCAAGGCGGCCTCGATGTGTGCAAGATCACCATAGCGCCAGGCATATTTGGGAATGGGCAGTCCGAATTACCGCTTCCTCTGCGCACGTTATGATGAAAAAATGACTAGCGTAGATCCGTTGCACGCCCTCTCCGCCGAGGCCGTTATCGATACCGAGCGCCAGTACGTGTTGCAGAATTATAGCCGTTATCCGCTGGTGGTGCATCGCGGCAAAGGCTGCCACATTTACGATGTGAACGGTGCCCGCTACCTGGATTTCATCACCGGCATCGGCGTGAATGCCCTGGGCCACGCGCACCCGCGGATCGTGAAGGTGATCCGCGAGCAGGCCGCCCTGCTGATCCATTCATCGAATTTGTACTACCACGAGTTTCAGGGACCGCTGGCAAAACGGCTGGCGGAGGCGAGCGGTCTCCAGCGCACGTTCTTTACCAATAGCGGAACCGAGGCCGTGGAAGGCGCGCTCAAGATGATCCGTTCGCACGGCAATCGCGTGGGCCGCGGCAAGCACGAAATCATCGCGCTCGATAATTCGTTCCATGGGCGCACGCTGGGCGCGCTCGCGATCACCGGCCAGCCGAAATACCGCCGCGATTTCGAGCCGCTGCCGCCGGGCGCGCGTTTCGTGCCCCCCAACGATATCGCCGCGCTGGAGGCGGCCTGCGGTCCGTCGACCGCGGGCATCCTGCTGGAAATGATCCAGGGCGAAGGAGGAATCTATCCCATCGCGGCCGAGTACGCGCACAAAGCGCGCGAGTTGGCCGACCGTCACAACGCGCTGCTGGTCTTCGACGAGATCCAGTGCGGCATGGGCCGCACCGGGACGTACTTCGCCTATCAGCGCATTGCACCCCCCGTGCTGCCGGACATCATGGTGACGGCCAAGCCGTTGGCTTGCGGCCTGCCGCTGGGCGCCATCGTCGCCAACGAAAAAGCCGCCGCCACGATCGCCCCGGGCATGCACGGCTCCACGTTCGGCGGTAGTGCGCTGGCTTGCCGCGTGGCGCTCGAGTTCTTTGATATTCTCGACGGCTTGCTGCCCTCCATCCAGCGCGTGGGCGGTTACTTCCACCTGATGCTGAACGAACTCGGCCGCAAGCACAGTTTCGTGAAAGAAGTGCGCGGCTTCGGACTGATGATCGGCGTGGAGTTGGAGATCCCCGGCAAGCAGATCGTTCTGGATGCCATGGCCGACGGCCTGCTGATCAACTGTACGCATGACACGGTGCTGCGTTTCCTGCCGCCTTTCATCGCCACCGAACGCGACATGGATAGCGCCATCAAGACGCTGGCCAAGGTTTTCGCGAAACAGAAAGGAGCGACCGCATGAAGAGAGCTTTGTGGCTGTGGGCCGCGCTGGCCGCGCCCGCGATCTGTTGCGCGCAATCCGGATGGGTCAGCCTGTTCGACGGCAAAACCATGGCCGGCTGGGAAGATCCCCGGCAGAAGACCCCGCCCGGCGATGCCTGGACCATCGACGACGGCTGCCTGAAGGCCAATCGCAACCCGCGCATCACCGAGGATCTGTTCAGCAAAGGCCTGTATCGCGATTTCGAGTTGGCCTGGGAGTGGAAGGTCGCGCCGGGCGCCAACAGCGGCGTGAAGTATCGCATCCAGGATCGCGTGTTCCTGGCCCACCAGATGGTCCACCGCTTCGAGGATCTGGTGAATTCCTCGCTCGAGAACCGGCCCACCGCGCGGCCCGATCACGGCCAGGAATACGTGGTGGGCTTCGAATACCAGATGCTCGACAACGCCCGCAACTCGGACGCGCGCGTGGGCGTGACGCACCAGGCCGGCGCGCTTTACGATATCGTGGGGCCGGTGAAGGACGTGACGCATCCGGCAGGCGAGTTCAACGAGTCGCGGCTGATCGTGAAGGGCAATCACGTGGAGCACTGGCTGAACGGTGTGAAGGTGGTGGAAGCGGATCTCGACTCGCGGCTCGCGGAAGAGCACATCGTGCACCGCTGGGGCGAGGGCACGCCGGTCACCATCGACCTGACGACACAGCCCAAGAAAGGGTGCCCGATTTCGCTGCAGAACCACGACGGCGACACCTGGTTCCGCAACATCCGCATCCGCAAGTTGGATTAGCCGGCCAGTCGCGCCAGGTGGTGCGACATATGCCGGTCCGGCAGTAAGAGGATTTGTTCGACGCGCGCCCGCGCCTCGGTTGACTTACCGAGCGCGAACTCGAGCATCGCCGCCGTTTCCGGCGATGCGGACTTTGCGAGCGCGGCTTGGGCACGCGCCCGCCACTGCGCTTCCTGGTAATCCGGCAGCTTCTGCGCCGCGCGCCAAGCCCAAGCCACATCCGCAGACGCCGCGACTCGGCGCCATCGCTCTTTCGCCGCCTCGGCGCGGCCACACTGCGCCTCGACCTGCGCCAACCGATACTGCGTGCGCGGCGCGTCTACGAAGGGTTGCACGCCATCCTTGGTGAAGGGCAAACCCGGCACTTCGGCGCCGATCGCGTTCACGATCCCCAACGCCGAGTCGCACTGGCCCGCCTGCGCCTGGCTCAGAGCTTGCCTCGTCTTCACCTCGACCCACACCTCGCGTACATTGGTGCCGCCTTCCTCGCGCACGAAGAAACGGTCGTGAAACAACGCGAGCGCCCGGTCGAATTCCCCGGCCTCCGCGCGCACCAGCGCCAATGAGTAGACCAGTTCCGTAGGCATATTGGCCAGATCCGGATATTTTTCGAGCGCCGCGGCCAACTCGGCGGGCGGCCGGCCCAAAAGGCTGAGCGCGGAATCCAGGCCCTCGTAGAGCTTCAAATTCGACGGGTCGATGGGCAGCCCTTCGCGAAACGCCTCCACCGCGCCGCTCCAATCATGCTTCTCGCGCAGCAGGGCCAGCCCGATATCGGCATCGAGTACCGGAATGGCGGCATGCGCGCGCCGCGCCGTGTTCCATTCGGCCAGTGCGTCGGCGGTCAGGCCGCGCGCGAAATATTGCGTGCCGAGCAGGTAATGCGCAGTCATATCGCCCGGATCGGTGCGCAGTACGGCGCGCAGCACTTCCAGATCCTCCGCGCGGCTGGGGAAGACGTACAGCGTCGAAAGTTTTTGCGCAGCCTGGTAATCCGCGTCCGCCGATTCGCCCAGCTTCTCGCGGCAGTAACCGCGATAGTAGACGACCATCGGATGCTGTTGCGGCAGCACCGCGCCCGGCTCCGTCTCGCTCGCGGGCACGGCCGGAAAATCGCGCGCCAGCAGATCGAGCGCCCGGCGGTACAAGCCCAGCCGCATGTACTCGGCGGCGATTTCGAGCACACGCTCGGGATCGGCCGCGAGGAAACGCAGCAGCGCCGCATCGCGTCCCTTGTCCGCGTCCCATTCGAGAAATGCGCTGGGCGGACCCTCCGGCGACGCCTCGAGCGGACGGCCGAGAGCGCGTTCCAGCGCGATGGTCTCCTCCGCCGCGCGCAGATCGCGCTTGGCTGCGTGCAGAGATTCGAGCGCGGCGTCGCCATCGCCGCTGCGCGCCAGCAATTCGCCCAGCTTCAAACTGGCCGCCGCCCGGAACGACGGCATCCGCGCGGCCGCTTCGTAGGCCCGGCGTGCGTGCGCGAATCCGCCGGTTCCGTCGTAGGCCAAGCCGAGATAATACGCGATCTCGGGATTCGACGTGGCGCGTGCCGCGGCGGACTCGAGATACGGGATGGCTTCCACGTAGCGCTGCAGGCTGGCGAGCAGGCGTCCGGCGGCGAAGCTCAGCTCGAAATCGCCGGGCGCGCGGCGCAGCCCTTCCTGATAGCTGCCGAGCGCGAGCAGCAGTTCGCCCTGCAGTTCGTGATCGGTGCCCAGCTCGAGCGTGTCGCCCGTGGCGAGGCGCGGCTGCGGCCCGGTCTGAATTTCGGAAGCCGGCGTCCAGTCGTAACGGCCCTCGGTGTGGCGCAGCAGCACGTGTCCCTTTGCATCGCGCAGTTCAAAGGTGTACGGGCCCTGCGCGGCGTTCTTGGTCTCGTGCGACCAGGTGTGCTCCGGCGCCAGATCGGCGGTCTCGCCGAATGCCAACGCCGCGCCTTGCAGAATGCGCAGGGAAGCCTGCGGGATCGCCTGGTTCGCGTTGAACGAGGCCGTCACCGTGTCCGCGTGGCGCGCCAGATTCAGCACGCCATACAGATTCGCGCGCGCGATACCGCCGATGCCGCGCGCCGGCATCCAGTACTCGGAGAAGCGAATCGTCTGGCGCGGCTCGAGAAACGCGTACGTCTCCTGGTTGCGGAACAGGCCGGCCTGCA
>DATKNQ010000004.1:0-5702 GCA_035541265.1 Bryobacteraceae bacterium
GTCCACCGCCGTCTGGCTGCTGCCTAAACGGGTAAACGCGCACCACAGCAAGAGTGCCGTTACCGCCGTTCTTGATCTGGTCATGTTGTCGCGAGCCACTCCTGACTCGACTGCAACATGCCCCGCGCGGCGGCCATCCCGGCGCTAAGCGCAAATTATAGAAAACATATCTGGCGAAATTGTTCTATTGCGTGTGACTACGGTCCGGACACATACACACCGAATACGGCGCTCTGAAAGTTCCCTTCCGATGCCGGAGTCTGGATGATGAAATCCGTATTCTGATTGACCGTGAAATTGACCTGGCTGGCGCCCGCCACCAGGTAAGGCGCTGGACCGGAATACTCGGTCGTCAGCGGATCGTAGGAAGACACAATCCCGCCGACCCGCCCGTACGCACCAAACTGCAGCGTATTCGTCGGCCACGGAGGCCGCACGATGGCGCCGTCATTCTGCGCCGGATCGATCGGCCCCAAGCCAGTCGCAAACACCGAAACGATCGAGTTCAGAGCCGCCGGATTACTGGCCGAATTAATCGTGCCGTCCTGGTTCAGTGCCGCTGCATGATACCCGTCCACCGTGAAGACTCCCGGCGCCGCCTCAACGACCGGCCAAACCAGGCAATTCGTCGCCGCGCCATTGTAGGTCACGCAGACCTGCGCGCTCGACGCGCCCGCCAGCGACCACGGCACAATTGCGTTGATCTGCCCATCTTGCACATACAAGAGCGGCGAGGCCACGCCGTTGAACGTCACCTCGACGCCCGATACTTGCTTGGGGAACGCATCCTGCGTCACCTGCGCCGTCGCGCCTTCGGCCGGCCCCAGCCCTTGTCCGAACAACGACACAATCTCACCCGCCGCTATCGAATCGGCATAGAAACTCGCCGCATTGCCGACACATGCCAATTGCATCACCGGCGCGGCCGGGTTCTGTACAAAATGAATCAGCGCCGAATTGACAGTCGAGATGCCCACCAGCTTCCGCGTGGGCACGAACGTCTGGTCCGTACCCGCCAGGACGAACACCGCGGAGTTCGCGGCTGTTGCCAACCAGCCGCCGCCCGCGCCCGCCGGCAAATAAGTCGACTGCAACACATTCCCGGTTGGGTCAAATACCGTCAGATAGCCGGGGGAATTCGTATCGCTGGTCGGATCCGGTCCGCACGCAAAGAGGCTATTCTTGACCGCCCCGGCATAAAATGTACTTCCGCTGATGTAAGTATCGCCGGCAGCGTCCATCGCCACGCCACTGGATCCCTGCACCGGGGAGGAGAATACCAAGGCTCCCGTCGGATCGAAACGCATCAGCTCAAAGTGCTGCACCGAACTGTAACTTACCGCGATGTCCCCCGCCGCATCCGCTGCCATCGGCACCGACCCAGGTGTGTTACCAGGCAAGACGGAGTAAATCAAGCTTGACCCAGCCGGCGCCAGCCGCGTAAGAAAAACGATGCCCGAGTTGCCAACAACGCTCGCGCCAATGTATGCGCCCGGTGTCGTCGGAAAATCGATGGATTCCGTCGTACCAGAAATAATCGCCGCGCCAGACCCATCCACCGCAATGTTTGACGGGTAGTCGTTGCCGCTGCCCGTCACGTAAGTCGCATAATCGAACGCCGTACCCGCCGTATTCAGCTGTGCCACAAACGCATGGCTGTTCCCGTTCGGAAGCATCCCCTGAAATGCGCCAGCCGAGGTCTGAATCGGCGTTGTTGTACTTCCCAGCACATAAGCATGCCCGGCTTGATCCGCCGCTACGCCCGCCAGCACGACGCTCGACCCGATAGTCATTTGATAAATCCACGCCGTGCCCGTGGGATTCATCTTATAAACAGAATTCTGCCCCGCAATATACACATTGCCGGACGAATCCACCGCCATCGCCACGGCTTGGAAGCCCAGCACGGTCAGATACTCGGTGGTGATCCCATTCGGTGACAGCTTGGCTACAAACGACCCGACCCCGCCCACGGGACCGAGAGCCGTAGTCGCATGCAGTTGGCTTGTGTCACCAACCAAGCCCAGCAGATACACTGCATTCGAGCCGTCCGTTGCAATCGCCGTCGGGGATTGGCCCGTGAACCCATACTCTTCCGAGTAATCGATTCCCAACAGAAACCAGGGCGCGCCCGCCCAACCGATAGTTGCATGCAGCAAACCGGCACACACTACAAGCTGCCTAATCATGGCCTATCCCTAAGCACGTCACTTACCAGGCAGAAACGCCGAAGTTACTGGCTCTTACCCGACCCACCTGTGTCAATCCGCCACAAGCTGCGGCAGCGACAAACACGGTTAAAATCGCTATAATGCACAACACCTGGATGCCGCGCCTGCCAGACACTCAGAACGGTCCGAATGAGTCTATCTCGGCCCTGCTCGCGCAACTGAGTCAGCGCAAACAGGAGGTTGAAGAACGGCTCTTGCCGCTGGTCTACGACGAGCTCCGCCGCGCTGCCGCCCGCCAGATGCGCCGCGAGCGCTCGAATCACACCCTGCAGCCCACCGCCTTGGTCAACGAAGCCTGGCTGCGCCTGGTCGAGCAGCCCGAAATGAATTGGAAAAGCCGCGCGCATTTCTTCGGCGTCGCGTCGCTGCTCATGCACGAAATCCTGGTCGATCACGCCCGCCGGCGCCGGGCCGGTAAGCGCGGTGGGGAGCTGCAGCAGGTCCCGCTCGAAGATGCCGTGCTTGCCTCCGCCGGCAGCTCGATCGATATCCTGGTGCTCCACGAACTGCTGGAGCGTCTCCAACAGTTCGACCCTCGCGCCGCCCGCGTGGTCGAAATGCACTTCTTCGGCGGCCTCTCGTTCGACGAAATGGCCGAGGTGCTCCACGTTGCCGCGCGCACCCTCCGCCGCGACTGGCGCATGGCCCGCGCCTGGCTGCGCGGCGAACTCGACAAAAAGCCATGACTCCCGAAGACTGGCAGCGCCTGAAGCCCCTCTTCGATCGCGCCGCGGATCTTCCGCCCGCTGAACAAGCGGCCTTCCTCGAAGACCTCCACCGCCAGGATCCTGAGCTGGCTGACCGGCTCGCCGCCCTCCTCGCCGCGCACGAGCAAAGCACCGAATCCGTCGAGCGTCCGCTGTTCCGCTTCGATGCCGGTTTCGACGGCGACAAACTCCTCTTCTCGCCCGGCGAGCTCATCCTCGACCGCTTCCGCATTGTGCGCTTCGTCGGCCGCGGCGGCATGGGCGAGGTCTATGAAGCTGAGGACGTCGATCTCGGCCGCGTGGCCCTCAAGACCATCCGCGCTGCCATCGCTGCCGATCCGCGCATGCTGCAGCGCTTCAAACAGGAAGTGGCGCTCGCCCGCAAAGTCACCAGCCCTTATGTCTGCCGCATTCACGAGCTCCATCTGCGCGAGCCTGCTGTGTTTCTCACGATGGAGTTTCTCGAAGGCGTCACCCTGTCCCACGCCATCGAGCAGGCCGGCGTGTTGCCCCTCGATCAAGCCCAGGCCATCGCCCTCCAACTCTGCGCGGCCGTGCAGGCCATGCATGATGCCGGAATCATTCACCGCGACTTCAAAAGCAACAACGTAATGCTGGTTCCCCGCCACGGCGCCACGCAGGCCGTGCTCATGGATCTCGGCCTCGCCCGCGAAACCGAGCGCGCCGAAGCAGCCGCCGCCGGCTCCGCCATGACCACGCCCGGAACCGTCATGGGCACCTCCGAATACATGGCCCCCGAGCAGTTTGAAGACCGGCCCCTCACGCCCGCGGCCGATATCTACGCTCTTGGCGTCGTGCTTTACGAACTCGCCACCGGCACCCGCCCGTTCCACGCATCCACGCCCCTGGCCGCCGCCGTGCGCCGCGCCCGCCGCCTGCCGCCCGCGACCACCCTACGTGCCGATCTGCCTCCGCATTGGGATGCCGTGATCGCCCGCTGCCTCGAATACGACCCCGAGAAGCGCTACCAGTCCGCAACCGAAGTTGCCGCCGCTCTCGAAGCCGCGCAGCCGCGACGGACCTCAGTGCGGCCGCGCCTGGCGATCCTCGCCGCCATCGTCATCGCGGCCGCCAGCCTAGCCGCCCTGTTCTGGTACCGGTCCCGCGCCTACCCGCCGCCCTCACGCGCCGTCCAGAAGTGGTACCGCGATGGCGTCGCCGCCCTCCGCGAAGGCAGCTATCTGAAAGCCACCCGCGCCCTCGAGCGCGCCGTCCGGCTCGATCCGAACTACGCCCTGGCGCACGTCCGCCTGGCCGACGCCTGGGCCGAACTCGATTTCACGAGCAAAGCCCAGCAGGAGATGCTGGAAGCGTCCGGCCTGGAAGCCGCTCACCGCCTCTCCGCCACTGACAAGCAATACCTCGACGCCGTCCGCCAAACCCTCACCGGGCAATTCGCCGCTGCCGTGCAGGATTACACCGCCATCCTGCGCGATCTGCCCACCCCTGAAGAAAAGGCCTATGGCCTCGTTGACTTGGGCCGCGCACACGAAAAAGCCGGCCAGATCTCCGATGCCCGTCAGGACTACGCCCAAGCCGCCACGCTAGCCTCCGAAGACCCCGCCCCGTTCATCCATCTGGGCGTGATCGAGAGCCGTGCCGGTCAGAAGACCGAAGCCGATGCTGCGTTCGATCGCGCCGAAACGCTCTACCGCTCCGCCAGCAACAACGAAGGCCTCGCCGAAATCGCCTACCAACGAGGTATCGCCGCGCGCACCCAAAGCGACTATCCCAAAGCGCGCACACTCTTCACCCAATGCCTGAACGCCGCGCGCGATCTCGATAGCCCCCAACTGCAAATCCGCACTCTCACGCAACTCGGCACCACCGAATACGCCGCGGACAATTACGTGAAGGCTCTGGAACTCTACGGTCAGGCCATCGATTTGGCCAGCGCCGGCGGCCTCTCCGGTTGGGCCACCGAAGGACTGATCCGCTCCGGCCTCGTCTATACCGACCAGCAGGACTTGGCCAAGGCCGCGACCATCATTCAGAAAGGCTTGCAGCGGGCCGAAGAACTCCAGAGCCCGCGCCTCGAAGCTCTTGCGCACATCAGCCTTGCCAACGTGCGCGATCAGCAAAGCGGCCCGCCGTCGGAACGCTTTGCGCTCGCCCAGCAGGCTTATGACTACTACAAAACGACCGGTTCCTTGGTGCAAACCACCAGCGCCCTGACCCTCATGGTGCGCGCACTCGGAGATAAGGGCGACTATCTCACGGCGCTCTCCTTTTCTTCACTGAACATCGACATCGCCAGGAAAACGGCCAGCCCGGTTCACATCGCGCAGGCCGAAGAGTCCGCCGGTGGTTTGGCTCTCAAATGGCAAAACTACCCCGAAGCACTGACCCACTTCCAGGCAGCGCTCTCCACCGCCCGCCAAATCGGTCAGTTCGTCGCCTACGAAGCTTCTAACTGCGCCAATGTCCTCTGGCACCTCGGCCGTTACTCCGAAGCCCACCAGATGCTCGCTTCTATCCCTCCCGCCGACAGGAAAACGCGCGAAATCACCGTCCTGATTGTCCGCATCAATGCCGGTATGATCCTCAGCGAACGCCGCTTCCAGGAAGCACTTACCCTCGCCCAGCACCTCCTCAAGACATCCAAGGAATTGACTCCCGCCGAAACCATGGAACTCGAAAATGTCAGTGGACTCGCCCAAGCCGAGCTCGGCGCCGCCCCGCAAGCCCGCCAAAGCTGCCAATCCGCCCTCGATCTGGCCGAAAAGCAAAACGACCGCTACCA
>DATKNQ010000005.1:0-5150 GCA_035541265.1 Bryobacteraceae bacterium
CCAGCGGCAACAGCGCCTCGCCCGGCTCGAGCAGAGCCGGCCGCCGCGACGACGCCAGAAACCGCTCAATGGCACTTTGGGCTTCGGTTGGATTGGGGATCACTAGCAGCAGTGTCCAGCCGTGCACATCTTTCTCAACGCAGGGCACGACTCCTCAAGAGTTCACTGCAGGCCAACCTCCTTAGCGCGGCAGCCAAGGCGGAGAGCACAGACCTGAAAAGGCTGGCGTCGGCGGTTCGATTCCGTCCCTGGCCGCCACATTCTAAAGCACTTACCAATTCCACAAAAACCCAACCATTCCATTACCATTCCAAGAAACTTTGGCTCCTCGGAGATCGCCTGGGGGTGGAGTGTCGTTTTCTGCGGATGCGCGGCGCGCCGTCAAGATCGCCTCGCCATTTCGAGGTGAACATTGAAAGCCGCCATCTATACCCGCGTCAGCACCGCCGACCAAACTGCCTGTTGATCTCGAAGCTGGACCGCTTCGGGCGATCCCTCGTTGATTGCCTAAACAACATCCGCACGCTGGAGGACCACGGAATCCGGTTTATCGCCGTCACCCAGGGCCTGGATACCGGCCAGCGGAACCCCGCGAGCCGGTTTCTCGTTCACGTTCTCGGGGCGGCTGCGGAGTTCGAACGATCTCTGATCCGCGAGCGGACCCAGGCCGGAAGGCTGCGCTACCAGCAAGATTACAACGCCGGAAAGGTCGGAAAGACAGTCTATAGCCGCTCCGGGAGAAATCTGCCGATCAGAAGGCCAAAACGGATCTTCAACCGGGAGAGGGTGATCAAGATGCGGCGCCAGGGTGCCAGCGTTCGGGCCATTGCGAGGCTGCTAGGCGTCGGCGTGGGAACCGTCAGCCGAATTCTTAGAAACCCCTCGCAATCCGGTGTATCCTAGTCTCGGAGCTGTCATTTCATCAAGAGGAAAGGTTTGGTGAACGCAATGCCAATGTCATGGAAGGCGTCGACCGACCGTCTTCGCTGCCAGTGGTCCGAAGCGGGGCGATACGTCCAGTACAAGCCCCGCTGGATGCAGGAAGCCCCTGGAACTGACGGGGGCAATGCTCCACCGCAGTTTTTGGTTTTCACCAAACGCAGTCCATTCGGGGGCGGAGAATTGTACCTTCCACGGTGCGTGCGTGCGCGACCGGGAGCCGGTCCATAACGCGGGGAGCATGAGGCAAGAAAAGTCTACTGATGCGCCAGCATGGTGCCAGCATCCGGCAGATTGCCGCCCGGTTACGCGTACGGCGGGTACGGTTGCACGGATGTGGAAGCGGCACTTGGCACGCCACAGGTCACCACCGCTGCCCGATAAGCGATCCGCGTGCATTGCGGAAATCGTGCCCAACATGCGTCATCTGATCGCATTGGCAGAGGCGGATATCGAAGTGGATTTTCTCGCCTCTGACCAGTTCCATTTCCTGGAGGTTTTTGGAACAGGAATCGCGTTCGTGCCTCGCCCGGTATGTCCACCACGCTACCCGTCCTCGCTGTCAACCTCATTGGCAGGCGGATTCCAGCACCAGCCTCTACCCGCCAGTAACAATCCCCGCCCCCATCGATCCCCCCGCCATATCAACAACCTCCGCCACCCGCCCACAAACCAGCCCCAACCCCACATGCTACCCTCACCACCGGATGCCAAGTCACACCCTACTCCCCGCCGGCCCCAATTGGCTTTTCCAGCAGCATTCATTGAAAACAAAGCACATAATTGGCTTCGGACGTCCAAAAAACCTCCCCATTCCCGCGCATGCCATAATGAATTTTCAAATTCCCAACGCCATGGAAACCCTTGAGCATCGCCTGGCCGAAGTCCGCGCGCGCATCGCCACCGCCGCCGCCCGCGCCTGCCGCGACCCCGCCCAAATCACCCTCCTCGCCGTCACCAAAGTCTTCCCCGCCCAAGCTATTCGCGACGCCTACGCGCTCGGCCTCCGCGAATTCGGTGAGAACTACGTCCAGGAATTCGAAACCAAGCTCCCCGCCGTCGCCGACCTCCCCGGCGCCCGCTTCCACCTGATCGGCCACCTCCAGACCAACAAGAGCCGCCGCGCCGCCGAGATGTTCCACTGCATCCAGACCGTCGACTCCCCCAAGCTCGCCCGCCGTCTCAACGAATCCGGCAACCCGCTCGACGTCATGCTCGAAGTCAAGCTCTCGCCCGAAGAAGCCAAAGCCGGCGCGCCGCCCGAAGCGCTCCCCGATCTCATCGCCGCCGTCCGCGCCTGTCCCAACCTTCGCCTGCTCGGCCTCATGACCATGCCCCCCTGGTCCGGCGATCCCGAGCAAACCCGCCCCTACTTCCGCCGCCTGCGCGAACTGGCCGAACTCCACGGCCTCACGGGCCTCTCCATGGGCATGTCGCACGATCTCGAAGCCGCTATCGAAGAGGGCGCCACCATCCTCCGCATCGGCACCGCCCTGTTCGGCAAGCGCCGCAAGTTATGACGGTCGGCTACTACGCACCGCTGCCGCCCGCCCGCACCGGCGTCGCCGATTACGCCGCCGCTCTGCTCGCCGCCCTGCGCCCTTACGGCGCCGTCGAACCGAACGCCCGCCGCGCCGATATCGCCCTCTATCACCTCGGCAACAACCAGCTCCACAGCGCCATCTACGGGCGCGCCCTCGCGCATCCCGGCGTCGTAGTCCTGCACGATGCCGTCCTCCATCACTTCTTTCTAGGCGCGCTCGATCGCACCGCCTATATCGATGAGTTCGTCTACAACTACGGCGAATGGCACCGCTCGCTCGCCGAAGATCTTTGGAACGCCCGCGCCAGTTCCGGCTTCGACAACCGCTACTTCGATTTCCCCATGTTGAAGCGCATCGCCGAACGTTCCCGCGCCGTGGTCGTGCACAATCCCGCCGCCGCCCGCATGGTCCGCGAGCACGCGCCTGCCGCCACCGTCATCCAGATCCCGCACCTCGCCCTCCCGCGCGATCTCCCGCCCGATTGGGAGGCCATCCGCCTGCGCGACTCGCTCGGCGTCTCCACCAGTGCCACCCTGTTCGGAGCCTTCGGCTACCTGCGCGAGTCGAAGCGCCTGTTCGCCATCCTGCGCGCCTTCGCCCGCCTGCGCCGCCAGCGCCCCGATGCCCACCTCCTCGTCGCCGGCTCGTTCGTCTCATCCGACCTTGCCCGCGCCGCCGCCCCGCTCCTCCACGCCCCCGGCATCGTCCGTATGCCCTTCCTCCCCGAGCGCGATTTCTGGCGCGCCGCCCGCGCGGTCGATGCTTGCATCAATCTCCGCTACCCCGCCGCCGGCGAAACTTCCGGCATATCGATCCGTCTCATGAGCGCCGCCCGTCCCGTCCTGCTCACTGCCGCCGAAGAGAATTCCTGTTACCCGCCCGCCGCCTGCCTGCGCATCGACCCCGGCCTCGCCGAAGAAGATTCGCTATTCCGCCACATGTTTCTGCTAACATCGTGGAAAGCTTGTGCGGGTGAAATCGGACAGCGCGCGTCCGTGCACATCGTCGAGCATCACCAGGCCAACCGAATCGCTGAGCAGTATTGGAATCTGTTGTGCGCCTATCGCTATTAATGCTGACGTGCGCCGCAGTGTTGTCTGCCGCGCCAGTCGAAATCGCGAAGAGCCTCGACGTCGCCGTGCCCATGCGCGACGGCGTGCGCCTGTCCGCCAACGTCTTCCGCCCCGAAGCGTCCGGCCGCTATCCCACCATCCTCGTGCGCACGCCCTACAACAAAGGCCGCGATATCTCGCCGAATTACGTCGCCTTTGTCGAGCACGGCTACGCGGTCGTAGTCCAGGACGTCCGCGGCCGTTACACCTCCGAAGGCGTCTTCCACCCGCTCCAACAGGAGCCCGCCGATGGCAACGACACGCTCGACTGGATCGCCCGCCAGCCCTGGTCCGATGGCAAAATCGGCATGCTCGGCGGATCATACGTCGGCATCGTGCAATGGAAAGTCGCGGTCCTGAACAATCCGCACTTGAAAGCCATCTTCCCCGCTGTCTCCGGCTGCGACGATTATCGCGACCGCTTCTATTCCCCCGGAGGCGCCTTCAAGCTCGGCCAGCGCCTGCTCTGGATGTCCGAAAATCTGCGCGCCCCGCGCTACCATCCCGACTTCAGCAAGTTCGTCTTGCACCTGCCGCTGCGCACTTCCGACGTCGCCGCTACCGGCCAGCCCTCTGACATGTTTCAGGAAGCCGTCGCGCATCCGTCTTACGATTCCTTCTGGAAATCCATCAGCGTGCGCGAAGTGCTCAGCCAGATGCACGTGCCCGTATTCGCGGTCGGCGGATGGTTCGATAACTTCGTCGAAAGCGACCTCGAAGCCTACCATCTCTTGCAGCAGAGCTCCGCCGTCCATCGCATCCTGATCGGCCCCTGGCCGCACAACAAGACGATCAAGCTCCAAGGCGTCGACTTCGGTCCCGATGCTGACATCCCGCTGCGCGGCATCCAGCTCGAATGGTTCGATCAGTTTCTCAAAGGCCGCGACACGCCGCTGCTTTCCGAAGCGCCCGTGCGCGTCTTCCTGATGGGCGCGAACCGCTGGCTCGACGAACACGAATGGCCGCCGCCCGCACGGCTTGAGCGCTTCTATTTGCAAAGCCGCGGCCGCGCCAATTCGCTTGCGGGCGATGGCAAGCTCGCGCCATTCGTGCCCGGCCGCGAGCCCGCCGACCGCTTCGTCTACGATCCCAACGATCCCGTGCCGACGCAAGGCGGCGCCGTCTGCTGCAATCCGAAAATCTTCCCCTGGGGACCGCGTGATCAGCGACCCGTCGAACAGCGCCGCGACGTGCTGGTCTACACCACGCCGCCGCTGCGCAAAGACGTCGAAGTCGTCGGACCCATCCGCCTCGTGCTCTACGCCGCCACTTCCGCGCCAGACACCGACTTCACCGCCAAGCTAGTCGACGTGCACCCCGACGGCCGCGCCGAGAATCTGACCGACGGCATCCTCCGCCTGCGCTATCGCAAGTCACTCGATAACCCGGAACTCGCCGAGCCCGGCAAAATCTCAAAGATCACCATCGACGCCGGAGTGACTGCGAACGTTTTCCAGAAAGGCCACGCGATCCGCCTCGAAGTCTCCAGCAGCAATTTCCCGCGCTTCGACCGCAACCCCAACACCGGCGGTCCCGTGGCCGACGCGATCGAACT
>DATKNQ010000006.1:0-2357 GCA_035541265.1 Bryobacteraceae bacterium
GCCGGCTACTTCGCGCAGCGTTGGGACGTGCTGCGGCACGCGCGCGAAAGCCGCCCGCGCCTCGCGATCTTCAACCGGCTCGGCGGTATGCCGCCGCTCGAATACACGCTGCCGGTGTTTGTCTGCGTTGGCCTGTCGCTGCTGTTTTTCTTTCTGCAAAGAGATATGGGCCCGGCCCTGGTGTTCACCTGCCTCTTCCTGGCGCTGTACACGTTCGCGCGCAACGGCGCGCTGATGGCCATCGCGGGATTGCTGTTTCTCTTTCTCGGGTTTGTTGGCGGATACCTGGCGCGCGTCCCGCACACCGTGTATGAGCGCGTCTCCATGTGGGCGTCGCCCTGGAACAATGTGATCCACGGCGGCGATCAGTTGGCGCAATCGCTGTGGGCCTACGCCACCGGCGGGTTGTGGGGCACCGGGCCGGGACTGGGCGATCCGGCGCTAGTGCCGGCCGTGCACACAGATTTGATTCTTGCGGCGTTGGGAGAGGAATGGGGATTCGTGGGAGTGATCGCGGTATTCGTACTCTACGGATTCATCCTCTACCGCACGGCTCGCATCGCCCTGCGCGCGCGCAGCGATTACGAATTCTTTCTGGCGGCGGGTATGGGCGTGGCCATGGCGCTGCAAATATTGCTGATCGCGGGCGGATCGCTCGGCGTGCTGCCGCTCTCCGGAGTGGTAACGCCGTTCCTGAGTTACGGCCGGTCGTCGATGCTGGCGAACTTTCTGATGTTCGCGATGCTGCTATCGATCTCAAGCCATCCCACGCCCGATCCACAACGAAGTGCGCCATTCCGCGCACCGGTGGCGGCCGCGGGCGCCGTGCTCGGCGTGCTGGCACTGATCATCGCCGGCAAAGCCGCTTACGTGCAGGTGGCGCGTTCTGCCGCGATTATGGGCGAAGGCACGCTCGTGGTGCAGGCCGATGGCGTGCGCCGCTACCAATACAATCCGCGCTTCCAGGAAGTGATGCGCGACATTCCCAAGGGAAGTATCTACGACCGCAACGGTTTGCCGCTCGCCACCAGCAGTTGGGATGAACTCGAAAAGCACCGCGCGCAATACCAGCAGCTCGGCATTAATATCGACCAGGCCTGCTCGCGGACCGAAACCCGGCATTATCCGCTCGAAGGGTTGACGTTCCACCTGCTGGGTGATCTGCGCACGCGCATCCGGTGGGGCGCGAGCAACACGTCGTTCGTGGAGCGCGACTCGGCCACACGCCTCCGCGGCTACGACGACCGGCCTACGCTGGTGGATGTTGAGAATCCCAAGACGGGCAAGATGGAGCGCGTCGTGCGATACGATCTGCGCGAGTTAGTCCCGCTGCTGCGCCATAGCCACGACCCGGATAATCCGGCAGTGCGGCGCGTGCTCGATCGCCCGCGCAATGTACGCTTGTCGATTGACGCACGGCTCGAGGTGCGCGCCGCAGAGATCCTGAAGAATGCGCTGGAGAAGGCGGGGCAGGATAAAGGCGCCATCGTGGTACTCGATCCCGCGAATGGCGACTTACTGGCTGAAGTCAGTTATCCCCTGCCTCCGATAGGGCCAGGCGACGCCGAACCGGTCGAATCCGGCGACGATACAGCCAATCCGTACCTTGATCGCGCACGCTACGGACTCTATCCGCCTGGTTCGACATTTAAGATCGTAACTGCGATGGCGGCGCTACGTACTGATCCGCAATTAGCCAAGCAGACTTACTCATGCATCCGGCTGCCCGACGGGCGCGTGGGGAACTACATACGCGGATCGAACCGCCCGATACGGGATGACATTGAAGATAAGACGCCGCACGGCACGATCGACATGGAACGCGCCGTGATTGTCTCGTGCAACGCATACTTTGCGCAGTTAGGCACTTACAATGTCGGAGCGCAGCACTTATTCGACACCGGGAAGCTGCTGGGCGTATCTATGGCCACGCCGGACACAGCGCAGCAATTGCGTAAGTCGCTGCCACAATCGTCCTACGGGCAAGGCCAGATCGTCGCATCCCCGTTCCAGATGGCGCGCGTAGCCGCGACCATCGCCAATGGCGGCCAGATGCCGCAAGGACGCTGGATCACCGATGAGAGTAACGATCGCACCCAAGGGCCGCAGGCCGTGATCGGTCCGGATGTGGCAGCTACTATTGGACGTTATATGCGCGAAGTCGTGACGCAGGGCACCGGCCGCGCTGCCTCCAGTGCACCGGTCCAGATCGCGGGCAAGACCGGCACGGCGGAACTGGCCGATGCTCCGTCGCACGCCTGGTTCATCGGGTTCGCGCCGTATCCGGCGGGCAAGCGCATCGCGTTTGCGGTGTTGATCGAGAATGGACAATACGGCGGCACCTATGCGGCGCCGGC
>DATKNQ010000007.1:0-5388 GCA_035541265.1 Bryobacteraceae bacterium
GCGTGGTCCTCGATCAATAGATCGAAGATGGTGTCGAACGGATCTTTGTGCCAGATCTTCGCGATCTGGGCGATGGTCTTGCCCTGGAGCGGCAGCAGCTTCGGATTCGCCACCGCGCCGACCAGGAACGATTCCGGCCCGGTCACCTCCTGCCATTCGTTCTCCCAATTGCCACCGGGCGTTTCCATTTCTTTCCGGATGCGCGCGCGGGTGGCGGGATCTTTGAGACGCTCGATCAGTTTTTGGTCTCCGCCGTCGTGCGCCCACGGCGGAATGATCGCGGAGAAGGAGTTGAATCCGGCAGTGTAGGCGTAGGTATCGGCGGTGATGTCGACGCCCGCGTCGCGCGCCTGCTGGATGTGCGCGGTCACTTCGGGCATGCGTCCCCAGTTGGCCTTGCCGGCGGTTTTCAGATGCCAGATCTCGACCGGGATGTGCGCCTCGCGGCCGATGCGGATGGCTTCATCGATGGCGGGGATGATGGCGTCCGCCTCGCTGCGCATGTGGGTGGCGTAGATGCCGCCGAACTTCGACGCCTCCGCAGCCAGCGCGATCAATTCTTCCGTGGTGGCATAGGGCGCGGGCGCGTATTGCAGCGACGTGGAAACGCCCACCGCGCCATCCTGCATGGCCTCGCGCACCAGCGTGCGCATGCGCGCCAGTTCCGCGGCGTTGGGCGCGCGATCGTCATCGCCCAGCACCATGCGGCGCACCTGCGTGGCGCCCACGTAGCTGGCCAGGTTGATGCCCATGCCCTGTTTTTCGAGGCGCGCGAAGTACTCTCGAAACGTGTGCCAATCAGGATGAATGCCGTAGTGCTCGTATCCCACGCGATCGGCGCGCAGCAGCGCGTCGCTCTGCGGAGCAATCGAGCTTCCTTCGCCGGTGATTTCGGTGGTGATGCCCTGGTAGATTTTCGAGGGCAGGTGCGGATCGACCAGGATGGTCAGCTCGGATTGGCCGAGCATGTCGATGAAGCCGGGTGCGACCACCATGCCGTGTGCATCGATGGTGCGTTTGGCGGGCGCGCCGGAGAGATTTCCGATGGCGGCAATGTGGCCGTCGCGGATGCCTACGTCACCCGAGTACCAGGGTGAACTGGTGCCATCGATGATGTCGCCGTGCGTGATGACGATGTCGTAGGGCCGGGCGGCAAAGAGCAGCAGAAAGGCCAGTAGAAGCACTTTGAGAGTGTATCACTGGCGCTGCGGCTTAGGCCGGCGACCAGTTCCGCCGTTCGATCACGGTGGCCGGCTCGTACGTCACGCCGTTTTCGAGACGGCGCTGCTCGCGGCGGCTGGCCCACAGGAACGCCGGGCCGAGCGCCTCGGCCAGGCGCGACAGCGGGCCGAACTCGTGTTCCAGCTCCTTCCGCAAGGCGCGCACCTGCAGGCTGACCCGCTCGTTGGTCTTGCGCAGTTGATGTTCCATGGCCCAGAGCAGGCCGCTGGCCGCGCTCTTGAGCGAGCGGACTTCCCATTCGAAGCGGTCCCGCACACGCGCGTCCGGGTGGTTCTTGTAGCGCTTCCAGCCGGCCAGCGTGGTGCGCCACACGCGAAACAGACTCGGGCCGTTGCGTTCGAAGTCGCGGCGGAAGGCCCAATCCAGAAACTGCTTGGATTGTTCGCGCGAAATTGCGGCGTGCTGGAAATTGAAGTGATCCTGCCCATGGATATCGGCCAGATCCACATCGCCCAGCATGCGATCCTGCTCCTGCATCTCCTGGTAGAGCGGCGTGCCGGGCACGGGCGTGTAGAGCATGAATTGATGGAAGTCGGTCTCGTGCGCGATGGCGTGCTCGATCTCCCCGCGCATGTTCTCCGGCGTGTGGTGCTCCAGCCCCACGATGGTCGAGCCGAGCAGCTTGATGCCGTTGGCGCGCAGCTCGCGCGTGAGCGCCAGCGTGTCGGTATCCTGCAACTTGGCGTAGGTGGATAGCGGCGATTCCAGGCCCATCCAGATCCAGGAAATGCCCAGCTCCACCAGTTCCCGAATGCTGTATTTGCGGATCGCGTTGGCCGAGGAGAAGACGTACAGGGCCCAAGCCTTGCCTTTCGCCTTCATGCGGTCGAGCAGCTCCATGGCGCGTTTCTTGTAGAGCAGGAAATTTTCGTCCATGATGAAGAACGAGCGGACGTTCATCGACGATTCCATCTCGCACATGGTTTCGAACAGCTCCTCGCCGGTTTCGTAGAAGTTCAGGAATTTGCCTTTGCCGCCGAAGAACGCGGAGGTGGTGCAGAAGTTGCAACCCATGGGGCATCCGACCGACGGAATAATGGTGGCGGCCGCTTGCCCGGGCGTCTCCGGGATGCGCAGTCCCATGGTGCGCACACCGTATCCGGAGACGATGTGCGGATGGCGGATGGGCGCGCTCTCGTCCGCGCCCAGATAGCGCCGCATCCACGAGATGCCGTCGCCGCGCACGATGTGATCGGCGTCGATGATCTTGTCGAGTCCCGGAATGGCGGCGACGTGTCCGCCCACCACGATCAGGGAGTTGGGAGAGAGGCGCCGCGTCATCTGGCACATCTCGCGGACTTTGCCCACGTTCACGATGATGGATGAAATGCCGACGATGTCGTAGGCGTTTTCCGTCAGCTCGCGCGCGAAGGCCTCGCGCGTGGGGAAATCGAGCACGGTGCATGGGGCCGGGATGTTTTCTTGGATCATCATGATGCCCCACGAGCGATGAAACATGCGCAGCGAGAACGGGCCCTGCTCGCGGGTCACCTGGTTGTGGTACAGCTCCATGGGATTGATGGCGCGGCTACCGAACCGGTCGTTTTGCGCATACGGGCCGAAAACGGCGGACAACAAGACACGGGCGTTGGCGCCTTTGGGGTGGAGTTCCATTTCAGATTTTCAGTACTTCTTAACCTTTGTTGTAACGCAATGAGGGGTGGGCGGATCGTAATATTTGTGTAATTTCGGATAGGCGTCCGATAATGGTCCAAAGTCCAATGCCAAAAACGTTTTCGCTGCATTACAAGAAGTGCGGCTGGCAGGTCGTTCTCGTGGCTATGACTGCCTTGCCGGTGCTCCTCAATGGCGCAGAAACTGTCCGGCTCAAAGGAACGGTCAAGCGTGGAAAGTCATTCCGGTATAAGGTCAGTGACGGCCTGATATTCGGCCTGGACCCGACGACAGAGAACGATCCTTGTCAGGGGTGGGTAATTTGGATGGGGCCTTCAGAGCAGATGAAGAACTACGCCGGAATCGCCACAGGGCCGCTTCACGGTCTGAGAGCCACGGACATCTGCGGTTCGGACTTCCGCAATTCCGATAACTCCGGACCGAACGCCGCCGGCCCAAAGAACGTCAACCGTTCCCAGAAAATGCGGCAGTTCCGCTTCGTAGCCAACCAAAGCGATTATCAAGTCCTGTATAAGGCTTATGGGACCTCGCAGCACGGGCACGTCCATAGCGGGAAGTTGAATATCACGCGGCTTTCACTTGGCAATTTGCGCGTCGGGAGCCGGCCGACAATCGAGCGAATGGAGTTCACAGTTGCACTCGACCTCCGCAGTCGAAGCTGAGGACCGTTCGTTGGTAAGATCGTTTGATGCTGCGGCATTTCTTTGCAATATGGGCGCTCGGCGCAACGGCACTCTTCGCGGCCGATGCGCACCTCTCGAATATCCATCAGCTCACGCACGGCGGCCAGAATGCCGAAGCGTATTGGGCGCCGGACGGCAAGCGCCTGATCTTCCAGTCGACGCGCCCACCGTATGCGTGCGACCAGATGTTCATGATGAACGCCGATGGCTCGGATCAGCATCTGGTCTCGACCGGCAAGGGCCGCACCACCTGCGGCTATTTCCTGGCCGACAACCAGCACATTGTCTACGCGTCGACGCATGCCGCCGGCGATGCGTGCCCGACGCCGCCCGACCGCACCCATGGATACGTGTGGGGCGTCTTCGCGGGCTACGATATCTACCTCGCCACGGACGCGGGCAAGATCCTGAAGCAACTCACCAACACGCCCGGTTACGACGCCGAAGCCACCGTCAACTGGAAAACGGGCAATGTGGTGTACACGTCGCTGGCTTCCGGCGACCTCGACTTGTGGAGCATGAAGACGGATGGCTCGCACAAGCGGCAGATCACGCATCAGACCGGCTACGATGGCGGCGCGGTCTTTTCGCGCGACGGCAGCAAGCTGGTGTGGCGCGCCAATTACCCGAAGACGCCGGAGACCATGGCCCGCTACAAATCGCTGCTGGCCGACAATCTGACCGCGCCCATGAAGATGGAAATCGTGGTGGCGGACGCCGATGGCAGCCATGCGCGCACCCTCACGGATTTCGGCTGCGCCAGCTTCGCGCCTACATTCACGCCTGATGGCAAGAAAATCCTCTTCTCGTCGAACAAACACGCCTGCGATACGCGCAAATTCGAGCTGTATATGATGGACCTGGACGGCAGCAATCTGGAGCAGGTCACCGATTTCGGCGGCTTCACGTCGTTCCCGGAATTCTCGCCGAATGGCAAGACACTGGTGTTTTGTTCGGACCGCGACGCGAAGGAGAATTACGAGTTCAACATCTTCACGGCGGATTGGAAGTAGGCGGCAGACCAACCGGATCAAGAAATTGCGAGAACAAGATGGAGAATACCCCGGACAATTAGGGTCTGCAGGAGTCCGCACGTGGCGGTAAAGGGCGCGGGCCGCTGCTATCATAGAACAGCGTGGAACGAGAGGAGATCCTTCGCAAGCTGCGTGAAAGGATCGTGACCTTCGCGGCATCTCATCTTGCGAGGGATATTGCCGAAGACCTGGCGCAGGAGGTGTTGATCCTCCTGCATGAGAAGTACAATCAGGTGGACCGCCTGGAGGAACTCGTTCCTCTCTCTCTTCAGATCGCGAGGTTCAAGATCATGAGCCTGCGCCGCAAATCGCAACGCCACGGGGAATATACGCAGGTTTCCGTGACCGATATTCAGTTGCCGGATCTGGAGGCCGATCCCGCCACGCTGCTCGAGCGCAAGCTGATGCTGGAGCGCCTGACCAAGGCCGTGGCGCAATTGGGCGATCGCTGCCGCGAATTGCTGCGCCTGAAATTGCAGGGCTTGCACTTCGGCGAGATTCAGAAACGCATGGGAGCGCAGTCGATCAATACCGTTTATACGTGGGACCACCGCTGCCGCAAGCATTTGCTGGAGCTCATGGGCGGAGATTGGGAGCCCGGCAAATGAGCCGCGATCAAATCCAAAAGCTGCTGGGTGGATACGCGACCGGCACGCTGAATGAAGCCGAGCGGCGCGAACTGTTCGAAGCCGCACTCGAAGATCAGGAGTTGTTTGACGCACTGGCGAAAGAGCAGGCGCTACACGAGGTCCTGCGTGAACCGGACGCGCGGCGGCAACTGATCGCAGCACTGG
>DATKNQ010000008.1:0-2662 GCA_035541265.1 Bryobacteraceae bacterium
GGTGATTTCAAACGCGCCCAGCAGGCTCAGTCCGAAGGCCAGAAACACCAGCGCGATAAAGCCGTTGACCCACGGATTCGAACCCAACTGCACTACGCCAAACGGACCCAAAATTGCCGTAGTGAGCAGGCCCAATCCCGAGAACAGCACCACGATCCCCAGGCAGAACAGCACTGCGTGAAATATCGCCTCGCGCCGCGATCCCTGCCGGTTCAGAAAGTACGACATGGTGATGGGGATCATGGGGAAACAGCAAGGCGTGAAGATGGCTGCCAGACCGACGCCGAAGGCGAGCAGCAGGAACGCCCCCAAACCCTGTGAATCGGGGCTTTCGGGCGCCGGCGTTGCGGCGGCTCGCGGCGGTTTTGGCGCGCCGGTCACTTCGGCGTAGCCTGCGGGAATTGCAGGCGCGGCCGCACGCGCGCCGGGATCGATGGTCAGCGTCGCGGTAGCGGTGCGGCGGACGGGCGGAATGCAGACCTTATCGTTGCAGGTCTGGTAGCGGACTTCGGCGGAAATCGGCGTCGCGCCGGCCGGCGCATCGGGCTTGAGCTGCAATTCCAAGACGAATGCCGCGGTGTTTTCGTAAGTTTCGGTATCGAGCTGGAAATTAGGATCGTAGGCGCGTTTGGGCGGCGCCTGGAAGATGCGAATCTTGTCGACCGCCGGATTCGCTGCAACCTTAATAGTGGTCGGGATGGCCGCCGCGGTGGTCATTGAATAAAGATGCCAGCCGGAATCGATCTGGCCTTCGAGGCGGGCGGTCACCTTCGCGCCCGGCGCGGCGGAGGCCGGGTCGAGCGAAAGGGTCCAGTGGACGTAGTTGGGGCCTTGGGCGCCGAGCAGCGGCAAGGCCGCCAGTAGAAGAAGAACCTTAAACCGCGCGCCGGCCATTGGCTAACTCATCCTCGATGCGCTGGTTCACATGACCGGCGGAGAATTCCGCGGCCACGCGAATCGCATTCTTGATGGCGTTCGCATTGGAACGGCCATGGCAAATAATGGTGATACCGCGGACGCCCAACAACGGCGCGCCGCCGTATTCGGAATAATCCACGCGCTTCTTGAAATCGGAGAAGGCCGCGCGCGCGAGCACATATCCGATCTGGCGGGTGATGGTGGCGCGCAACGACTCCTGCAACATCTGTTTCACCATCTCGACCAGGCCTTCACTCACTTTGAGCGCGACGTTGCCGATGAAACCATCGCACACAATCACGTCGCTCCTACCTGTATAGATGTCGCGGCCTTCCACATTACCCACAAAATCGATGGGCAGATTCTTGAGTAACGGCGTAGCGGCGCGGGTGGTCTCGTTGCCTTTGTGCTCTTCCTCACCGATCGAGAGCAGGCCGACCTTGGGCCGTGCCTGGTGCAGCACCACGCGCGAATAGATTTCGCTCATCACGGCGAACTGCGCGAGCATGCGCGGGGAACAATCCACGTTGGCGCCCACGTCCATTACGACGACAGGTTTGCCGTTCAGGGTAGGAAAGATGCCGGCCAAGCCCGGCCGGTCGACGCCCGGAATCACGCCCTGCACCATCTTGGCGGTGGCCATGACGGCGCCGGTATTGCCGGCGGAGACGAAGCCCTGGGCGATGCCGTCGCGCACCAAGCGGGACGCTACACGCAGGGAGCTATCGCGTTTGGAGCGCACGGCGCGCGCGGCCATGTCGTCCATGGTCACCTGTTCGCTGGCATGCACGATTTCAAGCGGTAGTCCGCGATGATCGTCGTATTCCTGCAATTCGCGGCGTATCACATCCTGGCGCCCCACCAGGATCACCCGGATTCCCAACGTCCTGGCGGCTTTGACGGAGCCCTCGACCTCCGCTTTGGGAGCGTGGTCTCCGCCCATTGCATCCACGGCAATGGTGAGCATGTTTGGCGGCTGGCTACTCCTGTTCGACTTCGACTACTTCGCGGCCCTTGTATTGGCCGCAGTGCGGGCACACGCGATGCGGCAGCTTGGGCTCATGGCAGTTGGGACACTCGGACATCCCAGGAGTCTTCAGCGCGTCGTGCGCGCGGCGATTCTGCGTCCGCCGATTGGAGTGGCGTCGTTTCGGATTCGGCATTTCGTTACCTCTAAGAGTTTACCCCGGAACTGCGGGTTCAATGTGCTTTCAGGTCTTTGAGACCCTGGAGAGCGCCCCAGCGGTTACCGGCGGGCTCTTCCTTGCAATCGCACGGCGTTTCGTTGCGGTTTTTGCCGCAAGTGGGACAGATACCTTTGCAATCCTCGCGGCAGACGCGCTGCATGGGCATGACCAGCAGCACCTGCTCGCGCAAGATATCTTCCAGTTCCATCCCGCCGCCCTGGTAGAAGCCCAACTCGGCTTCACCTTCGTCGATTTCGACTTCCTCCTCGCGCGCGATGTAGGACATCGGCCGGTAGAAGAGATCGAAGCTGGTGTCCAACGGAAATCGCGCGCGGCCGAGGCAGCGGTCGCACTCCGTCTCCATCTGCACGTCGAAGCGGCCCTGGATACGGACCTCTCCGTCGGTATTGGCCAACAATTCGGCTGTTCCCTGGGCGTGCAGCGGACCCGCCTGCTGAATCTCGTCGTCTTTGAAATCCAGTTCTCCGGGGGCGAAAGTTTCGTCGAAACGAATCTTCCGCAATTCCATCTCTTTGATGCTAAGGAACATAGGAATA
>DATKNQ010000009.1:0-6918 GCA_035541265.1 Bryobacteraceae bacterium
CCGGTGAGGATGCAGGCGAGCGAAGCCACGAAGCGGATGGCGGCGCGGCGGAAGCGGCGCGGCAGCCTGCGGCGGGCTTTGGGTTCGTTTGACGCGCGGCCGGATTCGAGCGTGGGATTGGGTTTCCAGGAGCCGCGCTTCTCTTTTTCGGCGACGGTTTCGGCCCCATCGAGGAAGGCTTGCAGGTCGTGGGCGAAAGCTGCGGCGGAGGGATAGCGGCGGGCGGCATCGGGCGCCAGCGATTTCGACGCGATGGCTTTGATGGCAGCCGGGCAGGATGCGGGAAGCGCGCGCGGCGGGCGGCGCGACTGGATCAACCTTTCGAGCTTGCGGGTGTTTTCGGCCTGGTAGGGCGGCGCACCGGCGAGCATTTCGTAGAGCGTCGCTCCGACGGCCCAGAGGTCGGCCTGCGCATCGACCGCGGAGCGGCCCAGGCGTTCCGGCGAGCAGTAGCTGGGGCTGCCGAATTGGTGGATGGTGGAATCGCGGTCGGGGCGCAGCGTCTTGGCGATGCCGAAATCGAGGAGGCGGACAGTTTCGTTGGGTCCGAGGTGGATGTTGGAGGGCTTGATATCACCATGGACGACTACCGCGGCGGCGCCGTCGCCCGGGCGGAAGGTGTGGAACTTATCGAGCTGGATGCAGATTTCGAGCGCGATGCGCGCGGCGCGTTCGGGGCCGAGGCGGCCATCGCGCGCGAGCACTTCGCTCAGGTTGCGGCCTTCGACGTACTGCATGGCGACGAAGAAGTAGCCATCCAGATCGCCGTAATCGTAGACTTCGATGACGCGCGGATCGAGCGCGCGCAGGCTCTGCTGAATGGCCGCGCCGCGCCGCTCGGATTCCATGACCAGGCGGGAGACGGCATCGGGGCCGGACTTGATCAGCTTGAGCGCGGCCTGCTGATTCGAGCGCGTATCGAGCGCCAGATATACGTCGTTCATGCTCTTGCCGAGGCGGCGGATGATCTCGTAAGGTCCGAAGCGCGTGGCGGGTTGCATGGTCAGCCTTTGACGGCGTGCAGCGCGATGCCGAGCAGAAAGCCCAGCAGCGTGCCGTAAATCAGAAATGCGACACGCCCGGCAAGCGGCGAGCAGCGCGGCGCGGCGGGCACGGCGCTGAGCATGCGCGTGGTGGAGTGGCGGGCGCGGCCGTGAAATTCGCTGCCGGTGACGAGCAGCGCGGTGACGTTGTCGCTGCCGCCGGCATCGTTGGCGGCTTCGACGAGTTCGCGCGCGACCTCGCCGGGATCGCCACCGTAACGCTCGACGATTTCGCGAATGGCGGCGGAAGGCAGCAGATCGCTGAGGCCGTCGCTGCACAGCAGGAACGCGGCGTCCGGTTTAAACTGGCAGCGGCGGATCTCGATGAAGCCGGCGTCTCCCGGCTGATGCGGGCGCGTACCCACGTCGCGAAAGACTTCGTTGCGGCGGGGATGGAGCATGGCTTGCTCTTCGGTGAGCTCGCCCGAATCCTCGCTTTCGCCGACGGGAGAATGATCGGGCGTGAGCTTGCGGATGCCGCCGTTCCAGATGAGGTAGAGGCGCGAGTCGCCCACGTGGCCGATCACCAGCTCGTCGTCTTCGACCACAGCGAGCGTGAGTACGCAGGCCATGCCGTGCAGATCTTCGGTGACGGCGGCCATTTCGAAAATGCGATTGTTGGCGGCCGCGATGGCGCGGCGGACACGCAGTTCGGCATCGCCTTCGTTGTCGGCTAGCTGGGTGCGGATGACATCGACCGCGGTTTCGGCGGCGGTTTCACCGGCGGCGCGTCCGCCGACGCCATCGACTACCAGGAAGATACCGTTATCCGCGTCGATCCAGTAGCGGTCTTCGTTCGAGTCGCGCACCAGGCCAGTGTCGCTGGCCACGCCTGCCCGCCACGCGACCGCGGTGCCCATCAATCGCGTCCTCGCGCCACGTGGAACGCGACGAAGCAGACTACCAGGGCCAGAAACAGGAGAACGAAGGGGATGTGAAACGAGTAGAGATGCATACCGGCTCCATCATTTCTTGACTTCGAACGAGAGCGTGATGACTTCCGCGACCTGGATGCGGGCGCGATCGGGGACAGGCTCTTCGACGCCGCGCGGCAGCTTGCGGCCGTTCAGCCAAGTGCCGTTGCGGCTCTGGTCGGCCACGGTGAACTGGCCGGTGGCGGGGTCGCGGCGCAGGCGCAGGTGCTCGCGCGAGACTTCGTCGTTGGTATAGAGCGGCAGGTCGACGGAGAGATCCTCGCCGCCGCGGCCGATGGTGATTTCGTTTTGCGTGACGAAGTAGCTTTGCGGGCCGGAGTCGTCTTCATAGCGGATTTCGGCGAAGATCTCGCCGGCGCCGCGGCGGGTGAGGGTGCGGTCGTGGGCCACGCGGGCGGAGGTGACGGACGTTTCGCGATCGATGAGGCTGGTTTTGACGCCGCGGTAGCCGGGCTGGGGCGTGTCGTTCAGCTCGGAGTGGATTTCGACGTCGCCGGCCGGCACCACGGCTTCGCTGTCGGCGAAGAACTCGATCCACCATTCGTTGCGCGCGATGCGGAACAGCTTGGTCTTCTTGCCGCGCTTGAACAGCGGCGGGCGGGCGTTCCATTGGGCGAGCTGGGCGGCGAGGGCGCGGCGGGCATCTTCTTTAATAAGGTCCTGAATGCTGGCCAGGCGGGTGTAGTCGTCAGGGTGCAGGTAGACGCTGAAGATGCAGGGGACGAGCACGCTGTAGCCCATTTCGAACTGGCCCAGTTCCATATTGCGGACGAGCTGGTCGATGATGATCTGGCCGTTGATGCGGGCGGGCTGCTGGGATTTCCCGGTCTGCGCCATCCGAGACACCTTCGTAAACGTAGACATAGACGCCCGGACGCGTGCGGCGGGTTTCCTGGAGTTTCAGGATACGGCCGTTTTCGATGACGGAGCGCACGATGGGCGCCGGGTGCTAATTAAGCTATTTTAAGGCCGCGCGGGGGCGACTGGTTCGTTTCCGGAAGGTACTCGCCTCTACAGGAGTTCCGAGAATTGCTCGACTGTCGGAGGATCTTGCGAAGGAGCCCGGGGCCGGTGGTCTCGCCGGAGTGCCCGGGCACGACCGTGCTCCGTCCATCCGCATGCCGCAAGAAATGATGGCTGCCTTTGATCCGCAGAACACGGCAACCGGCCTTTGCGAGCGCGGCAATGAGATCGGGGCCGGTGACGCGCGGAGCTCGGCTCATGCTGCGATGGTCACACGCTGGATTCCAACGAACTCCAACTCCTGTTCCGGACTGCCCTCCACTTCCAGACAGAGTTCGATGGCTTCGCGAATACGCTCTGTGACCTCGTCGAGAGATCGCGCTTGCGTGTGGCAGGCGGGAATCTGGGGAACCGAAGCTACGTAATAGCCCTCGGAGTCGCGCTCAATAACGACATCGAACTGACGTGGCACTGGATGTGACCTCGCCTCCCATTCTAGACCGCTTCGGCTGGCTTCGAAAGTCGCCGGTGATTGCGAGAACTGCCCTTCGTTCCGCCGGGAATCGGTAAGCCACATGAGCTTCATCTAATTGCAGTGCATGCCTATATTGGCATATTGCGATGGGTGCGTCAGGTTGCGTCCTGCGATGTCGACGTTCATCGCTGCTTCTTGCGAGCAGCGCCGCGGTATCGTTCCGCGGCTTGACACATGTCGTGCATGTGGCGGGCGCGCTCGGCGGGCGTGCGGCGCAGAGTGCTCATCAGCAAGGTGAGGTCGATGCCGAACCTCTGTGCGGCTTCGATACGGCTGCCGGGCGCGGGGTGGCGCAGGCGGGCTTCGGCGCGCGCGAGTTTTTCCGGTGTGAGCGCGCACAATTTTTTCACATTTTGAGTGTATCCCGCACGCAGCGAGTGTGGCACGATGGAACGATGGAGCATGTGACGGGTATCGGCGGTTTGTTTTTTCGCGCGCGCGATCCGAAGGCGCTGGGGCAGTGGTATCGGGACCATCTGGGAGCTACCCTGGTGATGGCGAGCTACGATCAGGAGCCGTGGCAACAGGAGGCCGGTCCGACGGTATTCGCGCCGTTCCCCGAAACGACGGATTATTTTGGCGACGGCGGGAAATCGTGGATGGTGAATTTTCGCGTGCGCAGTCTGGATGCGATCGTCGCGCAACTGCAGTCGGCGGGAATTGCGGTGAAAGTCGATCCGGAGGCTTATCCGCATGGGCGCTTTGCGCGGGTGTACGATCCGGAGGGCAATGCGGTCGAGCTATGGGAGCCGGCCGGCGATTAGTTACCATGTCGGCGGAGGCGGCTGATTGCCCTTGGTCCCCAGCCAGCGAATGCCGGCATTGGCGCGGCGGCGGAGGAGCACGGTCAATTGACCGGTGTGGTGCTGGGTGTGGCGCAGGGTGTTCAGCAGGAACTCGCCGACGTTCAACTGGTACCACGGGAAACCGCAGCGCTCGAGGGCCCGTTTTTCGGTCAGTTTCTGGAAGGTTGCGTCGCTTTTCCGGAGGCAGTGATCGGCGTAGTCCAGTAGCTCGGCCTTGGTGAAAGCCTTGTCCGGGGTGGTGACGACACCCAGGTTTGGCGGGTAATCGCCGGGCAGGTGGTTCGCCTTTTCAACATGGAAATCTCTGGCCTGGAATGATTCCGCGTCGTGTGACAGGTAGAAGTCCGTGTAGAAGAGCGCGTGGTAGGCCAGATGCCAGAAAGGCGTTCCATCGGCACGGTCATCCCACAGGTTGTCCGGGCAGGCCTCGATGGCCGAGCGCAACATCTCGATCGCCGCGGCGAACTGGCGGCTGATCACGGTTTGCCAGTAATCGTGCATGCCTGATGTTATATAACACGCGCGGCGCTTCGCTACACTGGATGCTACTTACTCGATGACGCTCTGCCTGAGTGAAGCGGATGTGCGGCGCGTGTTGCCGATGGCCGATTTGATCGGCGCGATGGAGAGCGTCCTGGCGGCATTTTCCTCCGGCGCGGTGGTGCAGCCCGTGCGGCCGGTGGTGGAGATCGGGCCGGCGGCGTTCTTCGCGGCGATGCCGGGGTTGGTGCGCGAGCCGGCGGCGATGGGGGCGAAACTGGTGACGGTGATGGGGGCCAACCAGGCGCGCGGGTTGCCTACGCATCGCGCCAGCATTCTGTTGCTCGATGCGGAGACCGGGGCGCTGCTGGCGCTGATGGATGGGCGGCTGATTACAGAGATACGGACGGCGGCGGTGTCGGCAGTGTCGGTGAAGCACATGGCTCGGGCGGATGCGGATGTGCTGGCGATACTCGGGTCAGGCGTGCAGGCGCGCAGCCACCTGGCGGCGTTCGGGTTGGTGCGGCGGTTTCGGGAGGTGCGCGCGTGGAGTCCGACGGCCGCGCATCTGGATGCGTTTGCGAGCGAGTGCGGCGTGCGGGCTTGCGGCAGCGCGGAGGAGGCCGTGGCCGGCGCGGGGGTGATTGTGCTGGCGACCGATTCGACCACGCCGGCGATCGCGGATGGATGGGTGGCGGCGGGGGCGCACGTGATTTCGGTGGGCGCGTGCCGGCCGAGCCATCGGGAGATGGATGCGGCGCTGGTGGCGCGGGCGCGGGTGGTGGTGGATGCGCGGGCGTCGGCGTTTCAGGAGTCGGGCGATATCGTGATGGGGCTCGCGGAGGGGCGCTTCGGCCGGGAGCATGTCACGGCGGAGTTGGGGGAAATCGTGGCGGGGCGCGCGGTGGGACGCGCATCGGACAGGGAGATCACTGTGTTCAAGGGGTTGGGCCTGGCGGTGGAGGACCTGGCGGCGGCGCGGCTGGTTTTCGAGCGGGCGCGGCAACAGGGGATCGGCGCGGCGGTCGACCTGGGCGGGTAGGCTCCAGATTTGAGGAGTTCCTCTAGGTATAGGGGCGCGCTCTTAGGGCTTTCCTGGCTTCAGATTCATCACATAGTGGTTTTCGTCGCCGGCGCCTGTGCCCGCTGAAAATCCTATGTATGCTGACGATCCGCCGAGGATGCCTGGAATGTCAATCGGGTAGTCGATCAAGTCTGGGGGACGGTTACTGGAATCATCGGCCAGGGCTACATGCAGACTGGCGCCGTCATAGTTGATCCAGACGGACCAGACATCTCCGTTATTCATACAGCCGAATGCGCCGGCGGGCTGGCAGTTCGTAACGCCATACGGCGTCTGCGGGTCGGTATCGTCCAACTGGCCGTTGGTGAGGATGGCCACGTGGTTGTCGTTGAGGTCGAACGGACTGTTTTGCCACGTGTCGAACTCCACCGCGACGCTGGGCATAATGCCGCCGGTGTAAGGCGACACGCAGTCGGAGCCGGAGCCCGCATATCCCAGACATCCGCCGTTAGCCCCCAAAGCAGTGGGACCCGCGGTCTGAAGGACGAACGTCATACCGTCAGAAGCCTGGGAATTCGGGTCGGTCATTTGAAACTGGAAGGAATAGCTGAATGTGTTGCCATTCCCGAAGGCAATCGGCGCCGTCAAGAAAGCGGAACCGGCCTGAAAGGTTTGATTGGCGGTGAGGCGGATGCGATAACCGCCTCCGTCCGGCACCTTCTTGAGTATGGCGGAACCGTTGAGGGTCCAACCGGTGTTGGCGGCTGGGTCTTGCGCGGCCGAGATCCCGGTGCAGAACAGGATCGCGGAGAACGCAACGATGGGTCTCATAGCCCCTCCTTGTTTAGAACGCCGGCCTTAGAACGCCGGCCCGGCGAATCGGCTGCCATTATATCGCGTACCCGGCGGGGGGAACTCGAAATTGGAACAATCGGGGACCCGGTGGCGTATTATGGCTCATGAGGCGGCGATGAACAACTGGATCGATTTGACCTTGGGCCTGCTGCTGATCGTTTCGATCATCGCAGGCATAAAGTCGGGGTTCGCGCGCGCGGCGGTGAGTTTCGCGGCGGCCGTGCTGGGGCTGGTCTTCGGTCTTCGTTATTATCACGTGGTGGCGGAGAGCATGCAT
>DATKNQ010000010.1:0-15968 GCA_035541265.1 Bryobacteraceae bacterium
TTCCACCCGGCCGACCTCCATCCATACCAGGTAATTGGCGTAGTAGACAATGCCCATCTGATCGGTTTCCGCGTACCGGACGCGGATGCAGGTTTCGTGCGGCGGCATTGGGGT
This sequence comes from Bryobacteraceae bacterium, assembly GCA_035541265.1. Taxonomy (GTDB): domain Bacteria; phylum Acidobacteriota; class Terriglobia; order Bryobacterales; family Bryobacteraceae; genus Bog-159. The sequence continues at coordinate 115 of DATKNQ010000010.1, forward strand.
CATTATAACGGAGCGCAACGAATGGCCCGTCTGGCCCGTCTGATAAACTACACGGAGAAGTGCGCATGAAAGTTCTATTCTTCGGGATGCTGAAGGATGTGGCGGGGAGGGCCGAAGAACAGCTCGACCTGGAACCCGGCGCCACGTTGGGCCACGTCTTCGAGCAGTACTGCACGCGCTATCCACGCATGCGTCAGATGGCCGGCAGCATCATGCTGGCGCGCAATCACGAGTTTACGCCGCCTTCCCAGACCCTGGCCGACGGGGATGAGATCGCCTTTCTGCCGCCGGTGAGCGGCGGCTCGGATTATTTGCAGCAGATCTCGGAGAACGGCAATTTCTTCGGCATTACCGAGCATCCCATTGTGCCGCGCAAGATCGCCGACCGGCTGCTGCGGGGCGATGCGGGCGCGCTCATCACCTTCGAGGGCGTGGTCCGCAACAATACCGGCGGGCGAGAAACGCATTTTCTGGATTATGAGTGTTACGAGCCGATGGCCATCCAGATGATGGCTCGCATTGGGGAAGCCATTGCGGCGGAATATCCGATCGACCGGATCGCCATAGTGCATCGCGTCGGCCGGATGCTGATCGGCGAAACCAGTGTCGCCGTAATTGTTACAGCGGCCCATCGCCAGGCCGCCTTCGCAGCCGCACTCGAGGGGATCAACCGCCTGAAGCGAACGGTGCCGATCTGGAAAAAGGAACACTTCTCCGATGGTGAGGTCTGGGTGGAAGGAGAATGGGACCGTAATGCTCCAATGGCTCAAGGCGGCTAGCGCCGGCCTGTTGTTCGCCGCGGCCCTGGGAGCGCAGTTTCGCGTTCAGGTCAACCTGGTACGGGTGGTCGCTACGGTCAAGAATCCCGCGGGCGAGCTGGTCGGGGCTCTGAATAAGGACGATTTCGAGCTGCTCGACAACGGCGTACCGCAGCAGATTGCGGTCTTCGAGCGTCAAACGGCGCAGCCGCTTTCGGTCGCCATGATGGTGGACACCAGCGGTTCCACCGCCAAGGATCTGAAGTACGAAACCGATTCGGTGGTGCGCTTTTTCAAAGACTTGTTCGCCGAAGGCAATCCCAAAGACGCGGTGGCACTGTACAGTTTCAATTATCAGGTTACGCTGCACAACTTCTTCACGCATAACGCAGCGCCGCTCGAGCATTCGCTACGCATGCTGCAAGGCGAAGCGGGCACCTCGCTCTACGACGCGATCTACCTGGCATCCAACGAACTGGAAACGCGCGACGGCCGGAAGGTGATGGTGATCGTTACCGATGGCGGCGATACCACCAGCGTGAAGGATTTCCATGCCGCGCTGAATGCCGCGCAACTGGCGGATACGGTGATCTATCCCGTGCTGGTGGTCCCCATCGCCAACGATGCCGGGCGCAATATCGGCGGCGAGCATGCGCTGATTACCATGGCCAACGGGACTGGCGGCCGGGTGTTCCAACCGACTCTGGGCGATGCTCTCGACCAGGCCTTCACCGACATCATCAAAGAACTGCGTACGCAGTACATGCTCGGTTACTACCCAAAGGGTGTGCCGCTGACCAAGGACCGTTTTCACAACCTGCAGGTACGCGTGCGGCGTCCCGGTTTGCGAGTGACGTCGCGCAATGGCTATTATGGGGATGCGGAGGATAACGGTGGGCGGCCTGGCGCTCGCATGACGTTGCCCAGCGGAAATCCATAGGAGAACCAGTTACGCCTAAGCCAGATGGAAAACCCGGAAATCGCGCTCCCGAACAGACCTTCGAAGAGGTGCGATACCTCAAACACCTCATCGAAGCGGAAGTCCCGGTCCGTGTGAAGCTGACCGATGGCGAGGAAGTTTCCGGCACGATCGAGTATTACGATCATTCCTTTATCCGCCTGACGCGGAAGGGCGCGCCGAACCTGTTTATCTACAAACACGAGATCAAGTACCTGGTGGAAGGATCTTAGAGACGGCGCATGCCCGGCCCTCTGGAAACTGCTGTCGAAATTGCGCGCGAAGCCGGCGCTTTGCTCGCGATGTACTATGAACGGCGCGTTCCGTTCGAGTTGAAAGGCGAATTCGACCTGGTCACGGAAGCCGACCGCGCGTCGGAAAGGCTGGTGGTCGAGCGCCTGCGGTCGCGCTTTCTATCGCACGGGATCGTGGCCGAGGAAGGCGGCGGACACGAGGGCAGTTCCGAATATCGCTGGTATGTCGACCCGCTCGACGGCACCACCAACTTCGCGCATTCGCTGCCCATCTTCAACGTGACGCTGGCGCTCGAACAAGCGGGCGAGATGATCGTGGGCGTGGTGTTCGATCCGCTGCGGCAGGAGATGTTCACGGTGGAGCGGGGCTCGGGTGCGTGGCTGAACAATCGCCGCATCCGCGTTTCGGCGGTCACGCGCCTCGATAGCAGCTTGTTGTGTACCGGCTTCCCCACCCGCCGCCGCCACTTGAACGTGAACGTGCATTTCTATCATCAGCTCGCCATGGCGACGCACGGCGTGCGCCGCACCGGTTCGGCGGCCATCGACCTGGCGTGGGTGGCGTGCGGCCGTCTGGACGGATTCTGGGAATTCGGATTGAAGCCCTGGGATATGGCCGCGGGACGTTTGTTGGTGACCGAGGCCGGCGGGCGCGTGTCGGATATGTGCGGCCGGCCGCACAGTTTCAACTCGCCGCACTTGCTGGCGGATAATGGGCACGTGCACGACCAGATCCTGGAGATTTTCGGCGAGGTCTTCGATGGCCGCTATCGCGTGCCGTTGCCGGTGGTTTCGCCTGAATCTGCCTGACGGATGTCTCGTTATGGCGCGTAGCCTTTGTTTGGCGTTCGGTCTTTGTTGTTTGGCGTTCCTCGCCGCCGCGCAGGAAGCGCCCGAACAGATTCTGCGGCAGGCCATCGCCAAGCATCAATCGGGCGACGTGGAAGGCGCCATCAGCGAATACCGCGCGTACCTGAAGCTGCGCCCAGACTCGCCCGATGTACGTTCCAATCTCGGCGCGGCGCTGGCGCGCACCGGGCGCTACGCTGAAGCCATCGTCGAGTATCAGGCGGCGCTCAAAGCGGGCGCCAGGGATCCGCGCATCCGGATGAATCTGGCCCTGGCCTACTACAAAGAGGGCGAGATTGCGGACGCGGCCCGCGAACTGGCGGCCGTGCACGCGGCCGATCCCAACAATCAACAGGCGATCCTGGTGCTCGCCGATTGCTGGCTGCGGCAGGGCGAAAACATCAAGGTCATCCAACTGCTCACGCCGTTCGACCGGCAGGATCCCGGCAACCTGGCCGTCGCTTACATGCTGGGCATGGCGCTGCTGCGCAACAAGCAGGTGCAGCAGGGGCAGCAGATCATCGATCGCATCATGCACAACGGCAACACTCCCGAAGTGCACCTGTTGCTGGGCATGGCCAAGCTGGAAGCCATGGAATATCCGGCGGCCATCGCGGACCTGAAGAAGGCGGTGGAGCTCAACCCCAATCTGCCGGATCTCTACTCTTATCTGGGCGAGGCGGAGATGTCCAGCGGCGACATGCAGGCCGCGCGCGAAGCGTTCGAGAAAGAGATCCAGCACAACCCCAACGATTTCGAATCGAACCTGAGGTTGGCGGTCCTGCTCAAGCAGGATGGGGACTACGACCGCGCACAACAGTTGCTGGCTCGCGCGCTGCGGGTGCGTCCAGGAAGCATGGCCGCGCTGTATCAGGTAGGCGCGGTGCAACTCGCCGCGGGCGACCTGGCGCATGCTTGCGCCACGCTGGAGAAAGTGGTAAAGCAATCGCCCGATTTTCTGGAGGCGCACGTCTCGCTGGCGCAAGGTTACTACCGCATGAAGCGCAAGGAAGACGGCGACCGCGAGCGGGCCATTGTGCAAAAGCTGAAAGCCGCTCAGGATAAGAAGCAGGAGCGCGGCGAAGCGCATTAGGTGGAGCAGCCTCTAAGGCTGCGCGAGGCTCTCAGTCTCGCCGGGCGGCCTGGGAGGCCGCCGCAGGCGGAGCGCCTGCCCCACCCCATCCGTGCTATTGCGCCGGCTCGTCGATCGCCAGAATCTGATCCGCCCGCACGTCGTGCAGCACCTGGTGAATGCCGCTCGGCCAGCGGATGCCGATCTCGCGCAGCGTCTTGGACGCGCCGAGGCCGAAGTGCACGCGCGGATCGCTCGAGCAGGCGTAGCCGACCGCGGTGGTGACTTCGTTATATTGCTTCGAGCCATCCTCCGCGGTGATGCGGATCTGCGCGCCGAGCGCCATGCGGTTGCTCTTGTGGCCGGTGAGCTTCAGCAGAATCCAATGATTTTCGTTCTTGGTGATGTTGTGGAAATACTGCGCCTGGCCGTTGAGCACCGAGACCACCGCGTCGATCCGGCCGTCGTTATCCAGATCGCCGAACGCCACTCCACGATGCGCCGCGGGCTTTTGGAAATCGGGGCCGGCCGTCGCCGTCACGTCCTGAAACTTGCCGTTGCCCAGATTGCGGAAGACCGCATTGGGCTCTTCATAATGCCGGGTCGAAAACAGCGCGATGTTATCGAGCACGTTACCGCGCGCCACGAACAGATCTTTCCAGCCGTCGTTGTCGAAATCGAAAACCCCGTTCGACCAGCCGGACATGTCGCGCGTGCCTAGCAGGTGCGCCTGGAAGGTGCGCTCCCAGAATTGGCCGTCGCCGCGATTCTCGAATAACGGAAACGATTCGTTCTCCGTGGCCGTATGCCAGATGTCGGGTCGCCCGTCGTTGTTGACGTCCTTGAAGTCGGCGCCCATGCCCGAAATGGCGCTGCCGCTCTGCGTGTATGCCACCCCGGATTGCAGGGCCACTTCCTCGAACTTCTTGCCGCCCAGGTTGTGAAACAGAAAGTTGGGACGATTGTCGTTGGCGACGAAAATATCCATGAAGCCGTCGCCATCGTAATCGGCGATCGCCGCGCCCATGCCTTTACCGAAATACTTGGAGATGCCGGTCTCGGCGGAGACGTCGGTGAAGGTTCCATCGCCGTTGTTGCGATACAACGTGTTCGGCAGGTTGGCGTAGTTGTTGGGGTGGCAGTAGGCCCGCATGCCTTGCTTCGGTCCGCAAAACGGATCCTTATTCACTTGCCATTTACAGTAGTTCGAGACGAACAGGTCGGCGTAACCGTCGTTGTTGTAATCCACCCAGGCGGCTGACACGGACCACATTTTCTCACCGTCGAGTACGCCTCCGGCCACACCGGCCTTTTTCGTGACGTCTGTGAACGTGCCGTCGTGATTGTTGTGGAAAAGTTGATTGTCGCCGGTGTTGAGAACATAGATGTCCGGCCATCCGTCGTTATCGTAATCGCCGATCGCCACACCCATGCCGTAGCCTTCGCCCGCCACACCGGCTTTTTCGGTCACGTCGGTGAAGGTGCCGTCGTGATTGTTGTGGTAAAGCCGGTTCCAGTATTTCGGGCTTTCCTTCTTGAGCGACGGGATGGCGGCGCCGTTCACGAAATAAACGTCCAGGTAGCCGTCGTTGTCGTAGTCGAACAGCGCGACGCCGGCCACCATGGTTTCAGGCTGGTTTTTGTTGGGGGTGGGACAACTATCCGAGACGAAGTTGAGACCACTGCGCCCGGCGATCTCTTCGAAAACGATGGGCCCCACGGCGGAACCGGCCAGCAGCACACCGGCTCCGATTACAATAGGAATGATCGATTTCACGACTCGGCAAATTCAGTCTAGCATGCGGTCCGCGGCCCATTACCGGAGGAACAACTGAAGCGCAAGGCTGCTCTGATCGCCGCCGGTCTGGGCGCCGGTTTCGTGGCGGCGCTCGTGTCCGGGCGGCCGGCGGAAGTCGCCAAGCGGCCCGGCTTCATCGATGTCGCGCCGCGATCGAAATTCTCCTACATCAGCAATAACAGCGCTACCGGCCACAAATACTTTCCGCAGCCGATGTGCGGCGGCGTCGCGATCTTCGACTATAACAACGACGGCCGGATGGACATCTTCTTCACCAACGGCGCCAAGATGCCGGAGATGCGGAAGACGGATCCCTCTTACTACAACTGCCTGCTGAAGCAGCGCGACGACGGGACCTTCGAGGACGTCACCGAAAAGGCGGGCCTGACCGGCAAGGATCTGAGCTTCAACTTCGGCGTGGCCGCCGGCGATTACGACAACGACGGCTACACGGATCTTTTTCTCTGCAGCTCCGGCCGCAACACGCTATATCACAACAACGGCGACGGCACGTTCACGGATGTGACGGCGCAGTCGGGCATCGGCGGCAAGCCAGCCAAGACGCTGAGCGTGGTGGCGGCGTGGTTCGACTACGACAACGACGGACTGCTCGACCTGCTGGTGGACAACTACACCTTCTGGACACCCGAGCTCGACCTCCGCTGCTCGATGGGCAGCAAGGAATACTATTGCGATCCGCGCCGCTACCCGAGCGTTCCGCCGCGGCTCTATCACAACCTTGGGCACGGCAAGTTCGAAGACGTCACCGACAAGTCCGGACTGGGAGCATGCCCCGGCAAGGGAATGGGGATCTCGATCGCGGACTTCAACAACGACGGATGGCCGGACATTTTCATCGCCAACGACACCGAGCCGAATTCGCTGTTCATCAATCAGAAGAACGGCACCTTTCAGGAGCGCGGGCTGGAACTGGGCGTGGCGTACAACGACAGCGCACACACCGGCTCTTCAATGGGTTCGGACGCGAGAGACTACGACAACGACGGCAACGTGGATATCTTCTATAACAACCTGATGGGCCAGATCTGGCAGCTCTTGCGCAATCGGGGCAACCTGTTCACGTATCCGTACGCCTCGCGGGTCCAGACGCTGAGCCAGCCGTACTCGGGATGGAGCAACGGATTCATCGACTACAACAACGACGGCTGGCTGGACATCTACTCGGCCAATGGCGACGTGGACCAGGTGAACGAGAGGTCACCGCAGCATGACACCATGTTCGAGAGCCAGGGCGGCAAGACGTTCGTGGATGTTTCCGAAGCGATGGGCAAAGACTTCTTGCATGTCGGCTACCAGCGCGGATCGGCGATCGGCGATCTCAACAACGATGGCGCGATGGATATCGTCGTGACTTCGCTGAACGAGCGGCCGCGCATCCTGATGAACACGGCGGACAGCGGCAATCATTGGCTGACACTGAGCCTCATGGGGCACAAGAGCGCGCGGGATGCCATCGGCGCGAAGGTGAAGCTGACGACTGCATCCGGCCGCGTGCTGTACAACCACGTGTCGGTCAGCGTGGGCTTCATGTCGTCGAGCGACAAGCGCGTGCACTTCGGACTGGGCGCGGATAGCGCCATCAAGTCTGTCGAGATCCGGTGGCCGAGCGGCATCGTGCAGGAGTTGAAAGAAGTAAAGGCCGACCAGTTTCTGAAGGTCGACGAGCCGGCCAAGTAGGCGGCTTGCGAAGCCCTGAACCGGTTGTTACCATCAGGTTGGCTGACAGTGCGCAAAGTTCCCCTGCTGGAGTCGATTCGGATAATCGGGCGCGGATCGTTGAATTGGATCGCGGAGCGCCCCATCGTGGTGTCTTTCGAAGTCACCGATTCCTGCACCTGCTACTGCAGGCATTGCGATCACGGCGGCCCAAAAGACGACAGCCGCAATCTGCGGCCGGAGGAGTACCGGCGGTACATGCAAGTGCTCCGGCCATGCGTGGTGCAGGTTTCGGGCGGGGAGCCTCTGATGCGCGACGACCTGGTGGAGATCGTGCGCAACATCAAAGGCGGCGGGAGTTTGCCTTACACCATCCTGGTGTCGAATTGGTCGCTGATGACCGAGGAGCGTTACCTGGAATTGCGCGCGGCGGGCGTCCACCAGTTTTCCGTGAGCCTGGATTTTCCGGATGAACGGCACGATGAGTTTCGCCTGCACCCGGGACTCTACAAACACTTAAGTGAGATCGTGCCGCGCCTGGCGCGCCTGGGTTATGACGACATTGTGTTGAACAGCTGTATCACAAGCGCCAACGTCGAGGAGATTACCGCGCTCGCGAGACGGGCACGCGAGTGGGGAGTCAATCTCTGCTATAGCGCCTATTCTCCGCGCCGCACCGGCTGCCGCGATTACTTCCTGAACGCGCCGGAGCAGCTCGCGGTGCTCAACCGCGGGCTCGACGTGGTGGAGACGATGCGCGACCGGACCAACTGGATCGTCAACTCGCGCAGCACGCTGGACGCGACGCGACGCTACTTCGCGCAAGGAGGCACGCCTGGATGCAAGGCGGGCCTGCGTTTCCTGGTGGTCCGTGCCGACGGCATGCTACAACCTTGCTCCATGCAATTCGAGCAGTTTCCCCTCGCGGAGCGCGAGCGGATGGTGCTCGAGTTCACGGCGCACAATCGCTGCGACCAATGCTACGTTTCCATCCGCTCCTACCTGGATAAGCGCTTTACGCAGCTCGTTAGTGAAAACGTGAAGGAATTTTTCTCGTTACAGGTACGTGAATCGAGTTAGCGATGCGCCGTGGAGAAAGCGGCTTGCGTGGAGGCATGCACGGCTACTGGTTCGCCGATTCGCATCTCACTCCAGTCGTAGCCGAATTCTTTGCCGCAATCCAAACAAACCACGTACGTACTGTGACGTTGGACCGGAGCCGTTGACAATCCAGTCTTCCGCGCCGGGGTGATTGGGAACGTAGTCCGGCGGTGACTGCATCCTAGTAAAGCGTTCAACAATGTGTTTAACATAGCCACGACCCCTTCACTTGCTTTAGATACTGAAACCCAGCTATTGGTTTCACCTACGCCATGAGATACAGTTTCCTGCTGCCTCGCGGCGCTAGCAGAAAGAGGATACACGGGTTAGTGAGTGGGGCGGCGAGAACGTTTCAGCCGGCGAGCATGGCGGCAATCGCTTCCGCGATGCGCTTGCCATGAAATCGTCCGTTTTCAATGAAGATCTCGTTCGTGTGCATACCCGCCACAATGACCCCTGCCAGGTAAACACCGGGGCGCTCGCTCTCCAACGTTTCCGCGTCCGTGCGCGGCCGCTGCGTCTCGGGATCGAGCGTAATCCCTATGGAATTCAAGAACTTAAGATCAGGGCTGTAGCCCGTGAGCGCGAATACGAAATCGTTTCTTAAAACGATCGGACCCTGCGGCCTGGAAACGACGATCGAATCGGGCAGAATTTCCACAACTTGTGAGTTAAAGTACGCGGCGATTTCCCCGCACTTAATACGATTTTCGATATTCGGTTTGATCCAGTACTTCACTTTTTCGGAGATCGCCGCTCCCCGATGGATCAGAGTCACTCGCGCGCCGGTCCAGAAGAGTTCCAGAGCTGCAATGGCCGCGGAGTTTTTGGCTCCGATCACTGCCACGTCGTGGTTATAGTACGGATGTGGCTCGCGATAATAGTGCAGAACCTTACTAAGTTCCTCACCCGGTACGTTGAGTAAGTTGGGGACATCATAGTACCCGGTAGCCAGAACGATCTTGCGTGCCGTATAGGTATGGTGGCAATTCAGGCGATCGATGGTAAATACATGAAACGCATCGTCACTGCCTGCAATTCGCTCCACACGCTCATAGTCGTGGATGTTCAACTGGAAGTGGTCAGCCACACGGCGGTAGTACTTTAATGCCTCATGCCGGTTGGGCTTCTCGTTCAAGCTGGTCATCGGGATGTTCCCAATCTCGAGCAGCTCCGGCGTGGTGAAAAACACCATGTTCGTCGGATAGTTGTAAATGGAATTCACCACGCAGCCCTTTTCAATCAGCAGCGTGCGCACGCCGCGCTGCTGCAATTCGATACCGCAAGCCAAGCCCGTCGGTCCGGCGCCTACCACGATGGTGTCGAACTGAGTCACAGCTTGCTCTCGATTTCGGTGTAGATCCGCTCGAGCGCCGCGGGTAAAGCCACAGGGTCCTTGCCGCCGCCTTCCGCCATATCCGGACGGCCGCCGCCCTTGCCGCCCACGGCTTGCGCCACTGCCGCCGCCAGCTTGCCGGCCTGCACTTTCGAGGTGAGATCCTTGGTGACGGCGGAAACAATCGCGACGTTCGCATCCTCGACAGACGCCAACACCACCACGGCGCTCTTCCACTTGTTGCGCAGCGCGTCGGCCAGTTCGCGCATCTGCTGGCGATCCATGCCGTCGGCCTGTGCGGCCAACACACGCGTGCCGTTCACCGTCCGCGCGCGGCTCTCCAGATCGGCCGCCGCCGAGTGCGCCAGCTTGCTGCGCAGTTCACGCTTCTCGTGTTCCAGCGCTTTCTCGCGCGCCAGCAGCTTCTCCACGTGCTCGATCAGTTCGGGCTCCGCCGCGCGCAGCAGCTCGCCCAACCGGTGCACGGTTTCCGTCAACTCCTGGTATTGACGAACCGCCGCTTGGCCCGTGATGGCTTCGATGCGCCGGACACCCGCCGAAATACTGCCTTCGTAGATGATCTTGAAGACACCGATATCGCCGGTACGGCGCACATGCGTACCGCCGCACAGTTCCTTGCTGAAGTCCGGAACGGAGACCACGCGCACCTGCTCGCCGTACTTTTCGCCGAACAAAGCCATGGCGCCGGTGGCGACGGCCTGCTCAAGCGGCAGCACGCGCGTCTCGATGCCGCTATTGCGCAGGATCTGCTCGTTCACCAACCGCTCGACTTCTTCGATCTCGGCCTGGTCCATCGCGGCGTAGTGCGTGAAATCGAAGCGCAGCCTGGGAGGCTCGACCACGCTGCCCGCCTGCTTGACGTGCGTGCCCAGCACCTGGCGCAGCGCGGCATGTAACAGGTGTGTCGCGGTGTGGTTGCGCATCGTGGAGAGGCGCAGCGGCTCGGCCACCTCGGCGCGCAGCTCATCGCCGATCTGGATCGCAGCGGTGGAGACGATGCGATGCACCGTCAAGCCCGGCACGGCCGGATAAGCGGTGTGCACCTCGGCGACTTTTTCGCCATTCGAAGCCGAGAGACTGCCGCGATCGCCCACCTGGCCGCCGGTCTCGGCATAGAACGGCGTCCGGTCGAGCACCAGCTCGGCTTCCACTCCCGGACCGATCTCGCCGCGCAGTTCGCGATTGACGATCAATCCGCGCACACGCGAAGTGGCGCATAGCTCGTCGTAACCCAGAAAACTGGTGCGGCCCTGCGCGAGCAGCTCCTGGTAGGCCGGCGCGATGGTTCCCTTTTCCGCGCCTTTCCAGCTCGCGCGCGCGCGTTCGCGCTGGCGCTCCATCTCGCGCTCGAAGCCATCACGGTCGATGATGATGCCGCGCTCGCGGGCCATATCTTCCTGTTCGTCGAGCGCCAAGCCATAGGTGTCGTAAAGCTTGAACGAAACCGCGCCCGGAATGGCGTGGTCCGCCAGGGCCTTGACCTCGTCGTTGAAGACGCGCTCGGCCACCAGGAAGGTGGTGGCGTAACGGTGCTCTTCGTCCTTCACGATGCGGGCGACGCGCTGCACGCTTTCCATCAGCTCCGGATAGGCCGGCTTCATCAACTCGGCGACGAAGCCCGTCAGCTTGTATAGGAACGGCTCTTCGACGCCGGTCATGCGCACGTGCCGCATAGCGCGCCGCATGATCTTACGCAGCACGTAGCCGCGGCCTTCGTTCGATGGCAGCACGCCGTCGTGGATCAGGAACGTGGTGGCTCGGCAATGATCGGCCGCGATGCGCAGCGCCGTGTCGACGCGCGCGTCCGCGCCATAAGAGACGCCGAACATGTCGGCCGCACGGGCAATGATGGGATAAATCAGGTCCGTATCGTAGTTCGAGAGCTTGCCTTGCAGAACGGCTGCCACACGCTCCAAGCCCAGTCCGGTATCGATCGAAGGACGCGGCAGAGGTGTGAGCACGCCGTTGGTGGCGCGATCGAACTGCATGAAGACCAGGTTCCAGATTTCGACGAAACGGCCGCCGGCATCGCTCGGAAAGACCTCGTGCTCGTGGCCAGGCTCGGAGGTTCCCGGACCGAGGTCGTAGTGAATTTCCGAACACGGTCCGCACGGACCGGTTTCGCCCATCTGCCAGAAATTGTCCTTCTCGTCGAGGCGGAAGATACGGTCTTTGGGCACGCCCGCGACCTGCTGCCAGAGACGCTCGGCATCATCATCCTCGCGGAAAACGGTGACGTAGAGCCGGTCTTTAGGCAGGCCGTAATCCTTGGTGACCAGGTCCCAGGCAAACTCGATGGCTTCGGCCTTGAAGTAATCGCCGAAGGAGAAATTGCCCATCATCTCGAAAAAAGTGTGATGGCGGCGCGTGTAACCGACGTTTTCCAGATCATTGTGCTTGCCACCCGCGCGCACGCATTTCTGCGCGGTGGTGGCGCGGGAGTAGTCGCGCTTTTCGAGGCCCAGGAAGACATCCTTGAACTGGTTCATGCCTGCGTTGGCGAACAGCAGCGTAGGATCGTTCGCTGGAACGAGCGAGGAACTGCGCACTACGCGGTGGCCGCGCGCGGCAAAGAAATCGAGAAAGCCCTGACGGATTTCGTGACCTGTCACTTTTCTATTTTAGCGGGGGCGGAGCTGTTCGCGCCTAAGGATTCGGCGGCAGGTCCTGGCCTTCAAACTTGATCACCGCATCCGTCGAGAACTTGCGATAGAAGCGGAACTCCTTTTGGTTCTTAGCCCAGACCTTGCCGCCAAAGGTCTGGACCTGCATTTCGAGCGTCGCGATCAGCGGCAGAAAGTAATCGCGGCCGCTGATATTGACGAAGTCATAATCTAGTACTTCGGTGGCTTGGCGAACTGGGAACGAAGGCGCAATATCCACGGCCTCGTGCGTGATCCGCACGATGGTATGTAACTTCCGATCCACATACACCGCTCCACGATAAGCCGCCTTGGTTCTGTGTACGTCATCCGTCCGGTCGCCCTGGTATTCGATGGCGTAAAGCCGGCGCGGAACGCGGTAAGAGAAAACCAGCGTGCGGCGGCCGCGTAGCGTAGTCCACGCTTCCCACGCGAAGGTGGCGCCGTTCGCTGGGTCGAAGATGTCGCGCATGGTGCTGCCGAAATCGCCCATCGACAAAGCGCCGCCCGCGGATTGATATGACGCATCCTTCGCGGTGCGGCCATTTTGCGTAACCAGCTTATAGCTTTCCTTCTGATGGAAGAAGCTGAGTTGCGCGGTGAGGGTATCGATCAAGCGCCAGGCTTCCCGGTCGTTGTCACTAGCCGCATAACGGCGAGTCTGTTCCAGGCAGATGAAATCGGGGAGGGCACGGACATAGTGGCGCGCGTAGCCGCGCACTTCCTCGAGCAATTGCGCTTGCTCCGCGGATGTTGGTGGGGATAGAGCGGATGGAGTGTCTGATGCGATTAAGCGAGGCAATGAGGCGCTTACAGCCCAGATGCCGATGCACGCCACGTGCGCACAGGCGAGCGGCCAACACTTCATGGCTTTCATTGTCCCACTTGCCGGTCAGATGCGGTGAAAGGCTCTCAGAATCTCGCGCGTGGAATAATGCAGCGCGATGGGACGGCCGTGCGGACAACTCATCGGGCAATCGGTCGCCGCGAGCGCGCGGAGCAGCCATTCCATCTTGGCGTGATCCAGGCGGGTATTGATCTTGATGGCTGCCTGGCAGGCGATGGAAGCGGCGATCGAGCGGCGCAGGTCGTCGAGCGACAGGCCGCGCAGTTCAGCCTCGGCCGTTTCGAGAATCTCGTTGAGCACTTTTTCGAGATTCGCCGGACCGACGGCCGCGGGTGCGGCCTTCACGGCGATGGTGCGATTGCCGAACGGCTCGGTCTCGAAGCCGAGGGCGGTCAGCTCATCGGCGATGCGGGCGTATTCGATTTGCTGGCCGGGAGTCAGTTGCAGGATCAGCGGCATGAGCAGGCTCTGCGTTTCGACATTGCCGGCGGCGCGCTGCTTGAGCACGCGTTCGAACAGGATGCGCTCGTGGGCCACGTGCTGATCGATGATCCACAAGCCGCCGCGGCCCGCGGCAATGATGAAGCTTTCGTGGATCTGGCCGAGCGGGCGCAGATCCGAGAGCTCACCGAGCGACGCGTCGGAAACCGGCAAGGCGTCGGCCGGAAAGGCGCCGTGCGTCGCGGGCACGCGCAGGCGGGGAGCGGGCGCGGGCTCATCGGCAACCGCGATCGCGGGGCCTCCGAAATCGAGACGCGGCGCGGGTGCGGCCCCCGGGCGGAGGGAAAACGCGGGCAGGGAAGGCTCCGCCTCCGGGGCCGGCGGCTCGGATTCCACCGGCGCCACCTCATTCTCGATCATCTGCGAGAATTCGGAGTACGGCAGCCGCGCGGCCGGTTGCGCGGCGGCCGCAGGCGAGAAGGCGGGCGCGGGACGCGTCTCGATGAGACGCTCGCGGATGGCGTTGCGCACGAAATCGTGCACGAATGACTGGTGGCGGAAGCGCACCTCGGTTTTGGATGGGTGCACGTTTACGTCCACCTCATCGCAATCGCATTCGAGGAAGAGCAGCGCGAAGGGAAACGCGGCGTGCGGCATCAGGTTGTAATATGCCGAAGAGATCGCGTGGAGCAGCAGACGGTCGCGAATCAGCCGTTGGTTCACGAAGATGAAGATCGAATTGCGATTGGCCTTTTGCACCTGCGGGCGCGAGACGAAGCCGGTGAGGCGGAAGGTTTTGCTGGAAGGCTCTTCCGGTTCGCGGCGGGATTCGGCGACGGCTTCGGACGGAGGCACATAAGGCGGCGGCAGTATCAGTTGCTGCTCGCGCGTGCCGAGTTCGACAAGCTCTTCCAGCGTCTGGCTACCGAAGACTTGAAACACGCGCTCGCGCATCGTGCCGACGGGCGTCACCGCCAGCAAATCGGACGCGCCGCTGGTAAGCCGGAAAGTCTTCTCCGGATGCGCCAGACTGTAATGCGTCACCAGCGACGCGACGTGCGCGAGCTCGGTCTGCTCGGAGCGCAGGAATTTCTTACGCGCGGGCACGTTAAAGAACAGGTCGCGCACAGTGACCGTGGTACCGCGCGCCCGCACCACTTCGTCGCAGTGCAACATCTTGCCGCCCGCAATCTCGACCCGCGTGCCAGTAGCCTCTTCCGCGGAACGGGTTTCGAGCAGCAGCCGCGATACCGAGGCGATGGACGGAAGCGCTTCGCCGCGAAAGCCCAGTGTGGCGATCGAGAGCAGATCCTTCACGTCGCGCAGTTTGCTGGTGGCGTGACGTTCGAAGGCCAGCAGGGCATCGTCGCGGAGCATGCCGCAGCCGTCGTCGGAGATGCGGATCAGGCGCCGTCCGCCGCTTTCGATTTCGATGCGGACTTCGGTGGAGCCGGCATCCAGGGCATTTTCGAGGAGCTCTTTGACTACGGAAGCAGGCCGCTCGACCACCTCGCCCGCCGCGATCTTGTTGGCCACCTGATCGGGGAGAACGCGAATGCGGCCCATAGTTATCGACCAATATAACAGGGAGGCTCAGAAGCCGAACAGCTTCAGGATGGTCACCGGCACGTCTTTGAGGCGGGGCTGTTGCGCTTGGATCTGGCGATTGCTCAGCAGCACTCCCGGTACATCGGCGGCGTTGATGCAATGGTCTCCAATCCAAAGATCGGTGTTGTCTTCGAGGATGGCTGGCGGCGCGGCGCCCAACGCGGTCTCCCACGAGGCGCGGTAACCGCGGGCATAGCCGACGATCAAATCCGGACCTTGTGGCGCACCGGTGGCAGGCACGGTTTCGACGACCTGGCGTCCGTTCAGGGGGTCGCGATATTGCGTCAGCTCCGCAACGAGCCGGCGCATGACGGCTTCGGTTTGTGCGCCGCGCGGCAGGACGCCGTGCTCCTCGCGGCCGGCGATGTTGAGATAGAGCCCGTTCAGCCCGAGCGCGTAGGCTTCGGTCTTGGACCAGTCCACATCGGCGAAGTTCTCGTCGTCTCCGCGCGGCGGTCCGGTGAGGGCCAGAAATCCTTTTTGCCACAGCCA
>DATKNQ010000011.1:0-5216 GCA_035541265.1 Bryobacteraceae bacterium
GGTTGCACACACAATATATGTGAAGCCGAAGCGTTCCTCGTATTGTGCATTGCCTGCGGCCAGGGCGGCGAGCACTTGCTTCGCCGCGCGTGCGGTCGATGATTGTTCCTGCCGAGACCATCCTTCCGCGGCGGTCTTCGCGGCTGCAGCCTTGTGCTCGCCAATACGCGGATGCGCCGCGAAAGCTTCCAGCCAGTCTGGCTCTTCCATGGTGCTCCAGACCTTGTTGGCGGTGAGGCTGAGGCTCTGAACACTGCTGTAGGGACGAAGCGCCACCATCGCCTGTGCCCATCGGCGCGCGGCGCAGCAGGTCAGCATCTCCTCCATCGCGGTGGGTCCATCGGCTTCATTCCACGCGGCAAGGACTGCGCTCATTGGGGCCGTTCCGTGTTTTGCAATTCGGTAAGGAACTCCTCCAGCAGGTTGGCGGCCACGCGGCGACGGTATTCCGCAGTGGAGCGGATGTCGTCGATAGGCAGCACTTCCGCAAGCAACGTCGCCCGCGCAGCGCGGATGCTCGCCGTATCGATCCTCTTGCCGCAGAGAGAATCTTCGGTGCAATAGAGCCGCGCGGGGAAGGGGGCGAGACTGGCGGCGGCCAGACGCAGTTCGCCGATGATGCCGTTCTCGATCAGAGCGGTCGCGCCGAGCGCTACTTTCGCAACGGCCATCGCGCGGCGCGTGCCCACCTTGCGTAGGTATTGTCGGTGCCCGGCGAATCGTCGCGGGATATGGATCGCGTAGAGAAGCTCATCGGGCGCCAGCGCGTTCCTCTTGTATCCCGTATGAAAGGCGCGGTACGGAATGAGGCGCTTGCCGCGCACCGAGATGAGTTCCACCTCGGCGTCGTAAACAAGAAGCGCGGGTGAAGAGTCGGCAGCCGGCGAGCCGTTGACGAGGTTGCCGCCAATGGTTGCGCGGCTCTGGTTGGCGATGGAGCCGATCCACGTTGCCGCCCGGGCAAGCAGAGGCAAATCAGCCGCGACGCCATCGTGGTTGCGAATGTCGGTGAACGTGGCGCCGGCGCCTATGACGATGCCTTCAGCACGGCTCGCGATGAAGCACAGGTCTGCGATGCCCCACAGGCTGACGAGCCGGGATGCGGGCAGACGGCCGGCGGCGTGGGCCACCATCAATTCAGTGCCGCCCGCGATCGGGGTCCAAGCGCCTGGTTCACCGGCGATGAGTTCGAGCACGCCGGCCAGTGTGCCGGGCGCAACCATCTGGTGTGCCTCGGCGTTACCCCGCATGTCTGGTCTGCTCCGTTTGAGAGGCGGCGGCTATCACCGATTCGAAGATGCGGATGAATCCGGTACAGCGGCACAAGTTGCCGGAAAGCCCTTCGCGGATTTCCGCCAGAGCGGGGTGCGGATTGTGCTCGAGCAGATGCGCCGCGGCCATCAGCATGCCCGGAGTGCAGATGCCGCACTGTGCGCCGCCACAGGCCAGAAATGCCTGCTGCAGCGGATGCATTTCCCCATCGCGTGCCAGTCCCTCCACCGTTTCCACGCGCGCGCCTTCAGCCTGCAGCACGGGCACGAGGCAACTATTCACGAGTTCGCCATCCATGCGCACAGTGCACGAGCCGCATTCGCCTTCGCCGCAGCCTTCCTTGGCGCCGGTCAGGTGCAGATCTTCGCGCAGCACGTCGAGCAGGCGCTTCATGGGCGGCACGCTGACTTCGCGCTGGGCGCCGTTCACGATGATGCGAATCGCCGGCCACGTCGCGCTCATACGGTTGCGGGTTCCTCCACTGGCGCGGGCTCGGCCAGCCGCGCGCAAACATCTTCGGGAAGCAACGGGATGGCATTGAAGCTGATGCCCGTGGCGTCCTTGATGGCGTTGAGGATGGCAGGAGCGGGCCCGTCATGCGGCAACTCGCCGATGCCCTTGGCGCCGAATGCGCCGTACGCAAAAGGAATCTCCTCGAAGAAAATGTGGATGGGCGGCACGTCCTCCGCGGTAGGCATGATGTAGTTGGTCATCTGGTTGTTGGCCATGTGGCCGTTCTGCCAGACCACCTTTTCATAGAGCGCGTAGCCGATGCCCTGCGCGATTCCCCCCTCCACCTGGCCGCCGGCCAGCACCGGATTCAGAACCCGGCCGACTTCCTGCACCGACCAGAATTCCTCCACTTCGGCTGAATAGGTGACGCTATCGACGGCGACCTGGGCCACTTGCACGCACCATGCATAGGCGCCGTAGGCTTCACCGCGGTACGTTTCGTCGTCCCAGTAAATATTGGGCGGCGCTTCGTAGCGGCAGAGCGAAACCACTTCGCCATGCGAAGCGCGATAACAACCGCACGCGGCGAAGAATTCCTGGCGTGTGAAATCTTCGCGCAGCCCGGCGTGTTGGCGCAGCATTTCGAGAAGCTGTGCTCCGGCGCGCTGGATCAGCCGGCCGACGACCATCGATGTTCGCGAGGCGACCGTGGGCCCGCTGTTGGGCACGATGCCGGTGTCTGGCGGGGCCATGATCACGTCGCTGTAGTCAATGCCAATCGATTCCGCGGCGATCTGCGTGAGGATGGTGTTGGTGCCTTGCCCGAATTCCGTGCTCGACACGAGCACGCGCACCTTGCCATCCGGCGTGACATCGACGCCCGCGAGCGAATTCAAATAACGTTCACCCGATCCGGTAAAGCCTGAGCCATGATAGAAGGCAGAGATGCCGAGCCCGCGCTTAACGGGATTGGTCCGGTTCTCCCGCGCGAAGCGGGCGCGGCGAGCGTGGTAGTCGCTCTCGGCGAGGGCACGATCCAGCAGCTTGTCGAGGATGACCGGGTCGCGCATGAGCTGCTCGGTCGCGGTGGTGTCGCCGGTGCGCAGAAAATTTCTGCGGCGCAGCTCGGCGGGATCCATGCCGATGGCTGCGGCGATCTCGTCCATGTGACGTTCGACGGCGAAGATCGCCTGCGGCGCACCGAAGCCGCGGAACGCGCCATACGGCACGGTGTTCGTAGCCCAGGCGCGCGAGCGAATGCGCACATTGGGACACACATAGGGGCCGGGCGCGTGCAGCGTGGCGCGAGATAGGACGGTCGGGGAGAGAGTGCGGTACGCGCCGCCGTCAGTGGACAATTCAATGTCCATGGCCAGCAGTCTGCCGTTCGCATCGAGCGCCGTACGGTGGCGTACGCGCGATGGGTGGCGCTTGGTGGTCGCGGCCAGATCCTCCATGCGGTCGTAGGCAATCTTCACCGAGTGGCCGCTCTTCATGGCCAGCAGGGCGGCGTGCGCGCAGATGATCGACGGATAATCTTCCTTGCCGCCGAACGCCCCGCCGGTCTCTGTCTGAATCACCCGCACCTTGTCTTCGGGCAAGTTGAACACGGCCATGAGCGATTTGTGCACGTAGAAAGGACACTGCAGCGAGCCCCACACCGTGACGCCGTTCTCTCCGCTGTACTCGGCGATGGCCCCGTTGTTTTCGATGTAAAGGTGTTCCTGCGCGCCGGTGCGGTAATCGCCTTCCACGATGTGCGCAGCGCGAGCCCAGGCGGAATCGACATCGCCCTTTTCGAGAAGGAAACTCTTGAGGATGTTGTCCTCGCCCCAAACGATCACATCCTGGTGCTCGCTCTCTTCGATGGTGAAGACGGGAGGAAGCGGATCGTATTCGATGCGCACCGCGGCGACGGCTTCACGCAGCCTTTGTTTGCTGGGGTGGGCCAGCAGAACAATGCCTTCGTCACAATGATTCACGCGGCCGTCGGCAAGGCAGGGCTGATCGTCGAAGATCATCCGAATGCAGTTCCTGCCTGGGATGTCGAACGCGGTGACGACCGCAAACTGGCTCCAGTCGATCCGCGGATCGAAGTGGATGGCGCGAATGGCGCCGCGCGGAATGGTGCTGCGCACGGTGGCCCCGTGCCACATGCCATCGAACTCGAGATCGTCAAGGTATTGTGCGCGTCCGAGAAGTTTATCCACGCCTTCCTTGCGGGGGACGGGAGCGCCTACGATGCGGGTTGTCGCGGCGGTGCTCATTGCGGGGAAGCCTGCGGCGGAGGGCCGGCTTATGTACTTAAACGCGAAGTGGGGCGCTCCGGCGGCGCGGGTTGAGGGTTAGGATACAACGGGTTGGGATTATTTCAAAGCGGCCGGAGCAATCAGGGGGCAGGAGACTAACTGGCCAATTGCGCGAGCGTGCGCGCGAGGACGTGCACGCCGCTGCCGATCCACTCGGGAGATGCGTATTCGTCGGGGCGATGACTTACGCCCCCGCGGCAGGGAATGAACAGCATCGCCACCGGGGCGATGCGTGCGATGAATAGCGAATCGTGATACGCCCGGCTGACCATTTTTCTATACGTTTTGGAGGAGGCTTTTGCCGCGTCTTCGAGGGCCGCGAGAATCTCTTCGTCGCAGGTAGCGGGGGGATCGGCGTTGACCAGTTCCGTGGTGATGGAAACGCCGCGGCGAGCGGAGACATCGGCACAGGCGGCGCGAAGCTTTTCGAGCACGCCGTCGCGGCGGGCAGCATCGATGTCGCGGATATCGGTTTCGAGGCGAACGCGCGATGGGATGCTGTTAACCGCGCCGGGAAAGACGTCACAAATCCCCACGGTGCCGACGGTATCGATGGCTCCGGTTGATCTGGCAGCGGACTCGAGCGCGAGGATCAGTTCCGCGGCCGCGGCGAGCGCATCCTTGCGGCCGGGCATGAGCCGCGCGCCGGCGTGACCGCCTTCGCCTTCGATAAGGATTCGCATGCTCGCCGGTGCGGCGATATGGGTCACGAGCCCAACGTCGGTGCCCTCCTGCTCGAGAAGTGGCCCCTGCTCGATGTGCAGTTCGACGAATTTCTCGAAGCGGCCGCGAGGCAGAGCGACGGATTCAAGTGTGCCGGTGAATCCCGCGGCCGTGCGCAACTCTTCAAGGCTGTGGCCGTCCTTATCGAACAAGGTGCGCGCCTGTTCCGGCGTGAGCACGCCGGCCATCATGCGGCTGCCCAGGCAGCCAATGCCGAAGCGGGTGGGCTCCTCGGCAGTGAAGATAACGAGTTCGATGGAGCGGCGCGGCTGGAAGCCGAGTTTTTTCAGAACCCGGATGGCTTCGAGGCCTCCCAGGACCCCCACACAGCCGTCATACAGGCCCGCGTTCGGAATGGCATCAATATGGGAACCGGTGCCGATCGGCGGGAGGCCGGGTTCGGTGCCCACCCAGCGCGCGAAGGTGTTGCCGACCGGGTCCTCGCTGATCGTCAGGCCG
>DATKNQ010000012.1:0-60720 GCA_035541265.1 Bryobacteraceae bacterium
AAGGACCTGGATGCCAAACAGTACCTGACCGAGGGATGGGCCGAGCGGGTGTTCGAGAAGTTTCGGGCCGTTTATTCCGAGCCAGTTCTGCTATTTTATATAAATCACCTGTCATGGGAACTGACCGACCGGGCCGAGCCGTTCGCTCCGGCTACCGCCGCATGAACGCGCGTTGGCATATTTTTCGGTTGCAAGAGTGCATAAGGAAACTGTACAATCATGGGTCCGCTGAAGTCTGTACGAGTGAGTCCCGAGCATTGCCGTTGCATCGCGGAACTCGTGGGGAGCAGCTTCAGAGGACGGAGAAACAGCAACTCCTTGCGGTACAACTGTATCGGTGCGTGCGTGCGGGTCGCCCCGGGCGTGTGAGGCCGAAAACGGTTGCGCGGCTTGAATTGAGGCAGGTCTACGACCTGCGCGAGGTGGGTGCGTGATATCGCCCAGTGCGGCACTGGGGTGAGGGTGGTTGCTTATGAGTCACTGCGAATTTCATTATTCTTATTTGCTGCCCCAAAAACCGGGCATTCTTCCGTTCGATGAGACGATTACCAAGTCCTGCCGGCGCTGCGGTGCGACTTTTACAACCAAATCGCGCATCCGTAAACGCTGCGATGCCTGCCAGGAGATCGTCGCTTACGAGAAGCAGCAGAAGGCGAATGCCCGTCTGAAGGCCCGCCGCGCAGCCAAGCGGGCCATGATGCGCGGGTGATCGATCCGCCCGACGGCTTCAGCCGGGACGAACTCGCCATCCTGCGGCGCCTCAAGACGCCAGAGAAGATCCAGTCCTTCCTAGATAGCGAGATCGGGTACAACAAGGAACCGCGCGGTCCGACGTGTCGCTCACCGCGGCGGGTCCTACGGGACCACGTGGCGCACTGCATGGAGGGCGCGTTGTTCGCCGCCGCGGCCTTGCGAGTGCAAGGTTTCCCGCCGCTGCTGCTCGACTTGGAAGCCGTGCGTGACGACGATCACGTGCTCGCCATCTTCCAGCAGAACGGCCATTGGGGAGCTATTGCCAAATCCAACTATTCGGGTCTGCGATTCCGCGAACCCGTCTACCGGACCTTGCGCGAGCTGGCCATCTCCTACTTCGAACACTATTACAACCTGGCGGGGGAAAAGACGCTGCGCAATTATTCGCGGCCGGTCAATCTGCGGCGCTTCGACCGCATCGGCTGGATGACGGCGGAGGACGACGTCTGGGAGATCCCGAATTACCTGCTCGCGATCGCGCACATACCGCTGCTGCCTCCCCGCCTGACGCGCCGCTTGAATCACGTGGACGCGCGTTTGCAGGCGGCGGGAAGGCTCGGCGGGGTGCCGTAGTCGTCGTTGGGCAGGCCCATTGGCCTGCGGCGGCCTCAAAGCCCGCCTGAGGCGTAACTAAACTCTCCTATAATCGCCGCTCTTGCCGCCGGTCTTTTCGATGAGATACACATCCTGAATCTCAATCGACTTATCGAGCGCTTTAGTCATGTCGTAGACAGTGAGTGCGGCAACCGCCGCGGCCGTCAGCGCTTCCATTTCGACTCCGGTCTGCGCGGTGGTGGCGGCACTGGCGATGATGCGCACGCCATCCGCCTCGACCTGCACGTCCACATCGGTGTGCGTCAGCATGAGCGGGTGGCACAGCGGGATCAGGTCTGAAGTCTTCTTCGCGGCGGCGATGCCGGCAATCCGCGCTATTTCGAGCGGATTGCCCTTGGGATTCTGCGGCAGACTGCGCAGCACCTCCGGCCGCATGTGTACGAACGCGTGCGCGCGGGCCGTGCGGCGAGTCTCCGGCTTGGCTGAAACATCCACCATGCGCGGGCTGCCCGCATCGTCGAAGTGCGATAGCTTCGTCATTTCAAGAGTACCCGGATCAGGTCGCCTTTCTGCCACGCTGCGCGATCCGCGTCCACGACCAGGAACGCATTTGCCCTGGTGAGGGCGGGTACGTCGCTCGACCCGCGCCAGGCAAGCGGCGTGACCTCCGCGGCGTCGGCGGTCAACCGCGCCGGCAGGAAGCGCGTCAGGCCCGCGCGGTGCTGGAAGTCCCTCGACAGGCGGGCCAGCGGCATCGGCAGCCAAACTTCGTCCTGCCCGGCCAGCAGCTCCATTGCGGCGCGCGCGAAGATCTCGAAGGTCACCATGGTCGACAAAGGATTGCCCGGCAGGCCGAAGAAGAACTTGCCAAGCGCCCTACCGAACACCAGCGGCTGGCCGGGCTGGATCAAGACCCGGTCGAAGAAGAACTCCGCGCCGAGACCGGCGAGCACCCGCTCGACGATGTCGTACTTGCCCGCCGAAACGCCTCCGGAGATCAGCAGCAGGTCCGCGCCCAAACCTCGCTCGATCAGTTCCTGCGTGTGCGCCTGCTCGTCGCGCGCCACGGGCAGAATCTCGGGCCTGCCGCCGGCGCGGCTCACCTGCGCGGCCAGCGAGTACGCGTTCGAATTGCGGATCTGGTGGCCGGCCGGTCTGGCGGAAACCGGCACGAGCTCATCGCCCGTCGCCAGGATCGCCACGCGCGGCGCGGCATACACCGAGACGCGCTCCCGCCCGGTCGAGGCCAGCATGGCGATCGATGCGAAGTCCAGGCGCCTGCCCGGGTGCAAAATCACCTCGCCCGCGTGCGCTTCCCCGGCTTGCGGGTTGATGAACTGCTCCGGCTCGGCGGGCGGCGCGATCACGCGCGTGCCCTCACGCCGCACATGTTCGATCATCACCACAGCGTCCGCGCCGCGCGGAATCGGTGCGCCGGTCATGATCTCAACCGCCTGCCCCGCGCCGACTTCGCCGCCGAAGCTCTCGCCCGCGCGCACTTCGCCGATCACTTCGATCTCGCCCGGCACGTCGGCGGCGCGCACAGCGAAGCCATCGCGCACCGAACGCGCGAGCGCGGGATAATCGCGGTCCGCCGCAATCGGTTCGGCCAGCACGCGCCCGGCGGCCGTTTCGAGCGTTACCGTTTCCCGAGGCGGCTCCAGGCGCGCGGCCTCGACCGTCTCAATCACGCACCGTCGCGCGTCCTCAAAGCTCAATGCCGCCACATGTTTATTCTAGCGTTCGCCGCTCGCGCGTTATGCTGGTGGATTCCGATGCCCGTCATCTTCGCGGAAGAACTCACACAATGGACGGCCGGCCTGTTGGCCGCCGCGTGCTTTCCGCGGCCGGTCGCGCAGCTTGTCGCCGAGGCGCTGGTGGATGCCAATCTGCACGCCGTCGATTCGCATGGCGTGCAGTTGCTGCCTTATTACATCGAGCAGGTCGAGCGCGGCGACATGGACCCGGCTGCCGAAGGCTCGGTGGTTTCCGAGTCCGGTGCCTGCCTGGTCTACGATGGCGCCAACGGTCCCGGGCAGCTCGTTTCCCAGGTGTGCTGCGAGCACGCCGTGCGACTCGCGCGGAAGCACGGCATCGCCATCGTGAGCGCGCGCGACTCGAATCATTTCGGTGCGGCCGCCTACTGGGGACGCCGGATCTCCGCCGCCGGCCTGATCGGTATCGTGATGTGCAACGCTTCACCGATCGTGGCGCCTTGGCAGGCGAAGGAGCCGCGCCTCGGCACGAATCCGATTTGCATGTCCGTGCCCGGCCCGTGGCTGCTCGATATGGCCACCACGACCGTGGCGAACAATCGCATTTTTAAGGCGCTGGTGAATGGCGAGGAAACCATCCCCGCGGGCTGGGCGATGGATTCCGACGGCGTCCCCACCACCAGCACCGAAGCCGCCGTGCGCGGCTTGCCCATGCCGCTCGGCGGCTACAAAGGCAGCGGCCTTGCCATGCTGGTCGAGATCCTCTGCGCCGGCCTGAGCGGCGGCGCCATGAGCGCGGAGGTAGGCGGCATCCGCATCAAAGGCAAACCTACACGCATCAGCCAGATGTTCATGGCCATCGATATCAGCCGCTTCATGCCGGTCGAAGTCTTCACGCGGCGCATGGAGTGGCTGGTGTGCACGGTGAAAACGGCTGTGCCCGCCACGGGCTACGACGAAGTGCTGGTGGCCGGCGATCCGGAGTGGCGCGCCGAGGCTGAGCGCCGCAACAATGGAATTCCGCTCGGCGAGGGAATCTGGCAGCGGCTGCTAGAAACGGCGAAGAAGCTGGACGTGGCGCCGCCCGTGCTGTGAATCGGCTGGTTCAGCCGTAAAGATATGCGCGCGTCCAATGCCGCGCAACGCGGCTGGATCGCTTCGCTAGCAGCACCTGCTGGACGTCCGTCAATCCGGCCTCGAAGCTCAGGGACGACGCGGCCAGATAGAGCACCCAAGTGCGGAACACCGGCCCGCTCACGATCTTCCGGCAGGCCTGTTCGTGGGCCAGCAGGCGCTCGACCCACAAGCGGCAGGTCCGCGCGTAGTGCAAACGCAGATTTTCCACGTCGAGGATCTCGAAGCCAGCGCGTCCCGCGGCGCGGATGATCTCGCTCAAGTGCGGAAGCTCGCCGCCCGGAAAAACGTTCCGCCGCAGGAACAGCCACTCGGCGCCCGGCTGGACGTCTTCGGGACGCGCAATGCCGTGATTCAGAAACACGCCGCCCGGCGCCAGCAGGCTGTAGATCTTGCCGAAATAATGCGCCAGCCGATGCACGCCGACATGCTCAACCATGCCCACCGAGGCGATCTTATCGAACTGGCCCTCGACCTGGCGGTAATCGGCGAGTTGCACCTCGGCGTTATTCGCGAGGCCCTGCTCGCCGATCGTGCGCGCGGCTGTCTCGAATTGCGACCGGCTTAGCGTGCATCCGCTGGCCCGCGCGTGGTAGCGCCGCGCCGCCCGCATCAGCAGCGCGCCGAAGCCGCAACCGATATCCAGGAACCGTTCGCCAGGCTGCAGGTCGAGCTTGTGGCAGATATAGTCGAGCTTGGCGGATTGCGCCTCGTCGATAGTCATGTCCGGACGCTCGAAGTACGCGCAGGAATAGACCAGCTTCTCATCCAAGAACTGGTGGTAGAACTCCGGATTGTGATCGTAATGAAACTGAACGTTGCGCCGCGCCCGCGCCAGGCTCTGAAACCAGCTTTCCGGCCAGAAGCGCCACAACCGCGCCACCGCCGTTCCGAGCCAGGCCCGCACGCCGCTCTGCGGCCGCGCGAACCACTCGCGCAATACCGTGAAGATGTCGCCCTCCAGATCCAGGCGATCGGTTACATAGGCCACCGCGGCCGAATAAGCGTCGCCCGCGGCGAGCTGCCGTTGGCCGGGTACGAGTTGCATGGCATTCGCCCCTGATTCCAGCATGCCACCATTCGCGCGGTACAATAAGGGGATGGACAAAGGACGGCATCCCAAGGTCGTCCGCACCTGGACGGCCGGCAAAATCCGCAAGCCTCCCACGCCGCCGAAAGCTCCGCCCTCCCGTGGCGTCGTTCGCGGTTCTCACGTACTCCCGCGGTTTTCTTAGATCACTGGAACATCGCGCCGATCTCATCCGGACGGGCAGCGTCTATTGCATAAGTGAACGTGCCCCGTTCCCGCATCTCCCGCGCGGCGCGCAGAAATGCGCCCAGGGCCGCGCGGGATAGCGAACTGCCCACGCTCACGCGCTTCACGCCCAGCGCGGCGAGATCCGCCACGCTCAACTGCATTCCGCGCAGGCCCACCAGAACGTTCACCGGACGATCCACCGAACCGGCCACGGCAGCGATATCGTCCCTGGTGGCGAGGCCCGGCGCATACAACACATCGGCGCCGGCCTCCTGATAGGCCTGCAGGCGTGCGATGGTGTCTTTCAAGTCCGGCCGGCCGTACAGATGATTCTCCGCGCGCGCCGTCAGCGTGAAGCAGAACGGAAGCGACCGCGCAGCCTCAACGGCGGCGCGAATGCGGTCCGCTGTATGCGCGATCTCATAGATCGGCCGATCTCCATTGCCCGAGGCATCTTCGATCGAGCCGCCCGCCACTCCCGCCGCGGCTGCCATCCGGATGGTCTCCGCCACCGTCTCGGGATCGTCGCCAAAGCCTTTCTCGAGATCGGCGCTGACCGGCAGATCGGTAGCCGATACGATCTCGGCCGCGTGCGCCATCACGGCCTCCCGGCCGGCCGTGTTATCCAGCCGGCCGGCGGAGAACGCATAGCCCATGCTGGTCGTTGCCAACGCTTCAAAACCCAGGTGCGCCAGGATGCGCGCCGTGCCAATGTCCCACGGATTCGGAATGACGAACGTACCCGCGCGCTCATGGAGTGACCGGAAAGTGCGTCCTTTTTCCTCTTGGCTCGGCATATCCGGCTAGGCTGCCTTGGCCAATTGTAGCCCGATCTCGACGACCTTGCCTGGTTGCGGCTCGCCGAAGATCTCGAGCAGAATGGAGCGGACGCGGAGATAGCGCTGGCAATCCGGGCACCCACACCCGGGCGCACGTACCGCGTGCTCGATCAGGTAATCGAGCTGCTCGCGCATCACATCCGCATCGCATGCTGGCTCGAGAACTCTTGGTAACTCAACTTTCGGTGCCATCGCTCTCACCTCCGTTCCCACTTTGATAGATGAGTGCGCGCGCGAAGGCGCTACGTTCGCGAGTGTAAAAGAATGTCACTTTTGGGTGAGTAAAGTTTCATCTGCGGTCCGCCGATTCTCTTGAGTGTATGGAAGATCCGCAGGATCTCGAGTTACAACTGAATCGCTTCAACCGCCTGGTCAAGGAGCTACTGCAAGGCGAGGTGCGGCGCACGTCTTTCCAGCCCTGGGAAGTGGAATTCCTGCTGGACCTGGAAGCCTGCCGGCTGACCCGCTCGCGCCGTAACGACGCTCTGAAGCGTTACCAGCGCGCCGTGCAGCGCCAACTCGAGCGCCGCCAGTTTCCGCCGATGCGCTTCGGGGATTTCCTGCGCCGGCGTACAGCCAAAACTGAACTCGCGCCCGTGGCGCTATGCGCCCAGGATGCGTCGTCCCTCGATCCGCAAGTTCCCGCCGAGCACTAGCCGGATCGCTTCGCTGTAAATCCGATGCTCCTCTTTTAGGATGCGCGCCGACAGCGCTTCGACGCTATCACCGTCCAGAACCGGGACCGCCGCCTGCACGATGATCGGTCCGGCGTCCAAATACTCGTCGACAAAATGCACAGTGCAGCCCGTGATCTTGACGCCGTGTTCGAGCGCCTGGTGCTGCGCGTCCAGGCCGGGAAACGAAGGCAGCAGCGATGGGTGAATATTCAACACGCGGCCCGCAAACTCGCGGACAAATCCGGCGCTCAGCAGACGCATGTATCCGGCCAGGCACACCAGGTCAACCGCGTGCTTTTTGAGCTGTTCCACCAGCATGGCGTCGTAAACCGTGCGATCCAGGCCCTTGGATGGGATCGAGACGTGCGGTAGTCCGCGTTCGCGCGCGATCTCGAGGCCGCACGCCTCCGGCCGGTTGCTGATGACAATCGCAATCTCGGCGTCGATTGTGCCCGCCGCCACATTCTGCGCAATCGCTTCGAAGTTCGAGCCGCGCCCGGAAAGCAGGATGCCCAGCCGCTTCACCGGTACACCACCCGTGGGCCGCGGCGCTTCTGCGCCACCACCTGGCCGGCCACGAAACAGGGCTCGCCGATCTTGCGCAGGATCTCCTGCGCACGACGCACGCGAATGCCGCCCGCCGCACCCGGCACCGCCAGGATCATGCCAACGCCCAGATTGAACGTGCGCCGGTAATCATCCTCCGGCAAATCGCCAAGCTGCCGCAGCAGTTCGAAGATCGGCGGAATCTCCCATGCGCCGGTGTCGATTTCCGCGGCCAGGCCCGCGGGCAACATCCGTGGCGTGTTATCGGTCAGCCCGCCGCCGGTGATGTGCGCCGCGCCGCGCAGCAAGCCTGCATCCACCAGCGCGCGAACGGGCTTCAAATAGCTGCGATGCACCGCAAGCAGCGCATCGGCCACCGGGCCGCACAGTTCCGGAAGCACCGTATCGGGGGAATATCCGGCGACTTCGAACAGCAGCTTACGCGCCAGCGAATAGCCGTTGGTGTGCAGCCCCGTGGAGGGCAGCCCCAGCAGCGTATCGCCCGCGCGGATGCGCTGCCCCGTCAATACGCCGTTGCGCTCGGCCGCGCCCACGATGAAGCCCGCCAGGTCGTACTCACCCGGCACGTAGAGGCCGGGCATCTCGGCGGTCTCGCCGCCAATCAACGCGCAGCCGTTCTGCTTGCAGGCGCGCGCGAGCCCTGCGACCACCTGCGCGGCGACGCCCGCTTCCAGTTTCCCGGTCGCGAAATAGTCCATGAAGAAAAGCGGACGCGCGCCTTGCACCGCGATGTCGTTGACGCAATGGTTGACCAGGTCCTCCCCGATAGTGCCGTGACGGCCAGTCATGAACGCCACTTTGATTTTCGTGCCCACGCCATCGGCCGAGCTGATCAGCACGGGCTTCTTCCACCCGGCCAGCGAGTAGCACGCGCCGAAGGTGCCGATGTCGGTCAGCACGCCGCGTGTGAACGTCGCGCGTGCCGACTCGCGGATGGAAGTAACGGCGCGATCTGCTTCATCGATGTTGACACCGGCGTCCTGGTAGCGCATGGAAGCCATCATCGTAACGCGAGTCGCCGGTACATGGCGGCAAACTCCGCGATGCCGATCTGCTCGGCGCGCTGTCCGGCCTCCGGCCATCCATCGATCGAAGCGCCATACCGCGCCGCCAGGTTGTTGCGCAGCGTCTTGCGCTTTTGCCGGAAGCACAGTGCGACGAAGCTGAGGAAATCCGCGCGATGGGCAATCCCCAGCTCCGCGCGATCGCGCGGCGTAAAGCGCACGACCGCCGAATCCACTTTAGGCGGCGGCTGGAAAGCGGCCGGCTTCACCTCAAACAGAAACTCGACGCCGGCGGAGAATTGGATCGCCACGCTGAGGTAGCCATAGTCGCGGCTGCCGGGCGATGCCGTGACGCGCGCGGCCACTTCCTTCTGCATCAGGAACACGCCGCGCCGCATCGTGCTGCCGAGCGCCACAGCGCGCTCCATAATGGCCGTCGCCGCGTAATAAGGCAGGTTGCCGGCGATCACCGCGGGTCCCCATTGCGCCAAGTCGATGTGCAGGGCATCCGCCTCCACAACCGCGAGCCGGGGGTCCGCCGCCTGCAATGGCGCGAGACTGTGCACCAGCAGCGAGTCGATTTCGAGAGCAATCACGCGATCGGCGCGCGCCAGCAGCCGGGTGGTGAGCGCACCCTTGCCTGGACCGATTTCCACCACCAGCGCCTCGTGCTCGGGACATGCCGCGCGCGCGATGCGTTCCAGGATCGAACCGCGAATCAGGAAGTGTTGGCCGAGTCGCTGGCGGGCCACCGTCAGCCGCGAACTACGTAGTGAATGCGGCGGAACGATACCAGGACTGTGCCGCTGGTGGGCCGTCCGAACCAGGTTGCCGGCGTGCAGCGGCTGAAGAAGATCAGCCGGTTCAGATCAGCCTGCATCTCCGGGCTGACCTTGCCGCGCTCGATGGAATAGTCCATCGCCTGCCCCTTGGCGTCGACGTACAATTCCACCACGGCTTCATCGTTGCTCAAGTCGAACGGCGTAGCTTCGACTAACGTCGCCGCCGTGTAGAGCCGGATCGGCACATCCTTCCCTCCCACCGGATGGAAACCGAGAGTGGGTACGAGCACGCTGAACAGCAGCAGGGCGGAAAGCAACCCGCCAGTCAGTGGCAAAGCCAAAGGCCGCATCAGATTGTCCACTGCCAGCTTGATGTTGTCCGCCCAGGTATGTAAGGCGAGCGGCAGAGTCCGCATCGAGTCCCAGCGGGCTCTTTCGCGCGAAACCAGGATCTGCAACTGCGTTTGCAAACGATTCGGAACCGCCACGGCAGGCAATTGCAGCAAGCCTTGGCGCAACTGGGTGAGCTTATCGAGATGCGTGGCACACTCCCGGCATCGAGAAAGATGCTCGGCTACGCGAGTTCTTTCCTCCCGGCCCATGCGTTGGTCGAGGAACCCTGACAGAGAATTTCGAACCGTTTGGCAGCTCATAACGCTCGCTCGGCCGTTTTCGGCATGAAACGCATTGCGGGCTGCGATTGCAGCCTCTTTTCTAGTTCCTGGCGCAGAGCCTCCCGCCCCCGCAAAATCCGGGACTTCACAGTCCCCAAAGAAACCTGCAAAACATCCGCGATCTCCTCATAGCTAAGGTCCGTGATATCGCGTAAGACGACGGCCGCCCGGAACGTGGGATTGATACGCGCCAGCGCCTCTTCGACCATCTCCTGTTTCTCCTGATCGAAGACGTAATCGAAAGGCGACTGTGCGGTGTCCGCCAGAACGTCGGTCCGGGCCCTGTTATCCTCCTGCTCCTCTTCGATGCCCACCTCCCGGCGGCGATGCCGGAAAAACCAGCGCCGCTGGTTGTGCGCTTCGTTGATCGTGATGCGGAAAATCCAGGTCTTCAGGCTGCTTTGGCCGCGAAACTGACCGATGTTCCGGAACACCTTCAGAAATACTTCCTGCACCGCATCCGAAGCATCCGACGGATCGTTCAACAGACGTAAAGCCAGATTATAGACGGGCTGCTGAAACCGCGCCAGCAGCGTTTCATAGGCGCATTCCGCGCCGTCGCGCAACGCGCGCACAAGCACCCGATCTTCGGAATCCGCCAGGGCTTCCGCCGTCTTAGACGAACTGAGGTCTAGAATCGAGGTGGCCATGGGAATCTATCCCTGCCTTAATTATAGACACCAGCAGGGATGAAAAGTTCCCCTAGACTTCCGACGTGCCCAAAGGCCGCTCGCTCATCTTGTAGGCGATGCAGGCGATGACCGCCGCCATCTCCTCGAGCGCGCGGCGAGCCTGGTTCGATGATGCACTTCTGGTCAGGTGATACCAGGCAGCCATCATCTTATAGTCGAGTATCAAGAGGTAATGCTCGAGCGGAGCCAAGCCCCAGCCGGCCGCATGGTCCAGCAGGTACCGAAGCATTCGGTAGTCTTTTTCCAGCGCGCGATGCACGCGGTCGAGCGGCAGGTTGCCCTCGGCCGTGCGTAGGACCTCCCGCATTTCGGACAGGCTCAATTGGCTGATTACAGCACCCTGCTTCTCCTCGCGGTCTTCACTCAAGAGCAGAATGACCGTGTAGCGGAACCAGTAAACA
Organism: Bryobacteraceae bacterium; assembly: GCA_035541265.1. GTDB lineage: Bacteria > Acidobacteriota > Terriglobia > Bryobacterales > Bryobacteraceae > Bog-159. The sequence continues at coordinate 11,052 of DATKNQ010000012.1, forward strand.
AAGAGTGCCAGCGAGAACAAGATGATGAGTACCGTCTCAACCATTAGATTGCCACGCACCAGGTAATAGTAAACAGCCGATCAATCATATCATTCACGGGAGGCCTATGCAATAACTTTATGATAAGATTTCTAGTACTACTGTTACTAAATTTGGAATGCGATGCGAGCGGCGCATTTAGATGTTTGTAATTGATTGAAATTTAAAGGTGTAGTCCCTTGAGGTAATCCCGGAACGGCCCCCCCAAATCATGCCGGCGGAGCGCGAATTCCACGGTTGCCTTAAGAAATCCGAGCTTATCGCCGGCGTCGTAGCGGGTACCTTCGAACCGGTACGCATAGAGCGGCCGCGCCCGGAGAAGGTGCCGCAGCGCGTCCGTCAGCTGAATCTCCGCCCCGGTGCCCGGCTCGATAGCCAGCAGCGATTGAAAAATCTCGGGGATCAGCACGTAGCGGCCGATGATCGCCAGATTTGAGGGCGCTTCCGAGGGTTTCGGCTTTTCCACCAGGTCGCGGATGCGGTAGACCCGGTCGCGCGTACCGTTGTGCGAAATCGGCTCGGCGTCGATGGCGCCGTACGCCGAGATGTTTTCCGGCGGCACTTCCATCACCGCCACTACGGGCGAGCAAAAGAACTCGTAGACATCCATCAATTGCCGCAGGCAGGGCGTTTCCGAGTCGATGACGTCGTCCGCCAGCACCACCGCGAAAGGCTCGTCGCCCACCAGCTCCATGGCGCGCAGCACAGCGTGCCCGAGCCCCAGCGCCTCTTTCTGCCGAACGTACGCCACGTTGATCATGTCCGAGACGTTGCGCACGATCGAGAGCAGCTCCTTCTTGCCGCGTGTCTCGAGCATGTTCTCGAGCTCGAAGCTTACGTCAAAATGATCTTCGATGGCCGTCTTGCCGCGCCCGGTGACGATGATGATGTTCTGAATCCCCGAGTGCATCGCCTCTTCGACGCCGTATTGAATGATCGGCTTGTCGACCAGCGGCAACATCTCCTTGGGCTGCGCTTTCGTGGCGGGCAGGAAGCGGGTGCCCAGGCCCGCGGCGGGGAATACGGCTTTACGAATCTTGGAGGCCATCACATACAGTTTGCGTGCAGCCGCGCGGAATCGCAACTCCCTAAAGGCTATTAGGGCATCCCTCCGCACCGAAGCGCTAGAATAATCGGTAGTGACTGGGAAAGCTTTCTACATTGAAACCTTCGGCTGCCAGATGAATGCCCACGACTCCGAAAAGGTCGCCGGCACGCTGCTAGCCCGGGGTTACAGCCAGGTGGACACGCCCGAAGCGGCCGACCTGGTGCTCTACAACACCTGCAGCATTCGCGATAAGGCCGAACAGAAGGTCTTCACCCGCCTGCAGAATTTCAAACGCGAGGCCGGTAAAGGCAAAGTCTTCGCCGTGCTGGGCTGCGTCGCGCAGCAGGAGGGCGAAAAGATATTCGACCGCGCGCCGCATGTCAGCCTGGTGGCCGGCTCCGCCAGTTACACGAAGCTCCCCGAAATGCTGGTGCAGATCGAAGCGGGCGCGCGCCGCGTCACCGGGTTGAGCCTCGATACCGAAGAGACCTTCGACACGCCGTTCACCCGCCGCGACAATCCGCATCGCGCGTATATCACGATCATCGAAGGCTGCGACAAATCCTGCGCTTATTGCGTGGTGCCCTTCACGCGCGGTCCGGAGCGCAGCCGTACCAGCGAGAGCGTGATGGCGGAAGCCCGCCGCCTGGCCGACTCCGGTTACACCGAAATCCAGTTGCTCGGCCAGAACGTGAACAGCTACCGCGATCCCTCGCCCACCGGCTGGGACTTCGCCACGCTCCTGGCACGTACGGCTGAAATCCCCGGCATCCGCCGCGTGCGCTACACGACGTCTCATCCGCGCGATTTCACCAAGGCCATCGTGGACGCCATGGACTCAAACCCGGTGCTCTGCAATCACGTGCACCTGCCCGTGCAGTCCGGTTCGGACCGCGTGCTGGCTTCCATGCAGCGGCTGTACACGCGCGACGAGTATATGCAGCGCATCGCGTGGATCCGCGGTGCGCGCCGCCACATGGCGCTCACTACGGACATCATCGTGGGCTTTCCCGGCGAGACAGAAGCGGAGTTCGAAGAGACCCTGCAGTTGCTCGATGAAGTGCAGTACGATTCCCTGTTCAGCTTCAAATACTCGCCGCGGCCCAATACCGCCGCGCTCGGCATGGAAGACCGTATCCCCGAAGAGGAGAAGACCCGCCGCCTGCTGATCCTCAACGAAAAGCAGCGCGCCATTCAGATCCGCCGCAACTCGGAACAAGTCGGGAGCCTCGAGGAAGTGCTGGTGGAAGGACGCCATGAATCGCTGGGCCAGTGGGTCGGGCGTACGTCGCAGAATCGCACGCTCAATTTCACGCATTCCGCAAACGGTGGCAACCTGGTGGGCCAGTACATGCACGTGCGCGTGACGCGCGCCGGCCCGAATTCGCTGGCCGGTGAAGGCGTCACGAATGTGCTCTAATGAAGCTGGGAGGGTCTTTATGGAAGTCGAAATGAAAATTCGCGGCTTGATGATGGACCCCGTCACCAACATGCCCATCGTGATCCTGAAGGATGTGAGCGGCAACTCGGTCCTTCCCATCTGGGTGGGGATCTATGAGGCCAACGCGATCGCGCTGGAGATCGAGAAAGTCGCGACTCCGCGGCCCATGACCCACGACCTGATCAAGAGCCTCCTGCTGGGACTCAACACCGGCGTACGCAAAGTGGTCGTCAACGAGTTGAAGGAAGAAACTTTCTACGCCCTGATCTGGCTCGAACGCGATGGCGAACTGATTAGCGTGGACTCCCGCCCCAGCGATGCGTTGGCGTTGGCCCTGCGCCTGGACTGCCCCATCTTCGTCGACGACACGGTGCTGAAATCCTCGAAGCTGGCCGCCACCGTTTCCGACAAGGAAAACGAGAAAGAGCTCCGGCGCTGGCTCGAAAACCTGAACGACGAGGACCTCGGCCGCTACAAGATGTAGCCGTGGATCTGGAATCGGCAGGCATCCGGCTTCTCTCCGAAACGCGCGGATACGCGATGTTCGCGCGCGACAATCTGGTCGCGCTGGTCGAACGCACCTCTGAAGGCTATGGCAGCATCGGCGGAACCGGCGTGTGGACGGAGCGCGGTTTAGCCTATCTCGTCTGGCGCGAGGAACGAGCCTACCTGGCAGGCAAGGGATTCGAAGAGCCTGCAACGGACGAACAGGTCGCGGCTATGAGACGTTTTTCCGAAGATCTCAAGGCCGCGCTGTGAGACTCGGTGCGTCGTGATACTGGGCGGGGTGGGTGGGCAGGCGCTTCGCCTGCGGCGAGCCCCCGGCCCGCCAAACTGCGGGGCTACGAGTGCCTCCAAAGGCGGTGAAGGTTCGTGGCAGCGCCTTGCTCTGCGGCACCCTCACGGCCTGCCCGGAGGCGGCCTGCGAGGCCGCTGTAGGCAGAGCGCCTGCCCCACTCGCCGCTACGCCAGAATGCGGCGGACGATCTCGGTGTTTTCGTGCACCTCGTCCTTGAAGCGCGGGTACATGCCCACGATCACCGCGTCGGTCGGCTTGATATTTGAAAGCGCGAAGCGGAAGGCCTTCTCGACATCTTCCGTCGAGCCGCTGGCGCGTCCGGCGCCGAACAGCTTGAACGCGAGACACGGCTTCTTCGTCTGACGGATCATGCGGGACATGCGCTCGGGGTCCTTCTCCATGAAGGTCTCGCCGATGGGCGATTCGCCGAACTCCGCGCGCGCTTCTTCCGGCGTCCGCGACACGCGATACAGGCAGCACTGGTAATAATCCACATCCCAGCCTTCGCCTTCCGCCGTATCGATCACCGCGGGATTGTGCGTCGAGAGACCAACCATCACGCCGGTGTCGCGCACGGCCTTGAGAAAGTCCTTGATCTTGTCCTTCTCGCCGTTGCGGAAACGCTCGTCGGTGCGATTGCCGTGGTGGCCGATGCCCATCGGTCCGAGCTTGGCTACTTCCGGCAGCAGCTTCGGATCCTTCATCAGCGCGAAGTCGGCCAGCAGCACCAGGTTCATCTTGCCGCCCTCGGCGCGATAGCGTTTGAAGTCCTCGATCGGCTGTTCGTTGTAATGCAGTTGCCAGGTGTTGATGCCGGCCCGCTCGCAGGCGTGCAGCACCTCCATCTTGCGGTCCTGCGTGTACCACTCGCGCATCAACTGGTCGAGCGTGCGGTTGAAATGCGAGTAGCCGTACAGCGGATTCGACCCGACGATCAGGCGGGTGATCTCGTGCTTGCCGAACTTGACGGTGGGCAGCAGCGGCGCGGCCGTTTGCGCGGCGGCCTTACCGGCGGCCGGCGCGAGCACTCCCAGCGTGGCGGCCAGTTGGAGGAAACTGCGGCGGGAATTGGACTCCATTACAATATCAGCCTTTCAGGTCCTATTGTATGTGCAGGCCGGGAGGGGGTCAAGCCGCGCCATAATCAACGTATGCACGATTCCCGCCCTGAAATCTGGCTGATCCGGCATGGCGAGACAGAGTGGAGTCTATCCGGAGCGCACACCGGGCGCACCGACATCCCGCTGACCGCGACCGGCGAGCGGCAGGCCGAAGAGTTGGGGCACCGTTTAGGCGGGCGGCCCTTCGCCCTGGTGCTCACCAGTCCGCTCGCCCGCGCGCGCGAAACTTGCCGGTTGGCGGGCTACGGCGATGTGTCCCAGATCGAGCCGGGCCTGCGCGAGTGGGATTACGGGGCCTACGAGGGGCACACCAGCGCCGAGATCCAGCGGCAGGTTCCGGGATGGACTATCTGGACGTCGCCGGTGCCCGGGGGCGAGACCATCGGCCAAGTGGCCGCCCGCGCGCGCGGCGTTCTCGATCGCGCGTCCCAAGCCGATGGCGACGTCGCGTTGTTCGCGCACGGCCATCTGCTGCGCATCCTGACGACGGTCTGGCTGGGTCTGCTGCCGGAGGCTGGCAGGCTGTTTGCCTTGAGCACCGCGTCGCTCAGCGTGCTCGGCTACGAACGCGACACACGCGTAATCTCACAGTGGAATTCGTGTGCGGCGGCACGCGCCGGCGCGGCGTAGTATTCTGGAGGACGAGGAGACCAGAATGGGATGTAGCAGTGGACCGGTGAACCCGGCCAGCTTCGAAGTGCCGCCGGGCGCGCACAAGGTGTTTTGCGTCAAATTTCAGAGAGAGATGCAGGGATTGGACGAAGTCCCGTTCGAAGGCCACCCGCTCGGCCAGAAAATCTACGAGAACGTTTCGAAGGAAGCCTGGAAGATGTGGGTTGAGCACATGAAGATGATCATGAACGAGTACCGGCTCAACCTGGGAACGCGTGAAGCGCAGGAATTCCTGCTGAAGCAGATGGACGAGTACTTCTTCGGCGAAGGCGCGGCCCTGCCGCCGGATTACGTGCCGCCGCGCCAGAAGTAGCCGCCTACACCGCCCACTCGACCGGATCCTGTTGAGACATTTCAATCCAATCCTGCTGGGGCACGGCATCCATGGGCAGTCCTCCCTGCCAAAGGGAGAATTGAAAGCGCACGGGTGCGCTGCCATCTGAGCCAAGCGCCGCGAGCGAGATGCGCGCTTCAATCACCTGCTTGAACGCGAACTCAACCGCCGGCGTGGCCGGGTCCGGAGGGACGGCGAGTTTCAGATTGGTGACCGCGGCGCCGCCGTGATCCAGCCGCACGGTGACTTGGCTCGGCGCAGCCGCTTGGCCTACCGCCATATTCAGGCGCGCCTCCATCTCTGAAATGGTCTGCTCGGAGCCGCGATGAAAGTCTACGCGCAAATAGAAATTCTGGCCGTCGCTGCCGTAGTAGAGCTCGCGCACCAGGAACTTCTTGCCGTGCATCGAGCCGCCGCGTTCGTCGACCCGGTAGAGTCCCGCGCCCAGCCACTCGAAGTAGGAAGTGACCTCGCCATCGATCACCGGGTGGATCTCGCCGCTCGGCGGAATATGTACCGCGCTGACCGTCACGCGCAGAATCGGCCGCGACAGTTCTTCGGGCGGGCTGAGATTCAGGAATCGATAGACGTTCGCCAGGTGGCTGCGGTAGAGCTGATCGAACTCGATGCGATTGCCGGAATCGTGCTCCGGACCGTACCACCAACACCAGTCGCTGCCCTCGGCGATCAGCAGTTCTTCATAGGCCAGCTTGCGGCGATCCTCCGGCACCTGGGGTGCGGTTTGGTACGCTTCGCGTGCGCGCAGGAGCTGGCTCCAGGCCTGGTTGTCTTCCTCCGCGCCGATCCAGACGTCGAAGTTGGCGTTGATCCAGGAGCCGGGGAACACGTGCGAGAGCGGCTCCGGCGCCAGCTTGGCGAGCGCTTCGCTCATGGTAACGGCGGACATCTGTGCGTCCTCGGAAATCAGCCTGTAGAGGTTGCGCAGGAACGGCCGGCCGTTCTTTTCGTAATATTCCCAGGCGTTCTCGCCATCGAGAATGATGGGCACCAACGCATCGCGGCCCGCGCCCAGAATGCCGCGGCAATTTTCGCGGATGCGATTCAGAAAGTCGCGCGCGGCCTGCGCCGAATCCATGCCGGAATAGACAAATCCGATCAGGTCGCTCAGAAAGTGATCGCGGAAGACCACGCTCAACTGCCGGCGGTTCTGCTCCCAGCGGTAAGGCCGGTAAATGGCATCCACGCCGATCCCCCGGCCCAGCGTGCGTCCCAGCACGCCGCTGTCGCTGGCGGCCCACTGATAGCCGATGCCTGCAGCGATGGCGAACACTTCGTCGGAGACGGAGCCTTCCGACGGCCAGAGCCCCACCGGTGCCACGCCGAATTCGCGCGCCCCGTACTCGCGCGCCATTTGCAGTTGGATGTGCGCGTCCTCCGGATAACGGAACGGCGGCGGCAGCGGCACGCCGGGATGCGAAACGCTGGCGATATTCGAATCGCACAGCAGCGGCAGAATCGGATGGTAGTAGGGCGTGGTGGAGACTTCGATCTGCCCTGTGCCGGCCAGCTCGCGATATACCGGGATGACCTTGCCGATGATCTCCTGCTGCTTGCGGCCCATCAGCCGCTGGTCGTCGGCAGTGTAGTCCCGCCCCTTGGCGAACAGATCGCGGATCTCCGGGTCGGCGCCGCGAAACTCTTCGTCGAACCAGATCAGTTGCGAGATGACCTGCAGATCGCGGAAGTCTTGCGTCGAGAAGCGGCGGCGCGCCATCTCCAGGCTGTCCTGCGCCTGGCGCGCGTCATAGAGGGCCGCGTAGCGCGGGAACGGCTGCGTCAGGCGCGGAGGATGCGGCAACAGAAACTGCTGCAGGATGAACGACTGTTCCGCATCGTTGAGCATCTCGGCGGGCTTCAGCGCCGCTGCGAGATACGGATCGCGGGCCTCGCCCCGCGCGTACTCATCCACTTGCACCATCATCGACGGCACCAGGTTGAACGTCTGATGCACTTTGGGAAACTCCCGCAGAATGGCCGCCATGCCGTAGTAGTCCTTCAGGGCGTGCAACCGCGTCCACGGGAGCTTGTACTCGCCCGAGGCCAGGTCCTTGTAGAAGGGCTGATGCATGTGCCAGAGAAAACACAAATAGATGCGGGACATAGGTTCGTTGCCGTGCGCGCCCCTAGCGCGCAAAAAAGCTGCTGGCGGGCGGCGGGGCGTGCGTGCCCTTGATGGCCAGCCACAGGATATCGTTTAATTCATCGGCGCCGGCGCGGTCTTCTTCGCTGAAGTCGAGCTTCGCGGAGCGCTGCGCGGTAGACGAGTGCAGCGGGTTGCGTTCGTCGAGCGGCACACGGGGCTGTTCTACGGTATAAGGCGCCGGGTCGGGGGTACCCTGAAACGCGGCGGACATGGGACGTGCGGCGGCATCGAACTGCGTCATGGGCCGCAGCCCCAGGATCAGCTCGATGCTGCGGAGCATCGAGGTGGTGTTGTACATCGAGCTATCCACCACTCCATGCTTTACATAAGGCGAAATCACGAAAGCTGGCGAACGGTGCGAGTCCACATGATCCGGGCCGTTCTGCGCGTCGTCTTCCAGGACGAAAATCGCGGTGCTCATCCAGAAGCGACTCTTCGAAACCGCTTCCACGAGCGTCCCCAGCGCAAAGTCGTTGTCGGCCACCATGGAAAATGGCGAGAGCTTTCCCGGTGACGTTCCGTTGGTGTGGTCATTGCCGAGACGCATGAAAATCAGTCGCGGCATCGAACCGGATTTCTCAAACTCCGCGAGGTCAGCCAGGAAGACTTTCACGCGGTTGCCGTCGGTATAGTCGAGATCGAAGTCGCGATAGTGGAAATTGGTCACCGGCCGCAGCACGGGATCGCGCACCAGTTCGATTTGTCTGCCGTCGGGCGCGCCCGTGGGCAGATTCTGCGCCATGTAGCCGTAGTTGCGCATGGAGATGCCGGTGCCTGCCGCGCTGGTCCACAGGAATCCGGCGGGCGGCGTCATGGCCGGCTCCTGCTCTTCGTAATCGTAGTAGTCCCGCCGGTTGGCGTAGCTGTTCGGCCACATCTTCTGGATGTAGTCGGTGGCGATCGCGGCGGTCGACCAGCAATGGCCGTCGGCGCTCACATCCGCGCTGACGTAGAAGTTATCGAACAACACGAACTGCCGCGCCAGCTTGTGCTCGTTGGGCGTGATCTTCTCGCCAAACAGCACCAGGGAGGGATCGCCGTTGCCCTCCTGCAGGTCGCCCAGAACCTGGTCGTAGGAGCGGTTCTCTTTCACGATGTAAATGATGTGTTCGATGGGCGGGAACGGATTCGGCGTAGCGAGCACCTGGTCCCGATAAGGCGAATTGTCCATCGCGGTTTTGGTGTACGCCCGCAGTTGCTCGTAATGGAAGGGCGGGATGAACGACGCGGTGCCGGTCTGGATCAGGCCCACGTATTCGACGGCGCGGCTGCCTTCGTGGGCCGGCGCCGGCCGGCGCGAAGGATTGGGGCCGTGCGGATTGGGATGCGAGCCGCCCCCGCGGCCGTTCAGCACTACCAGCGTACCGTCAGGCAGCGCGCGCACGGCGGTCGGATACCAGCCGGTCGGAATGAACCCCTCGACGTGGCTGCGGTCGCCGGTGATATCCGCGACGGCCACAACGTTGGCATCTGAACAGACCACGTACAACCAGCGGCGATCGGGAGACACGGCCAACGCGCTGGGCGTCATGCCGGCCGGCTGCCGCGGCGTCATCGCGCTGTTGATGGTTTCGAGCAGCCGCAGGTCCTTGCCTGCGGTGACGCCGACCGAATAGACGCTATTCGTGTTGGAGGCGGTGATGAACAAGCGGCCCACCGTGGGCACCTCACCTTCGGAAGTTTCGCCGCCGCCCGGAACCCAGATCATATCTGTGGGATGCGGCCCCAGCCGCACGGTAGCCAGCAGGTTGCCGGAGGCGGTTTCGTAATGCCCCACCGAGCCATCCGTCCAACTGGTGACGAAGAACGACTTGCCATCCGGGTGGAATAGAATGCGATAGGGCCGCCGGCCCGTCTTAAAGCGATCGATCAGCATGCCGGATTGCGTGTTGATGACCACCACCGAGTCGTGATACAGATCCGCGGCGTAGAGCAGGTGGCCTTCCGGATCGAGCGCCACATCGCCGATGAAATCCGTGTGACTCCGCTTATCCGGCGGCACGACGGTGAAGGTGCGGGCTGGGGTGAGCGTCCCATCCGCGAAGGTGAATTCGAAGACCGCGGCGCGCGACCCGCCGCCCACATACACACGATCGCCCTTGGGCGAGAAGGCCAGGCCCAGCCAGCCGTCCGCCACCGGCACGCGGCTGGTCTCCCGCTGGGCCGCCACATCGATCACGCTGACGCTCGGCGGCTTGTATCCGCCATTCAAAGCCAACAGATATCTGCCGTCCGGCGAGAGCGCCGTGGACATGGGGAACGTGTCGAGCGGCACCTGCTTGCCGGCCGGTTCCAGACGCCAGCCGCTGTTCAACAGAAATCCGCCGCCGGGCAGCGGACCGACCTGTTCGCGCGGGGCAGGCTGGGAACAAAGCAGGGCGGCAGCCAAAAGCAGTGCAGCAAAGATGAAGGGACGCATCCAGCTACGATGATACCGTGCGCCCGGTGGTTTCGGCGAGGATCTGTTGATTCTGTAATTTACGAGAGTTTCTTGGCTTCGAACGGTAAATTTCGATACATCTACCGCTCGGCGGTTTCTTTCTCGCCGGGCTGGACGGTGACGGTGAGCGGGTATTGCAGCTTGAAGCTGAGCAGGCTTTCCGAGGGGAAATTGATTCCCTTGTCCTTCTTTATAGCGCGGCCGGCGCCGCCCGCTCCGGCTCCCGCCAGCGTACCGATACCCGCGCCCTTTCCGCCACCAGCGATCGCGCCGATAATCGCGCCCAGCGCCGCACCGCCGCCCACGGTCTCCGCCGTACCCTTGCCGCGGTTGGCATTGGCCTGATCGTAGTCTTCCGTGCTCAGCGGATAGGAATGTCCGTGCGACGTTAGCTTGGTCAGCACCAGCTTGAGACTCGCATGGCCTTTAAACGTACCGGCGGACTCCGCCTCTACGACTTTCCCTTCGATATCCGCGCCCGCCGGAACCACCACATGATCGTCCACGCGTAGCGGGGATTTGAGTGTCGCGCGAAAGACGTCACCCGGTTTATTCTGCTTCGAACTCAGCGCGTCGATCAGGCGCACGGAGATCACCGCGCCGGCCGGAATGGTGTACTTCACCGGAGCCGGGGGAGGCGGCGGCGCGGCCTGCGGAACCTCGGCCGGAGCCGGATTTACGGGGGGAGCCGAAGCCACCTGCGGCGCCGGCTCCGCGGGGGCTGGTTGCGCGACCGGAGTGTTGATGGCCGCTTCCTCCGGTGGCTCCGCGGTTGCAGCCGCAGAATGCTCGCGGGCCGGGCGCGGCCGCTCGCGAACGTGCCGGGCAGACGCCGCGGTGGGCGCGGGCGGCACGGCGGCCGAGGCCGGCGCCACTACGATATTATTGACGACCTGCTTGACGCCCGGCGTATCCGCGGCGATGCGCGCTGCCAGGGAACGAGCCGCGTCGTTCGGAACCTGTCCGCTCAAGGCCACCATGCCGCCCGCGCTCACCACGGTGATTTGGCCGGCGATGGCGTTGTCCTGTTGGATCTGCGATGCAATTCTCTGGGCGAGTTGCTTGTCATCGACCGGATGAGAGCAGCCCAAGGCAACGATCGCGGTGGCAGCCAAGGTAATCGCACAGAAAGTCCTCCGGCATGACATAGCAAGCTCCTCCTAAGTTGAGATAGTTCAGCCGTGGCGCCGTCAACGCCGCCCGAAGTGACGCCAGCCGCCGCCCACGCCGACTACTACGCCGCCGGCGGGCGCATATCCATAGTAACCGTAGTGAGAAGGCGCATAGACATACGGGTAAGGATACGCATAGGGATCGGAATAGTAATACGGATCATATCCGTAATAATCGGGGTAGGCGTAGCCGTAATATCCGGGCCAGTAGCCGAGTCCCCAACCACCCCATCCCCAGCCGCGATAGCCGTAGCCCCAGCCTCCGCGGTACCCACCGTAGCCATAGCCGCCGCGATAACCGCCATAGCCGCCGCGATAACCGCCATAGCCGCCGTAGCCGCCGCGATAGGCTGGACCGGCATAGCCGTGACCGCCATACGCTCCGCCCGAAAAGTGTCCGCCGCCGCCAATCGCGTGACCGCCGCCCCCGCCGCGGCCCGGAGCCGCGAAGGCGCCTAAGCTAGCCAGCAATAAACAAGCAAATAATACAATGGTCTTGCGCATAATTCACCCTGCCAATTAGACTATCACTCCCGCCGGTTGGTTACGATGGCCGAAAACCACCAATGCCGGTGCTTTGCGGCCATGAAAGGCGCTGCGGACAATGCATTTTCATGGGCTTAGCTCTGCGCCAGGAAATGGCGAAAGGGATGCATGGGGTTATTCGTCGCCTGCTTGTGAGGCAGCTAAATTATGAAAGCTAATCTGACCACCCCGTTTCGTACTGCAGTTTACTCTGTGGCACTCAGCTTTGTCTTAGGGACGACCATGTTGTGCGCGCAGGACCCTCAGGATCAGCCGCCGCAACCGCCGCCGCCTGCCGCCCAGCAGCAAGCCGGGCAGGCCAGCGGCGGATGGCGTAGAGTGGACCAGCCGGCGGATGCTACGGCGCAAGCCGCTCCGCCCGCGCAGGCCACTGCGCCGGAGCAGGCGCCGCCGCCCCCGCCCGCGGATGCCCCCCGCGTGACCATGGACCCGAATTACTCTCAGGGTCCGGCCTATCCCAACCAACAGTATCCTAACCAACAATATCCGAATCAGCAATATCCGAATCAGCCGTATCCGCAGGCCGCGCGCGGCTACGACCGCGGTCCGATTCCGGCCAAGCTGACTATCAATCCGGGCGCTTATATTACGGTGCGCCTGAACCAGGGGCTGTCGTCAGACCACAACCAAGACGGCGACGCTTTTGCGGCCACGCTGGCGAAGCCTTTGATTGTCAACGGAGTCGTAGTGGCCGACCGCGGGCAGACCGTCGGTGGGCGCGTGGTCGAGGCCAAGAAGGCGGGCCGCGTGGAAGGCACGTCGCGCCTTGTCGTCCAACTGACGGATTTTACTCTGGCTGACGGGCAACCCGTGCCGATTCAGACGCAGCTGTTCAGCCGCAATGGGCCGACGTCTGTAGGTCGTGACGTGGGCGCGGTAGGCGCCACCACCGCGACCGGCGCCGCGATCGGCGCAGCCGCGGACTGGGGCCGGGGCGCGGCGATTGGCGCGGGTGCCGGCGCATTGGCTGGTATCGTGGGCGTGCTGGTCACACGTGGCCGTCCCACGGTGCTGTATCCCGAAGAGATTCTGACGTTCCGCGTACAGGCGCCGGTCACGATTTCGACCGAGTCGGCGCCACAGGCGTTTCGCTGGGTAACACCGGCGGATTATGACACGCCTTACGGCATGCAGGCGCGGCCACGGCCGGCAGGTTACGCATCCGGCTATCCGTATTCTTATCCCTACGCATACCCGTACGCATACCCGTACGCATACCCGTACGCATACCCATACTATCCGTATTATTGGGGACCCTCTATCGGCTTCTACTGGGGTCGCGGTTACTGGGGACGTGGTCATTGGGGACGCTGGCGCTAAGCGGCCGGCGTCATCCAGTACGATACCGCACGAAAACAAGAACAGCTTGGCTTTCTCAGGGTGAAACAAGAGAAGTGTGCCAGTGATAGTTTGAGAAGAAGGAGGACCCATCTCATGTTCAGGAAGACTCTTCTATCCACGATCGCTCTTACCGGGGCGATGTGTTGTGCCATTCAGGCCCAGGCGCCTCCTCCTCCGCAGTCTTATCCGCCACCGCAAGGGTATCCACCAGCGGAGGGTTACCCGCCGCAACCCCCGCAGTTTGGTCCGGCGCAACTCGATCAGCTCACGGGGCGCATCGCGCTGTATCCCGATCCGCTGCTGGCGCAGGTGCTGACGGCCTCCACCTACTGGACCGAAATCCCGGATGCGGCCACCTGGGCCGATGAGCATGCCAATCTGCGGGCGGACGATTTGTCCCGGGCGATGTACGAAGATAACGTGTCGTTCGATCCGAGCATCATGGCGCTGCTGCCCTTCCCATCGGTGCTCGATATGATGGCGCGCGATCCGGGCTGGACCCAGCAGTTAGGCGAGGCGGTGCTGGCGCAGCGCCCTGACGTCATGGACGCGGTGCAGCGCAATCGCGAGAAGGCCATGCAGTACGGCTACCTCGAAAACAACGCGCAGTATCGCGTGCTCGATAATGGACCGGGAGATATTGAAATTCTGCCGGTGAATCCGGGTTACGTGTATGTGCCCTACTACGACCCGATGGTGGTGTTTGGTCGGCCGCGGCCTGGTTTCGCGGTGCGGTTTGGAATCACCTTCGGGCCGGGCATCTACGTGGGGGCATTCGCGCCGTTTGGCTGGTCAAGTCCCGCGTTTGGATGGAGGACGCACGATATCATCATCGATCACCGCCCGTGGGCGCGCACCTGGGTGAACCGTGGAACCTATGTGCACCCCTACGCGTATCCGGTGAAACGGCCGGTAGGGCCGCGCGTCGAGCAGCACCACGAAGAGTATCACGTGGAGCGCCACGTCGAGCGGCACGAGCGGCACTGACCCGTCTAACGCGCGACGCGGAATGACGGAGCGCTGTATTCCTTCGGCAAGTACGAATCAGGGATGGCGATGTGATTCCCGTCGCGCAGGGACGAGTAGTGTGGCGACATGATCTCCACGCCGGCGTCATTGAAGCAGTCCTGGATTCTCTGATGCAGCTCCGCGTAGATCGCGGCCATTCGCGTGGGCTCATGGGTGTAGCCGTTGATCTCGTAGTGCACATAGAAGTCATCGAGTGCGGTCTGCAACACAAAGGGAGCCGGATCGGGAAGAATGCCGGAGGTGCCAAGCGCCGCGCAGATAAGCAGCTCGTGCACGGTTCGCCATGGCGCGTCGTAGCCGATCGTCACGGTGGTGTGCAGAATCAGCGCGTATCCGCCGGCCGCGGCTGAGCTGAAATTCGTGATATGGCTGCCGAGCACCATGGCGTTCGGCACCGTCACCAGTTCGTTCTTGATGGTCTGCACGCGCGTTGCAAGCAGGTTTCTCTCCACCACGTCGCACACTGTGTCCGCGATTCTGACCCGGTCGCCGAGCCGGAAAGCGCGTGTGTAAGTCAGAATCGTTCCCGCGATGAGATTGGCTGCCGCCGATGGCGACCCCGGAGATAACATTACGCCGAGGAAGATCGAGATGCCGCGAAATGCCGGGGACGAGGAACCCGGGAGATACGGGAACATCACCACGGCCGTGAATGCCAATATCAGAAAGCGAACGATGGAGTGGGTCGGGTCCGCCTACTCCGGGTAGAAGCCGGGCCAGGCGATGGTGCCTGTCTTGAGCTGATCGAACAGAAACCGGGACAGGTGCGTGCAGCCGTAGGCGATCACCACGGTGACGATGATCACCAGAAGGTTCGGCAGATACGAGAGCAGCGCGGCGGTGGCGGCCCGCAGCGGATTGACGACGTACCCGAACAGCGTGGGCGTATATTCGCGCGTCCACGGAAAGAAGCTCAGGACCAGGGGTAGGTAGACGCAAAAGACCGCCACCACGAACGCGGCGCGCACGATCTTGACGCCGGTGACCAGTATTCCGGTGATGCGCTCGGCCGAGATCAACTCGGCGCGCTGCAAGCGAATGGAACAGATGGCGCCGCCGCGGCGGCCTCGATTCTCCGGCATAACTCCGGCACGATGCGCCGTACGGCCCGCAGCAGCAGAACCAGCGCGAGGGTGGCGATGAGCGTGTAGAGCGCTCCGAGCAGGATGCTCCGGTAATTGTACTCGGCGCGCCGCTCGGTAACGGCGTGGCGGATGATTTGCGCATAAGCGGCGGCCAGTTCGTTTCGCGGCTTGTGGGCCGCGCGGGCATCCGCGTCGGTCAGCGTCAGCAGCACCCGGTCGCCCGCTACGACGTCTGTACTTTTATCCGATGGCGCGATCCTCACTGCGCTGACGGGAACGGTCAGGTCCTTGGCCAGTATGAGCAAGCGCGCACTGGTGGCGGCTGCCCGTTCCTGCGCCGAAAATGGGCCGATGTTGGTTTGCATGGCGAACAAAGTCCGGCCATTGAGTACCACGGGCGCGCTGTCGGCCGCAGGCGCCCCGTTTGGCAAAGTTTGGCACAGCGCGGCTGTCACGAGGAACGACAGGCATCCCGCGGTGATGATCTGCCGGAATTGGCAAAGCTGCATCGAACGCCTCCTGCGTCCCTATTGTGCACGAATCCGCCGTTGCATACTGATAGCGAGGAGTACTCGATTGTCAGAGACCGATCGCTGGCGCCTCGAAGGGTGGCTGCACATCGAGCCGGGCATGAAGCCCAAGGTCTACCGGCAGGTCTTTGCCACCGCCGAAATCAGCAATCCGATCTATTGGCTCGAGATCTTCTTCTCGGCCGGAATCGCCACGTTCGGCCTGGTCGAGAACAGTCCGGCGGTGATCATCGGCGCCATGCTCATCTCGCCGTTGATGGGGCCGATCATGGCGACCGGCCTGGCGCTCGCCATCGGCGATCTGTACCTGGGTATCCAGGCGGTGCTTAATCTGCTGGCCAGCGTGGTTGCTGCGATTGCTTTTTCCGGCCTTCTGGTATGGCTGTTGCCTTTTCATTCGGCCACCGCCGAAATCCTGGCGCGCACCAGGCCCAACCTGCTCGACCTCGGCATTGCGCTGCTATGCGGCTTGGCTGGTTCCGTAGTGTTGTGCCGCGCCGGGGATGGCGAGGCCGCGGTGTTGCCCGGCGTCGCCATCGCGGTGGCGGTGATGCCGCCGCTCTGCACCATGGGCTTTGGCCTCGGCAGCGGGGTCAATCTGGAAATCGTGGGCGGCGCCGGCCTACTCTTCCTCACGAACCTGGTGGCCATCGTCGCCAGCGCCTTTGTCGTGTTCCTGTCGGTGAGAATGAGCACCCGGCAGGTGGAGGAGGCGATGATCGCCTCGCGCGGGGACGGCGTGTTGGCGAGAGTGCTTTCGCACGGTCCCATCTCGCGCACGTTGGCGACCGGCGGACAGTTGCGTTGGCGCATCCTGATGCTGGTGATCCTGCTCGCCTCCCTGGCCGTTCCGCTGCAGCGCGCATTGCTGCAGGTGGCTGGCGAGGCCCTCACCAGGGCGGCGGTACAAGGCGAATTGAAACGCCTGGTATCGTCGGACGCCGTGATGTCGCAACAGGTGAATTTCGCGGGCAACGTAATTGTGATCCGCCTGATTTCGACGCAACGCATCCCGGACGCAAGGCTCACCGAAGTCCGCCAGGAGTTGATGCGCCGGACCGGGCGGGACGTGCAGTTATCCGTCGAGGCAGTCGCCAGCAAGAGCGAACTGGCTGAACTGATGGAGCGCCTCGATCGCCCGGTTCCCGTCGTTGCAAAGCAAAGGACCCTGGCCGAGATGCAACAGGAACTGCTCACCAGAGTCCGTCCCGCACTCGACGAAATCTGGCCGTCGGCCGATGCGCCGATTCAGAGCTTCAACGTGATCGTTGCGGCTTCAGGCTTCACCGTCGACGTGCATTACCAGGCGGCCAAGGACCTGGGACCGGTGCCCTTGGGAATGGTGTCGCGCAGTCTGCAAGCCAAGCTCGCGATGCCGGATCTCGCTTTGCAAGTGGAGAGGACTGCGCCGCCGCGTACGGCTCGGCGCCGCAGTCCGCCCGCCCGTTGATCATTCGGAGTACCGCTGCGCGATAGGAAATCGGCGGCCGATGCCGAAGGCTTTCGATGTGACTTTCAGACCCGGCGCGGCCTGCTGGCGTTTGTACTCGTTGCGGTCGACCTTGTTCACGACGTCGGCCACGGCTTCTATGGGCAGCCCCAGATCCTGCGCGATCTGCCGCGGCGCCTGGTAGTCTTCCACGTAGGCGCGCAGAACTTGGTCCAGGATTTCGTATGGCGGCAGCGAATCGCTGTCCTTCTGATCGGGACGCAGTTCGGCGGAAGGGGGCTTCTCGAAGACGCTCTCCGGTATGGCGCCGGCATGCCGCTGGTTGGCGACGCGCGAAAGCGTATAAACCAACGTCTTGGGAACATCGCTGATCACCGCCAGTCCGCCGCACATGTCACCGTACAGCGTGCAATAACCGACGGCCAGTTCGCTCTTGTTGCCGGTGGTCAGAACCAGCGCGGACCATTTGTTCGAGAGCGCCATCAGTGTGGCGCCGCGCAGGCGGGCTTGCAGATTTTCTTCGGTCACATCGCGGCCGGCGCCGTTGAACAGCGGCTCGAGCACGCGCAGGAACTCGTCGTACACCGGCGTGATCGGCGCGGTCTCGAAACGGATGCCCAGGTTCTGTGCCAGCGCCCGTGCGTCGAGGATGCTGCCTTCCGATGAAAACGGGCCGGGCATGGCCACGCCTGTCACGTTCTCCGCGCCGAGAGCCTCCGCCGCGATCGCCGCCGTCAGCGAGGAATCGATGCCGCCGCTGAGGCCGATCAACACACGCGAAAAGCCGCACTTGCGGATGTAGTCGCGCGTGCCCAACACCAACGCTTCATAGGCAGCCTCGCATTCTTCCGCCAGGCTCTCGTGCTGGTCGCCTTCGCCCGAATCCGGGTCGAAGAGCACCAGGTCCTCTGCGAATGACGCGGCCGAGGCAGCCACGCGCCCGTTCGCATCCATGGCGAAGCTCGAACCGTCGAACACGAGTTGATCATTGCCGCCCACCTGGTTCACATAGACCAGCGGGATTCCGTGCCGGCGCGCGGTGGCTTCGAAGATCTCGCGGCGCAGTGCGCGTTTGCCCATGTGATATGGCGACGCATTGATGCTGATCAGAATCTGCCCGCCGGCCCCCGCCAGTTCCTGCACGGGATCGCGGCGGTAGAGCGGCCGCTCCCAGAATTGTTTGTCGTTCCAGGCGTCCTCGCAGATGGTCAGCGCAATTTGGCGGCCATCCCAGGGAAACAGGTGCTGCGCCTCGGCAGGCACGAAATAGCGCGCTTCATCGAAAACGTCGTAAGTCGGCAGCAGCATCTTGGTCTGGCGGAAGACGATCTTTCCGCTGCACAACACGGCCGCGCGATTCGCGGCATGTTTGCCGGTGGGCGATTGGGAACGACCGACGTAGCCGGCGATCACGCTCAGGGCCAGCGAGGCGGTTTCGGCTGCCAGACGCTCCAGTTCCAATTCTGACCGCTCCACGAAAGTCGGCTTCTCGACCAGATCGCGCGGCGGGTAGCCGGTCACGGACAACTCCGGAAACACGACTATTTGCGCTCCGGCCGCCGCGGCGTCGTGTGCGGCGCGGATCATGCGGTCGACGTTGCCCGAGAGGTCGCCGACAGTGGTATTAATCTGCGCCAGGGCGATTTTCATAGCAGGCCTCTATGAAATACAGATGCGCACAACCTTCTCTTCGATGGCGGCGCCGAGACTCGCGAGTGTCGCCTTGGGCAGCCGTTGCTGGGCCATCTGGAAAAGCTCGTTCTCTTCCCGCCGGATGTGCGCGGTCAGCAAGGCGCACAACCGTTCGAGCAGTGCTGAGGTGGGCGCCGTGCGTAGTTGAGCAATCAGCCGTTCGATTTCGCGATGCTGCGTGACCAGTTCCGTGATGAGGGCTGCTTCGCCGATTGCGCTCGAAATCGCAGGAAACAGGATCTGCTCTTCGAGCTCGAAATGGTTCGCGAGCTCCAACTCGTATCGGTCTACTGCGCGCCGTGCGAGCACGTCAATGTTCTCGGGCGACGCATCCGCGGCCAGCGATCGCCGCGTCAACACGCACAGCGCCAGGCCATTGTGATGCTGGTGCGAGAGCAAAACCAGATTAGGATCGCGCCGCATAGTCCTGCCTGCTAATATAGCGAAAATGAACTGGAACGATGCCGCTGAAGATCTGCTGCAGGCCATCCTGTCGCAGACGCCGCGTCCGGTGCGCGAGGCCGCGGAGACGCAGCTTCGCGATGCGGCCGAGCGCATGGCGGAGGACGACGGCAAGAATCGCGTGGGCGTGGAGACGGTGATTGCGGCTTGGGTAGCGAACACGCCCGAGGCGATTCGTCCCGACCTGCCGCGGCAGATGGAGCGCTTCGGCCTCGATCCAGCTGAGTACGCGCACCTGCTCGAATAGCACCGCGACCGCTTACGATTGCGGTTCACTCTTGCGGCCCTTCAGGAAATCAAGCTCGGTCTGTTTGGGAATGCCCGGCTCGAAGCAGCGGCGGCAGCGGGCCTCGTACATATCGGCCGCGCCGACCACGATCAAGTCGTCGGCGCCGCGCAACCGCTGCGTGTGCTTTCCCGGATTGCCGCAGCGCACGCAAATCGCCAGCGTCTTGGTAATCGATTCGGCGCGCGCCAGCAAATCTGGAATTGGAACGAACGGCCGTCCTAGATAGTCCGTATCCAGGCCTGCGACGATCACCTGCTTGCCGCTATCCGCCAGGCGCTCGACCACGTCCACCAGGCTCGCGCCCATGAAATTGGCCTCGTCGACTCCGATGACTTCCGAGCGCCAGTCCACGCGGTCGAGGATCTCGCTGCCCGCGCTCACGACCTCAGACTTCATGCGCAGATCGCCGTGCGAGACGATTTCGTCCATCGCGTAACGCGTGTCGATCACCGGTTTGAAGACCTGCACACGCTTGCGCGCGATCATGGCGCGGCGCAGGCGGCGGATCAATTCCTCACTCTTGCCGGAAAACATCGGGCCGCAGATCACTTCAATCCAGCCGGTATTGCCGATCAGGAACTCCATCAGCCTGATCTAAACATGCTGCAGTGTTGAGTGGGGCCGGGTTGTACAATGCGATTTTATGAAAAGCCTCTGCTGCGTATTATTCCTGGCGGGCGCCGCGCTCGGCGCCGAGAAGGAGCCGCTCACCATCCAGAACATGCCGGCGCCTCCGCACATGCCGGCCATCACCTGGGCCCCGGATGGCACGCGCTTCGCCTGGCGCGAGGAGAAATCCATCTGGCAATACGATGTCGCGTCCAAGAAGAAGACGGAACTGCTGGCGCTCGATCCGCTCCAGGAGAAGGCCGTGCGGCCGCCCAAGGAGGAAGTGACCGACTGGACCAACCGCCGCGTCGGGGAACACAGCTTCGAATGGTCGCCGAACGGGCAGGACATGCTGGTTTCTGTGGAAGGCGACTTATTCCTGTTGCACATCGGCTCCGGAAAATGGGAGCAACTGACCGCGACACCGGAGGTCGAGCGCGATCCCAAGCTCTCGCCGGACGGGCGCTTTGTCTCCTTCCGCCGCGAGCACGACTTGTACTGCCTGGAAATCGCCTCGAAGAAGGTGACGTGGCTGACCAACGATGGCTCGTCCACGCTATGGAACGGCGAGATGGATTGGGTCTACCCCGAGGAGTTGTATCTGTCGACTGCCCATTGGTGGTCGCCGGACAGCCGCTCCATCGCCTACCTGCAGTTCGATGTGGCGCGCGAATCCGTCTTCCCGCAGGTGGATCTGCTTTCATGGCACGCTTTCGCCGAACCGGAGCGCTTTCCGCAGCCGGGTACGCCGAACGCCGACGTGCGGCTGGGAGTGGTGGCGGTGGGTGGCGGCACGACGCGCTGGATGAACATCGGCGAATCGCGCGATCACCTGCTGGCGCGCGTTTATTGGTCGCCGGACAGCCGGTCGCTCGCGTACGAGCGCCTGAATCGCATCCAGAATCACCTGGAACTGGGCTTGGCGGACGCGCAGACCGGCGCAACGCGTGTGCTGCTCAACGAAGACGATTCTTACTGGGTGAACGTCAACGACGATTTCCGCTTCCTGAATCACGGCAGGCAATTCCTGTGGGGCAGCGAGCGCGACGGGTTTCTGCATCTTTATTTGTGCTCGGTCGATGACAAGCGCGTCACGCAACTGACGCACGGCGATTGGGAAGTAACCGAGGTGGCGGGCGTGAACGAAGAGACGCGCGAGGTGTTCTTCGTTTCCACCGAGCAAAGCCCTGTGGAGCGGCAGTTATACCGCGTACGGCTGGACGGCAAGCAGAGGCAGCGGCTCAGCGGCGGGCAGGGCACTCACAATATATCGATGAGTCCGGCCACGCAGTATTACCTGGACACTTACTCCAACTTATCCACGCCGCCGAGCCGCACCGTGCACGAAAGCGACGGCTCGCAGATCGCCGTGTACCAGGAATTCACAGCTCCGGACGTCGTTCTCCTGCCCGAAGAGATCGTCACGCTGAAAGCCACGGACGGCGCGAAACTGTATGCCCGCATGATCAAGCCGGCGAATTTTTCGCCGGACAAGAAATACCCGGTGATCGTGATGGTCTACGGCGGGCCGGGCGTGCAGATCATACACGACGCGTGGACCGGCGCCAACTTCGACCAGGTGCTGGCGCAGCGCGGATACCTGATCTGGCAACTCGATAACCGGGGATCCTCGGGGCGCGGGCATCTGTGGGAATCGAAGATCTATCATGAGACCGGCACTCACGAGCTGAGTGACCAACTGGACGGCATCGCTTATCTGGCGCGGCAGGGATTCGCGGACATGACGCGGGTGGGAATCAGTGGCTGGAGCTATGGCGGCTACATGACGCTGTACTCGCTGGCGAACGCTTCGGGCGTTTTCAAGGCGGGCATCGCGGGCGCACCCGTGACGGATTGGCGCAACTACGATTCGATTTACACCGAGCGCTATATGGGACTGCCGGACGAGAATCCTGAGGGCTACAAACGCAGCTCACCGCAAACCAAAGCCGACCAGATCAGCGCGCAACTGCTCATCCTGCACAACCTCGAGGACGACAACGTACATTTCCAGAACACGCTGCAGATGGCCAATGTTCTGGAACATCACAGCAAGCAGTTTCGGATGTTAGTGTATCCCCAGAAGTCGCATGGAGTGGGCGGTCCCCTGCGGAGGCAGATGTACCAGACGATGCTGGACTTCTTCGATAAGTCGCTGTAAGTTCCAATCTGCGGGGCTAGCTAACATCCGTCGCTTGGGGTTAAGCCGCGGCATGAAACATTAGATAGTGAAACTCGACTACCCCGGCGATCGCTTTCAAATTCCCGGCGATCGGGGGAGCTAACCGGAGATGAAGGCGTTTCGCGTTCCTGATCTGGGCCAAGCGGTGGAACCGGCGAATTGAGAATGGGTTTCGGGCTGGTCACCGGTACTTCCGGATGACGCGTGACCGATCCGAGTGAGTTTGCAGGCACTGGGCGGCCAGCGACCAGAAATCCGGCGTGGGCAGGCTCGCCCCATGCTGCCATGTGGCGCCTGGCCTGATATGCTTAGCGGGGAGTCCCGAGGAATCCCTTATGTCCAGTGCGGCGATGTGCGACAACAGGGCCGAACCGGTCACCCGGGGTTTGTGCCGCATCGGCAGCGCGGTTGCCTTCTTTCTGATTGTTTATTGCTTCGCAACGATGGTGCAACTGACAATTCTCGGCGGGCAGCCGTCGAGTGCCGCCGCGGCCTTCGCTCTGCTGCAGAGTAACAGGCTCGTGGGCCTGTTGCGCCTCGACGTGCTGACCGTTTTTGTGCTGCCACTCTATTACCTCCTGTTTCTGGCGCTAGCGATGGCTACGTGGCGCGTCGATGGGGTGAAGGCGATTCTCTCCGCGCTGTTTGTGTTCACTGGCGTCACCCTCGTACTGGCCACGCCGATGGGGCTCTCGATGGTTCCGCTCAGCGCGAAATACGCCGCCGCATCCACAGACGCCGCACGCAGTCAATTTCTCGCAGCGGGCGAAGCTATCCTGGCCAGCGACATCTGGCATGGCACCGGCGCTTGCGTTGGGGGAATCCTGACGCAGGTTGGCGCGGCGCTGATTTGCATCCCGATGCTCAAAAGCGTGGCCTTTGGTAAGCTCCCTGGCTGGCTCGGATTGTTGACGCACGGGCTTGATCTGGCGCATATCGTCCTGGGGCTGTTCATGCCGGCCGTCGGGACGATCCTCATGGTAGTTGCTGGACCAATGTACCCGGTCTGGTTTTTCTTGATCGGCCGCGGCTTGTGGAAGGTGTCGCGGAGCGATTTCCCGGCGGCGCGATAGTTGTGCGGCGTTGAATGCCGGATATGGACAGGCCGGCAGAAATCCAGTTTGAGATTTGGGTGGTCTCTCTAGCCCCACATGATTTGGCGGCCCTACGCAAAGCGGTCGAGGCGGAGATGTCTGACTTGCAGGCAGGCTTGCCGCCGAGCGGCCCGCCGGGGACGGATCAGCCCGCATAGATCCGGCGTACGGGGTACGGCCTCGCCCATATTTTCATCCAACAAAAAAGCCGGGCGGTGATGAGCCGCCCGGCTGCAACTTAGTAACTACTTAGTTCCGCTATCTCACAAACACCTGGATCACGGAACTTACCGATCCGCTTGCGCCATAGGCAGTCAAGGTGTAATTCGAGTTAGTCGTCGGATTGACCGTGACACTGCCGTTGGCGGGGAGGCTTCCACCGGGCACGCCCGTACCGGTGATGACTACGTAGCTGGCGTTTTGGGTCGTCCAGGACAGGACTACCGGAGCGCCGGCAGCGGGTGAGGAATCCGGGCTGGCCGAGAACGTCAGGATCTGGACCGCGCCCGGAGCTGCTGCCGAGACCGTGACTGTGACTGCCGCGGTGACCGTGGTGGTTCCGTCGGCCCCAGTTGCCGTCAGCGTGTACGTGGTCGTGGTCGTCGGCGAAACACTGACACTGCCGTTCACCGCCACATTACCCACGCCGTTGTTGATGCTTACCTTCGCGGCGCCAGTGGTCGCCCAGGAGAGCAGCGAGGACTGGCCGGCGGAGATTGTTGTGGGAGCGGCCGCGAAGCGGACTACCGACGGGTTCGAAGCTCCGACGGTTACCGTAACTGACGCAGTGACCGTCGCGCCTTGGCCCGTCGCCGTCAGGGTATAGGTGGTCG
Organism: Bryobacteraceae bacterium; assembly: GCA_035541265.1. GTDB lineage: Bacteria > Acidobacteriota > Terriglobia > Bryobacterales > Bryobacteraceae > Bog-159. The sequence continues at coordinate 35,424 of DATKNQ010000012.1, forward strand.
TGGTGGCCGGCTTAACCGTCGCGGTGCCTGTCGCAGGCAGGCCCGACCCAACGCCAGTGATGGTGACGGAAGTAGCGTTCGGCACGCTCCACGACAGAGTCGAGGACTGGCCGGCCCTGATGGTCGGCGGCGTGGCCGTGAAGCGTGAGACGCTCAGGCCGCGCACCGTAGTTACCGAGGTGCTGGCAGTGGCGAACAGCCCGCTGACAGTATCCGTCACAGTCAGGCGGAAGCCGTAGCTGCTCGAAGGCGCGGCAGTGAAAGTCGCCGTTGAGGTGTTGGCGCCCGTGAGAGCTACGTTCGGGCCACTGACTTGAGTCCAGGAGTAACTCAGCGGATCGTGATCCGGACTGTAGGAGCCGCTGCCATTCAACGTGATGGTGCCGGGCGGCACGCCGATCTGGTTCGGGCCCGCGTCGGCAACCGGCGCGCTGTGGCCGACCTGTTTGGTCAGCAGCTCATACCGGATGCGTGGCACGTCCATCGGCACCGGGTGCGTGAACGTCGTGTATTCCTTCGGCCGCATGAAATTGCCGAATTCCAAACCAAACATCAGCTCGCCCGTGTTCTGGTTGGTGATCATCGTGGGGTTCAGGCCGGCAGTAACGGTGAAAGCCAGTTCCTTGGCGATCGGCTGCACGAGTTTGATCTCGCCCCCTGGCCGTCCGCACTCGCCGCCAGTGCCGCACGACACCGGGTTGTGACTGTGAATGTAGCCGAAATTGCCTTGGATCCAGGCGTCGCCCCACGTGCCGACCTGTATCGAACCACCGATCTGATTCATCGGACGTGCGTAGGTTTCGATGAAGGATGTGGGACCGAGCGGCTGCATCAGCAGCGCACCGGTATTCTTGAATCCCTCCGTAGCGAAGAACCCGATCCGCCCACGGCTGAATAAGTAGTCGAGGAGCACATCCGCCTGGCCCATGCTGCCGCCGTTGGTATCGCCGCTGAGCCGAATATACTTGAAGCTCGAGAACACGCCGGCCTGCAGGTGATCCCAGCGGTTGACCAGACCGATATCGAACTGGCCTTCCTGATCGCCCGGATAGCGGATGTACTCGCCCTGCGCCTGCACAGCGTGGCTGCCGTCGCCGCCGAAGGGCGAGAAGAACTGGCCGCTGCCATGCACAGTCACGTCGCCCGTCGGCCGGTTGCCCAGCGTGGGACCGACATCCAGTCCGAGCAGCGAGAACTTCTTATTGCGATTTTGTGCCTCGTTGAGGGCATCGTTGCCGGCTTTCTCGGCGATCGTGGTGGTCTCCTCCTTGGTCAGAGGCTTGCCCATGCCGTTGACTTTGTCCTCGAGAGCCTTCTGCTGATTCTGTAGCTCGGCGACCTGTCCCTTCAGGCGGTCATTCTCGCCCTTCATGTCGCGCAGTGCCGCCAGGATGTCATCCAGCTTGTCGAGGCGCTTCAAGATATTGCTGCAGCATTCTTCCTGCTTCTTCAGAAGGTCGGCCAACGTCGGCATGACTTCCGTAGCGCCGCCGGCAGCCACGATCTTTCCCTGGCCGTCAGTCACAGTCATCACCACGCGGCGGTTCATGAAACGGCCTTCCTTGGTGTGGTTGTTGACCTCCGGCTCGCGCTTGCCCTCGCCGCTGACCGTGACTTGATCGGCCGCGGCGCCGTACTTGACCAGGAAGTCGCGGACGGTTTCGGCGCGCCGTTGCGCCAGCCGGTCGTTGTAACGGGCGGATCCCACGTAGTCAGTGTTGCCGACCAACTTGACGTGATAATCGCGATGCTGACTCAAGATCTCCGCCAGCCGTAACAGGCTCGGATAGCCGTCCGAGAGGATGGAAGAATTGAACTCGAAGTTGATCTCTTCCCATTGATCCTTGGTTTGGGTTGTGTTCAGGCCCTGAGCCATCAGGCAACTCGCAAACACTCCGATTGCGCCTATGGCCGCCAGTTGTTTCATCATGAGCATCTCCTCAAAATTTCAGCTTGTACGCGAGACTATTCGAACGGGACTCACTCAGTAGAACGCATTCAATAGAATACAACGGAGCATTGTCTACATCTAGAAGATTTTGCGGCGGTTATCAAATCGAATGGGTTTTCTGTTACATAAAATGCCATAATGAAGCGGTGGCCTGCCGGATGGGCAGCCGCCCGGCAACGGGAGGAAAGTCCGGTCTCCACAGGGCAGCGTGCCGGCTAACGGCCGGGAAGGAATCTGGTGACGGATTCTTTACGGAAAGTGCAACAGAAAAGATACCGCCCGGCGCGCGCAAGCGTGACTCCGGGTAAGGGTGAAATGGTGCGGTAAGAGCGCACCGCGGCCGGAGCGATCCGGCCGGCAAGGCAAACCCCACGCGGAGCAAGACCAAATAGGAGAGGAGGAGCGGCCCGCTCCGATGAACTCTCGGGTAGGTCGCTAGAGCCGGGCAGCAATGTCCGGTCCAGACGAATGGCTGCCGCCCGCAAGGGTACAGAAACCGGCTTACAGTCCGGCAGGCACCGCGTCACGCATTTGTGATACGCTCTTCAAACTATGAAATATCTACCCCTGTTGCTGCTCGCGGCTGTCCTGCCGGCCCAGGAGAAGGTCGATCTGTATACGGTCAACCGCATCAAAGCGGAAGAATTTCGCGACTCCAAGGTCATGGAGAACGCGTTTTATTTAACCGATGTATACGGTCCGCGCCTGACCGGATCTCCCGGTTTGAAAGCCGCCGCGGAGTGGGCCGTACGGCGTATGGGCGAATGGGGTATCACGGACCCGCATCTCGAAAAATGGGGACCCTTCGGACGCGGCTGGACGTGCATCCACTTCACTGCGGAACAGAAGGAGCCGCAGTTCGCGCCCTTGACGGGCTTCGCGCGGCCATGGTCACCCAGCACCAAGGGGTTAGTGTCCGGCGAGCCGGTGATGGCCATTATCACGACGGATGCCGATCTGGAGAAACTGAAGGGCAAATTGAAGGGCAAGATCGCGCTGCTCGAAGAACTGAAGCCGCTGACCTCGGAGAGCGATCCCGACTTGAAGAGATTTACCGATGCGGAACTCGCCTCGGAGGCGATGGCGCCCGACCCCTCACTGCGCTCGCCGTTCGCCAATCCTATTCCGGTCATTCCCGGGCAGCCGGCGCGGCCGCCTTTCAATCGCGAGGAGCGCGAGAAGTTTCGCGATAAGGTGAATCAGTTTCTGACCGATGAAGGCGTGCTGGTGACGCTGACACCGAGCTATCGCCAGACAAGCGGCATCGTGTTCGGGTCGGCGGCTGGATCGCAGGATCCGAAGAAGCCGCTGCCGCCGCCTTCGGTGGCGCTCGAGGTGGAACAGTACAACCGGATCGCACGGCTGATTGCGCAGAAAGTTCCGGTTACCTTGAGTTTCGATATCGAGAATAAGTTCTTCGATGACACGCAGGATTCATTTACCGTCACTGGAGGAATCCCAGGTACGACGAAGAAGGACGAGTTAGTGATGCTAGGCGGGCACCTGGATTCGTGGACCGGGGCTACCGGCGCGACCGATAACGGAGCGGGGAGCGCGGTGGCGCTGGAGGCCCTGCGCATCCTGAAGGCGCTGGATTTGAAGATGCCGCGCACGGTGCGCCTGGCGCTCTGGACCGGCGAGGAAGAAGGTCTCCTAGGCTCGCGGGCTTATGTAAAGGAGCACTTCGCGGATCGCGAGACTATGGCGCTCAAGCCAGAGCACGCCAAGCTATCGGGTTACTTCAATCTGGATAATGGCACCGGAAAGATCCGCGGCGTATATCTGCAAGGCAACGATATGATGCGGCCGATTTTCCAGGCGTGGCTCGATCCGTTCAAGGATTACGGGGCGAATACGGTGACCATCCGGAACACGGGCGGCACGGATCACCTGTCGTACGATGCCGTGGGTCTGCCGGGCTTCCAGTTCATTCAGGACCCGATGGATTATTCATCAGAGACGCATCATTCGACTGCCGACACTTACGATCACCTGCACGCGAGCGATTTGATGGAGGCTGCCGCGATCATGGCGTCGGTGGTGTACGACGCCGCGACCCGCGATGAGATGTTGCCGCGTAAGCCGCTGCCCAAACCTGAGCCTCCGCGCAAGCGGGAGGGCGAGGCGGCCAAGCCCGTGACCAGCGCGGGCAGATAAACCGGGCGTAAAAACAAAAAGCCGGGCGCCCGGTTAGAGCGCCCGGTTGAGGAGCACCTGCAGGCCGCTCGGAGGATACAACCTGCAGGGGTGGAGGAAAACCCTCGGCTAGCCGAGCAAGCCGCCGTGTCCGAGGCAGCCCACTTCCCAGCCTGAAACCCGATAGCGTGCCAGTAGCGGCGGAAGGACCAAGTCTACCACATTGGCTTTTGCCGAGCGAAAACAACCGGGCGCGGAAATCATCGGGATGTCGTCCTTGTAAGCCAGCAGCAGGAGGTTGCCGGGCTCGACCGGGGCGAGGAAGCGCTCCATGTGGCCGCCGATTTTCTCCATAGCCTGCCCGACCACATCTTCCGGCCCAGCAGGCGCCGTCGTGGAAGCGATCAGAATCACGGAAGGCTTCGAGCGCAACAGGTGCTGCAGGCCGCGGCTGACCGAGGCTTCATCTTCGGTACAGGACAGGACGAAGGTGGCCGAGACGCCAAAGCGCTCGAGACGCTGGCGCATGATGTTCTCAAATAGTTGCCGTGCGCGATCGCCGTTGAGCGCGTCGGTGTAGAGCACACCGACAGTGGGATTGCGGATAGGCCGGGCTTGCAGGATAGGACCGCGCTCCTTGAGGATGCCGATGACGGCATCCAACTGCTCGCGGGACACCGCAAAGGGCGCGCTCTTGACCGTGGCGATGCGCTGCCCCGGTGTCGCAAAACTGAAATTGAGGGCCGTGGCGATCACCACGCTGGAAGTGCAGTTGATTTGCTTCAGAAGTTCATCGTCAACCAGCACGCAGCACTTCTCGGTGGCTTGTAGATTGGCGCGGCCGCCGGCCGCCAGGCGGATTTCGAAGCTGCCGCAGCCCATCTCGCTGGCTACCGCGCAGACTGCGTCATCTTCGCCGACTTCACCTTCTTCCAACTCCGTCACCCAGATGGTCTCCATACCTTCGGATTCCAGGACCCGGATATCGTCGTCACTAATTACATGCCCTTTCGCAAGTAATTTTTTCCCGCCGGGGCGAAAGACGGTGCAGCAAAGCACCCGGCCATTCGATGATTTCACATCAATCGTTTGGGCGCGCATGTTTTTCCATTTCAGCTCAAAAAGGTTTCTTTATCCTGTTTAAGAGTATAGTACATCGAGCGTCGAAAATCCCAGCAGAATGGTGATTTGTTTTTTGGGGGTATGGAGATATTACCCTAGTTTGCGGGTAAAAATACTGACGGCACGTCGCTACTAAGCGCGCAGAGTCGGTAACTGTACGAGAGAAAACCCCTCGTGATCGAGGTGCTGTTGCGTTTTTCGGCAATCTCGCGCGCGTAAGAAACGCGCGACGGCAATCTCATCGCAACATTGAAACTTCGGGCAGCGCAAACAATCCTTCCACACTTTGAGCGGCAGCTCGCCGCGCTCCACTTCTTCGAAGCTCATCTTGCGGAAAAACTCCGCGACATATGTGAATGCGAAGACGGCCTCCAACGAATAGGCGTTGGCTTCCTGCACGAGCGCTTCGATCAATCGTCTGCCGACACCATGCGTCTTGTACTCTTCGGCAACTGCCAGCGAGCGGATTTCCGCAATCGAGGGTGTATAGAAATGCAGCGCACCGCAGCCTACTAACTGTCCGTCCGATAGAATTACCGAGAAATCACGGATGTCTTCGGAGACTTCGAGTTCGGTGCGGGGCAGCATAATTCCTTTGGCCGCATAGCCGTTGATCAAATTCAAAATCGACGCGATATCGTGCATCGCGGCCTTGCGGACATTGAGGTCCGGGCGCAGACCCGCCAGTTCCACGACGGCATCTTCGGTAAGTGCGCTGATCATTGAACGGCGATCTCCTCGTCAGCCAGTCCAGTCCCTACAGCTTCGCCCGCCAGAATGCGGGCCAAGACGTTCTCTTCCGCACCGGCGGCGATCCATACTTGAGGCACGCCCTGGCGCAGGGCGCTCTGCGCGGCATTCAGCTTGGCGAGCATGCCGCCGGTGGCGACGCCAGCGGCAATCAGCGACTCGCAGCCCGCCGGCGAAAGATGCGGCAGCGGACGTTTGCCTGCATCCAGCACACCGGGAACGTCGGTCAGGAAAATCAATTGATCCGCGCCAAATGCTGCCGCACAGGCGACGGCCATCTGGTCCGCGTTGACATTGTAGAGGCGGCCCTCGCGGCCGCCCGCGACGCAAGCCACCACGGGCAGGAAGCCGGCGGCCAGCAACGCGTCGAGCAGCGCCGGATTCGCGCACACGACTCGTCCGACGCTGCCCAGCGCGGGATCCATCTGCTCGGCCTCGACGAGTCCGGCGTCGATGCCGGAGATGCCAACCGCACGCGCACCGGCGGCGTTCAGCGTGGCCACCAGTTGCCGATTCACGCTTCCGGCGATCACTTTAATCACTGCGTCCAAAACCTCGGGCGTCGTGACGCGGAGCCCGTTGACGAATTGGCTCGCGATGCCGCGAGCGGCGAGATACTGCGTCATCTGCCTTCCGCCGCCGTGCACCACCACCAACGGCACGGTGCGCGCGATTGCCGCGATCTGGCGCGCCAGGCGCTCGCGCGTTGCGTCCACATCCAGAAGGGTGCCGCCGAGTTTCACCAATAGCTTCACAGCAAGCCCTCCGTCTCGGGAAAGCCCAACAGCAGGTTCATATTCTGGATAGCCTGGCCGGCGGCGCCTTTGACGAGATTGTCGATCGCGGTGACCACTACCGCGCGCCCGCTGGCGGCGTCGACTGTGACTCCAATATCGCAATAATTCGTGTGCACGACCGCGTGCAGGTCCGGCAGATGCCCGGCCGGGTACAATCGGATGAACGGCTCGCCCGCGTAGCGCTTGGCGTACACACTCAGCAGGTCTTCGGCTGTGTGCGATCCGGCGGTGCGGAAGTAGATGGTTTCGAGGATGCCGCGATCGACCGGCAGAAGTTGCGCGGTGAAGCTGAACTCGCGCTCTTCGAGTCCGGAGATCATGAGCACTTCGGGCACGTGCCGGTGGCGGAGCACGGAATATGCCGAGAGGTTGCCGGTGACTTCACAGAAACTGTTCCCGAGGGTGGGCTTGCGGCCCGCGCCGCTCACCCCGGACTTGGCGTCGCAGACGACGCCGGCGACGCGGTCGATCATGGCCGCTTCGAGCAGTGGCCGGATGGCCAGGTTGGCGGCAGTGGGATAACAGCCCGGATTCGAGACCAGCCGCGCGCCGGGGATCCGTTCACGACAGAATTCAGGCAGTCCGTAGGCCGCTTCGGCCAGCAGGTCCGGCTGCGTGTGGACATGCTTGTACCAGGTTTCGTAGGCGGCGGGAGTGCGCAGGCGAAACGCGCCGCTCAGGTCGATCACTCTGGCTCCCGCGGCAAGCATTGCGGGCGCCAGTTCCATGGAGACTTCGGGCGGCGTGGCCAGAAAAACCACGGCCAGATTCTCCTTCTCGACAGACTCGGGCGTACAGGGCGCGTGCCTGGGAGCGGACGGCCAACTGGGATGGGCGTGAGCCGTGCCTTCGCGGTGATCCACCAGGACGGGCGTAACACGGGGATGCCGTTTCAGCAGGGAGGCGAGTTCGGCTCCGCTATAGCCGTGATAACCGACAATTCCAGCGACGTGGCTCATTGTGATTGATTATTCACCCTACTGAATAATTATACTACAGCGTTATACAGGAGCGGTACCCGATTGTGTTCGTTAAGTTTTCGGGAGAGTTGCCTTGGAGGGCATCGAGTTGGGCACGGATTTCTTTGCTGCGCTCAATCTCCGCTCGCAGTACAGTTAGAGAATCTAGGAGGTCCGCCGCTCGGGAAGGTCTTGAACGGCGGCGATGGCCGCTGCGATCGTTCCTGTCGACCCTACGGCGGCCGGGCCGCAGAGATCTCGGCTGTTAAGTTTCTTGGAGATGCGCTAGCTCAACTCCGCATTCGTGGAGTTTGGTTCCGATAGCGTTCAGCTTCCGCCACGACTCGCCGGACTGCCGCATTAACCGACAACCGACCTAAAATCTGGTCCTGTTCCGGGCCGCTACGAGCACGAGCGCGAGCAGGCGCATGCACTGCTAGATATGTTGTCGGCCGAAAAGCTGCGTGCCGTGCGAGGTCTGCTGGAGGCGATGGTGGAACCGCTGGACTATTCACTAGCCCGCGCTCCGATCGAAGAGGAAGAAATAACGCCTGAGACGGCGGCGGCGCTGGATCGTGCTCGCGATTCGCTGGCTCGTGGCGGGGGTATTCCGCACGACGAGATCCTGCGCGAGTTCGGTCTGAGCCGATGAGTTGGAGCGCCGTGATCTGGTCGCCGGAAGGTCGCGCCGATCTGCGGGCAATCGTACAAGAAGTCGCGATAGAGATTCTGCGCTGTATTGATCGTTACTTGGCCGACCGGAGCGGGGATGTGAAAAAACTCAAGCCACCGCGAAACGGGTTTCCGGCTGCGGCCGCGAGGCTTACCGGTAGCGCGCCGCCTCCGCATGTCCGTAAACGCAAAAGGGCGCTCCCTTGACGGAGCGCCCCTCGATCACTTTCTGTTGCCGCTTCCCTACTGCACGTCGCTGACCTTGCCGTTCATGAACGTCACCTTCACGTCCTTGTACACATAGATCTTCTTCGACCCGACATCAAATTTCTTGACGGGCTGGCCCAGGGCGGCGACCACCTGGTCGATGGATTGGCCGATGTTAATGCTCGGCGTCTCCGCTGGCGCGGCGGCTGTATCGTTAGGCCCCGAGGAAACCGCCGCATCGGCGGTGGCGTCCTTCTCCACCGCGTCGGCTTCTTTGGACTCCTGGTTAATTTCGCCCTTCACTTCGTCTTCTGGCGGTGGAGGCGGAGCAGCGGCGGCCATGGCCGACTCGACCGGTTTGCCCTGCGCCGAAGAGGGCGCAGCCGGTATGCCGCCCTTGCCTTCCTTGGCCTGCAGGTCCTGCATGCCCTGGTCGATGGTTTGGCGCATGTGGTTCTGCATCTCCTGCAGGTCGGCGAGTTGGATGGAAACCGTGTCGCCGATGGGGCATTCCTTGCCGCCCTTGCTGGCGAGCACCGCCAGATTCACAGCCGTCGCATCCGGCGCATTCGGACCCGGCGAGAGTTGCACGGCATCGCCCTGGCTGAGCGCGCACTCATTGCCGCTGGCGTCGACGACGTCCACATCGGCCCCCGCTACGAAAACATGCGTATGGCCGTCGTCTAACATTCGCTGGATGCTGCTGGAGGCCGCATCCGGCTCGGCGCTGGCGTTGGAACGATTGGCGGCTTCGGCATTTTCGATGGCGATCTGGTTCTTCACCTCATCGGCGATCAGTTGCTTGGTCTCCGGAGACAGAGGCGTCACGCCATTGAGAGCTGCTGCCTGAGCCTGTGCATCCGCCTGTGCCTGATAAGCCGCCATCAGGGAGTTCGCGATGATGTAGTCAGTCAGCCACAGCGAGGCGCTGGCATACACGGGATACGGCGTGAAGTAGGCGCCATAGTAGGCATACCAGGGATTGCCGCCCCAGCCCCACGCGAATGTGACTGGTGCGACCCAGGGATTGTATACCCAGCCGTAGTAAGCCGGCGGATAGTAGTACGCGGGGTAATACGGGTTGATATAGACGCCGTGATAATAATAGCGGCCGTAATAAGCGTGATAGTAACGCCCGTGATAGTAGTAAGAACGGCGGGCATATTCGTGGCCGTGATAGCGATAAGGCCGCTGGACGTATCCGCGCCCGCCGCGCTCGGCGTAGACGCGGCTGTGGTCGGCCCGCTCATGCATCACCTGGCGATTGCCGTTCAAACCGCGATGCACGTCAACGCCGCGCTTGGGATCGTGTACCGTGGCGACCCGGCCGTCGGGCCGCTTGACCACCGTGCTGCCGTTCCGGGTCTGATGTACCGTCGCGTTTCGCGCTACCGGGTGCGAGCCAACCGTCTGGGTATGGGCTGTGCTCGCCGTGTGTCCGCTCGACCCAAAAGTCTTTCCGCCTGTCGCTGACGACGGATGAGCCGCGCCGCCGGCAGCCGTGTGTCCCGCGCCACCGGCCGTGGTATGGCTGGCCGGTGTCGTGCTGTGGGTCGTGTGGGTGGGGCTGGTTGTCGGACCGTGGCTGCTGGTGGTTGGACCGTGGCTGCTGGTGGTTGGACCGTGGCTGGTGGTTGTCGGACCGTGGCTGCTGGTGGTCGGACCGTGGCTGGTGGTGGTCGGACCGTGTCCCGCTGTGGTCGGTCCATGAGATGCCGTCGACGGCCCCTTCGGCGCGCTGGCCGGCTTAGCCGCGGGGGCCTTAGCCGGGGCAGAGGGTTTAGAGGCGCTTGCTGCCGGGCTGGCGAACGGCAGCAGAGCCAGCGCCGCAGCCAAACATCCGGTCGAAAAAATCGTGCGAACTCCGCGTATTCTCATGAAAGAATCTCCTGTTGCGGTTCCCGGTGACAGCTTGGACGGCGCCTGGTTACTCGACGTCCTTAACCTTTCCGTTGACGAACGTAACTTTCAAATCCTTGTAAAAGTAAATCTCTTTGGTGGAAGTCTTCGCCTTTTTCACCGGTTGGCCAAGGGCGGCCACAACTTCCTCGGTGCTCATGCCGACCTTCACTTCCACGGGGTCGGCGGGTGGTGGAGGAGGCGGCGCGAGCGGCGCCGGTGCCGCCTCGGCTGGCTGCGCCGCCGGCGGCGCAGCCGGAGCTGGCTCCGCGGGCGCTTCCTGCTGACCTCCTTGCGGAGCGGGAGCCTGCTGCTGTTGCTGGTCGCCCTTCGCGTCTTTCGAGTCCTCGGCAGGTTCGGCGGTGATGACCTCGTGTACGGCCTTCAGAGCTTGTTCGGGGGTGGGCGTAAACGCGCCGAAAGGAATCGTTAAGGCCGCGATGTAGCGGGTGTCGTTAATCGCGTCGGTGAAGAAATCGAAGACGACGGCATTCTCCTTGACGTCGATCTTTGTGATCCAAAACTTCTCGCCGGAGACGAAATTCCGCGTCGTAACGGATGGCGCACTTCCCGATCCCGGAAACAGGTGGCCGAACTTCTTGATCCTCTCCCCGACGCCGCAGGCTTTGGTCGGGACAATCTTCCCCTCTTTGTAAAAGTTCATGCACGGGTTGGCCGTGCTGGTAGCGCCCACCATCAGCACCTTATCTTTGTGCAGCAGGATGACGGACCCGGCTGTGACGATGTCGGTTTTGTCGTCAGTCGTTTTAGTCAGATGGTATTCGCCCTCGAGGGCCTTTTGGATACCAGCAGTATCCTGGGCGTAGACGGTCGCGCAGGCTGTGACCAGTACGGCTAGGAGCGTGCCCGGGTAGATTCGAGTCCTCATGATAGCTCTTCCTCTATTGCGTGTGATTTATCCGGCCTAGAAGTGATCCTTAATAGGAGAAATCGTGGGTTGATTATACAACCGGGCTTTTCCCGACGCAATAGTTTCGACCGATTCACCAAGTTTGCCTTGGTTGATCCGTTCCAACGGTTCTATACCTCTGGCATTTCACATAGCGGGCCGCTTGTAATATTCGTACTTCCAGTCGGGTAAAGACCCGAACCGGAATCGAAAGACGAGCTGAACCTGCATAATGATATGCGTGTTGCGGCGCGGAACCTGCCAGAAATACACCGTTACCAGACAGCGTTTTTAGGACTCAAAACGTATCGTTCGTCCGATAAGCCGTTCGGTACTTACGCGGAGGCTGGTTGCGGGAAGCTACGCAGGGCGGCCGCTTCACCGGTGAACGTCTCAAACACCGTGATGAGCTTGGTGATCTGCATCAACTCCTGCAGCTTCTTCTGCAAATTCAAGAGCTTCAACTGGCCACCGCGGCTGGTCACCGTGGCGTAGCTGCCCACGAACTGCCCCAGCCCGGTGCTGTCGATGTAGCTCACGTTCGCCAGGTTCAGCAGAATGTTCCGATGCCCGCCATCCAGCATTTCCTTGATCGTGTCGCGGAGCGCAGTTGCCTCTTCGCCGATGGTGATCCGGCCATCCAGGTCCAGGATGACCACATCGCCGCTTTCACGGACATTGATCTTCAGACTCATGCGTGTGTATTCCTTCCGGCCCGGCGCAAACAATCTGCGGCGGGCACCCCCAAGGATAACTCGATTTACGGCGCGGAGCGCAGGAGAAAGGAAATTTCGGCCTACTTTTCGGAAACCGACTTTTGGGCCAGTTCACCGATGATCGGCAGCGGAAAAGCCTCTTCATGGCTGGCCTTGATGATCATGAAGATCGACATCCCCAGCAGGATCGCCTCGATGATGCCGTTGATGTGCACGTGTGGGATATCGGAGAAAATTGGCTTCAGGACCCAGTCTTCGATCAGCCACGCAACAAATAGATAGAGGCCCTGAAAGGCGTGGAAGCGGACCGCGCGGTTGTTGCGGAACCTTTCCGAAGCCAGCACGATGATGGAGGAGATCCAGCCGATACCGGGGACATAGCACAGGATGGACGCCGTGCGCGGCGTGATGGAGGCGAATGGATCACCGGATGGACCTCTGGGCCCCCTTGGGGCTATGGGCTGCCGGGCGCCGCATTTGGCGCAATAAACATCCGCCTCCCCTACCTGGTCCCCGCACTGGCTGCAAAAAGGCATCCGTAATCTGATACGTTACGCTAACCCGGAATGTTCCCGCAAGCCGGTGGGGCCAAAGCACTTGCCATCGGCGCTCACTTCACATGGAACGGCACGGAAGCGACGTGATTCTCCCACTCCATTTGCAGCCGGCCGGACTTGGAGCCGCTGCTCGAGAGCGTGATTTTGAAGACTTCAACGGGTGACGGCGGCTTGCTCATTTCCATCTTGACGCGCCCCAGGTCCATTTCTTTCTTATAGGCCAGACCCCACTCGCCGGTGGCCTTGCTGACGATGAGTTCCCAGTGGTCGGGATCGGCCACGTCGACGAACAGTGTGTAATCGCCGGCCGGGACGTGCAGTCCGTGGATATCCAGATCGGCATCGGTATGCAGCGCCGTAGCCGCGTTGGCGCCGGCGCGCCACACCGGGTACGTTTTGTCATGCGAGATGAGGCCGCCCTCGCCGAAGACCTTGCGACCGCGGACGGAGGGAGCCGAATACTTGATCGAGATGGATTTGCCTTCGATGGTGACGGAGGTGGATGCCGGCGGGCTGGGCGGAGCGAATCCTAAGCTGCACCCGGCCGCCAAAGTAGCGATCGCGGCGCACGTAAAGACGGACTTGGTCATGGGGTGGATCTCCTTGATGAAATCGGAATTGCGCATACATGACTAGCCTACTCCAAAGCAGGCTCAATGCGGCGGCAGCTTCCGGTAGTTAGAATACGTCGTATCGAGCTCGATGTGGATCGCTTTCACCAGCGCCACGCGAGCCGATGCCTCGATCCGAAAGTGCCCGGGCAGCCAGACTCCGCCGTTCACCGGCGTCATCTGAAAATCGAGGCGCGCGCCTTTGCTCAAGCGCGCGAAAAACAGGCCCCACCAGATATTGTCGGCGACCTCGGCTTCGGTTTGGAGCCATTGGTAGCTGGCCGTGTCGATCCATACCTTGCCGCGGAACTTCGAGAACAGCTTCGAGATCCTGGTGCGGCCATGGAAACCAGGCCTTGGCGTGGCTTCGATGACCCAGGTGTCGCGGCCGGCCAGCGGCGCATGCCCTGCGATTCTGAAGTCGAAGGCCTCGGGGATCTCGGCGATGGGTTCGCGGTCGCGCTGCCGGCGCGCCTCCCAATCCGCGACCCGCCGCTGGCGCTCGGCCGGCGTCTCTTTCTTGCGCTGGGCCGCGGCTTCATCCAGTTTGGCCTGTTCCTGGCGTGCCTCCTCGGCCGACACCGGGCGATCGTCTCTGCCCACCACCCGGCGATAAGGCGTGCCTTCGATCATGTTGATCTCATAGAGCACGATCTTGTGACTTTTCACACGGCCGGCGGAATCGAACTCGCGGGTCTCCGAACGCTGCTCGAAATCGTAATCGCGCGTGGCTAGCAGACTCTTTTCCATCTGCTGGACGCCGCGCCGCGCGATCTCGCGCGGATCCTGCGCGCAGGCCAGACCGCATGCCGCGGCCAGTAGCAGGATGGCCCGCGCCGGCGTCATCGCACTCCCACGAACGAGAGCATACGTCCGGAGCGTTCTTTGTCGCGGCGATAGGAGTGGAAATCGGATTCGCCGCACCGCGTGCAAAGACCGGCCACGTAGATGTGGGATTCGGGAACGCCGGCAGTCCGCAACTGCCCGCGATTGGCTTCCGCCAAGTCGATGTACGCGTGGCCGGCCTCGCCGAATTGCGCAGCCACTTCGGGGCCGACCTGGTAGCAGCACTTTCCGATGCCCGGACCGATAGCGGCGTGCAGACGGCCGGGCCGGCTGCCGAATTCCTCTTGCATGCGGCGCACGGCCTGGCCGGCGATGCCGTGCACGGCCCCGCGCCAACCCGCATGCACTGCGGCCACCGCGCGGTGCTCCTCATCCACCAGCAGGATCGGGATGCAATCGGCGGTCTTGACCGCCACCAGCCGGCCGGGCGTGCTCTCGAGCAGCCCGTCGCCTTCGCCGAGCAAGCCGGTCCGCCCGCCGGCCGCAACGCAGATATCGGAGTGAATCTGGTGCAGAGTGGCCAGGCGCGGGTCGTGCGCGAGGCGCGCCGCGTGGCGCGTGCCGAATCCGTGTTCCAGCCACGCAAACGATTCGAGCGGGCGTACGCGGAAGATGCCTTGAGAGTCCTGGTAAAACACTACGCGGGGTTCTGGATCTGCGCGATCATGACCTGTTCTTTGAATTGCGCGAGCATCGACTCGTCTAGGCGCACCTCGGTGGGCCGTTTCACCAGGGTGGTCATCTGGTCGATCTTGTCCTGCAGCTTTAACAGCGCGTAGAACAGGTTTTCGGGCCGCGGCGGGCAGCCGGTCACATACACATCCACCGGCACGATCTTGTCCACGCCCTGCAAGACAGCGTAGGTATTGAACGGCCCGCCGACGCTCGAGCAGGCGCCCATGGAAATGCACCACTTGGGGTCGGGCATCTGGTCCCAGATGCGCTTGAGCACCGGGGCCATCTTGAGCGTGACCGTGCCGGCCACGATCATCAGGTCCGACTGTCGCGGGCTGGGGCGGAAGACCTCCGCGCCAAAGCGCGCGATATCGAAACGGGAGGTGCTGGAGGCGATCATCTCGATGGCGCAGCAGGCCAGCCCGAAGGTGAGCGGCCACAGCGCCGATTTGCGGGCCCAGTTGAAGACGTAATCGACCGACGTCGTGATGAAGTTGCGGTCGAATTGGTTCTGGATAAAGGATGCCACCCGAACCCTCCCTTGGAACCGTTATTCTATCACTCCGAAACGCTCGCGCAGGACGCTGGCGTACGAGGTTTCATCGGCGAGCGCATACTCGGCGCGTCCGGCCGAGGTGGTTTCAATCAGGCGCAGGCCGCTGAGCGTGAGGCGGCCCGCGGGTGTGGCGAGCGTGCAGATGCGGCCTTGGGTGAAGTGGGATTCGGGCGATGTCTGGTGGAAGTGACAGCGCGCCGCGAATTCACCGAGCGCGTGCGGTGCTAGCTTGAAGCGGTATTGGGGCGTCCAGCCGCTCCCGGGGTCGCGGCGCAGCAGAATACGGTAATCACAGTCATGGACAATCGAGTAAGTGGCCTCGCCCTGCACCTGCTCGGCGGCTTGATCCACACGCAGAGGCCGGCGGAAACCGTCGCCGAAGCCGACGTCGGCGAGCCAGGTTTCTTCGAGATCCACACGCACCGCCAGGTGATCGAACTCCGGGCTGAAGCCGCCGGATTGGCGGGCGACTTCGGCCGATAGCAGCGTCACGCGAAACCCGAGCGCGGCGAGCAGTTCGGCGAACAGGCCGTTCAACTCGTAGCAAAAGCCGCCGCGCCGGCGGGTCACAATCTTGTCGAACAGCGCGGCGCTGTCCAACCGAATGGGCCGTCCCGAGTGGATGTCGAGGTTTTCAAAGGGCACCGCGTAAAGATGCGCCAGGTGCAAGTCGCGCAGGACGCCGGGGGATGCACCGCAAGGCCCGCGGTAGGCGATGCGCGCGAGGTAGGCCGGAACGTCCAAGGGCCAGGGTAGCAGAAGCGCCGGCGCGGGCGCTAAGATGAGAGCGCATGAGGGTCTGGCTTCTGGCGATGTGTGTTTTGGGTGTCGCGGTGTGGGCGCAGGACGTCGAACCGCCACTGGCGAGCTTCACGGGTACGGTCAAGCATATCAACTCGGCCACGCTGACCCTGGCACGCCATGATCAGGACGATATGGACATATCCTGCACGCACAAGACCCACTACTTCAAAGGCCGCACGAAGATCAAGCGTGAGGAGATCCATCCGGGAGACCGTGTGTCGGTTGAGACCAGGCTGGATCTTTATATGAAACCGGAAGCCGTGAACGTGCGGGTGCTGCCGCCAGAGCAGCCGTAGGCGTCACGCGTTGGAAGCGGCCGCTGCCAGAATCGCGTTGGGTATGCCCGAGAGCGCCACGACCCGGTCGGCGGCGCCGGCACGGATCGCTTCCCGGGGCATCCCGAAAACGACGCAACTGGCTTCGTCCTGCGCGATGGTTGCCGCGTCGGCCTGGCGCATTTTGAGCAGACCCTGCGCGTCATCCGAACCCATCCCCGTCAGCAGCACACCGGCCGCATGCGCGCCGGCCGATTCCGCCACCGAACTGAACATCACATCCACGGAGGGACGCTGATAGCGGACCCGTGGGCCCGTCTTGACGGCCACGCGGTAGTCCTCGCTCGCTTTGCGTAGCACCATATGCAGATCTCCGGGCGCGACCAACGCCCGTCCGGGAGCGAGCACGTCACCGTCTCCGGCCTCCTTTACCTCGAAGGGACACATCTGGTTTAGCCGTGCAGCGAATGCCCGCGAGAAGCCCGCCGGGATGTGCTGTGTGATCACGATACCCGGTGCGCCGGCCGGCAGCCGCGGCAGCACCTCCGCGATGGCCTCCGTTCCGCCTGCCGATGCGCCGCACCGACGAGGGCGCCCAGTTCCCCGCAACCGGCTTGGCCAGCACCTCGACCGCGCCGACCGTCAAGGCCTGCATGGCGGTCTGGCAGGAGGTCTGCGCCAGCGAGCTGATCACGATCACCGGCATGGGGTGAAAGTGCATCAGCTTCTTCAGGAAGGTCAAGCCATTCATCCGCGGCATTTCAATATCCAGTGTCAGCACGTCCGGATTCAGCGCGAGAATTTTATCGCGCGCGATGTAGGGGTCCGGCGCGGTCCCCACCACCTCCAGGTCGGGCTGGCCCGAGAGCGCCTCGGTCAGAATCTTGCGCACGATGGTGGAGTCATCCACCACCAGCACACGGATTTTCCATCAGTTGGCATGCGTCTGCCAGCAAAGCCACAGAATCGACCGTGCCTTCGCCCAGGTCCAGCGACTGGCTGGGCAGGCCCGCCGCGCAACCGGCGCCGGACGCTACCAGCTCCGGGATCGAAGTGTCTGCGGGACCGCAATAATATCTTGAAAGCCCATCATCTCCCGGACTTTCAGCATCTGGATGGCGAATCGGCCGATGCGATCGTGCTCACTTGCAAGTTGTCTCCTCACTCTTTTGGTGGGATCGCCCCTGACCCGCGAAAACTACGGTCACGCTCCAGACGCGATCCTGTGGGATTGACCGGCCGCGCTGTGCTGGAGTTTAGGTGAGAATGCTCGAAATCGTCTTGCGCTATGGTTTGGCGGGTCCGGTAGCGCCGTGAAGGCCGGCTCGACCGCTTAGCTGTCTCAGGATCGCGTTCTCCGGACGGCTGCACCCCAGAAACACTCGAAGTCTGCGCCGCGTGCGCCTGGCGCGCTGCAAGATGAGCAAGGCCCGCCGGGCCTCGGAGCGCAACCGCATACGCCGGCCATAACCGTTCATTGGCAGCACCTCCCCAGATCCTCTTCCAGACACTCCTACCTGTTGAGTAGTGAATCAAGACGTGTCATCCGTTGCATCCGGAGTGTATAAATGCGGTATTTTTTCTGGAGGAGGGGATCAGGCCTGGGCGTCGTCGGGCCCGCACTCAAGCTTACTCAGGAACTCATCCGACGTATAGAGCGAGAAGCCGAACTCCGAGGGTTCGAGCGCCGGAAACTGCGTCAGGCTTTGATAACAGGCAAACAGGTGATCGGCGTAGGCGTAGTAATCTTCCAGAAATCCGGCGGAGAGCGCGCCATAATCCGGAGGCATCGGAAACACCGAGTTGACGCCGATACCGCGCGACAGCACACGGCGATAGTCGCTCACGCCCCAGCTCTCGAAACGGGCCGCCACTAGCGGCGGAGTGCGTTTCACCAGCAAATCGGCGAAGCTCTGCGGACGGAGCCGGGCGCCGGCCAGTATCTCGTCCCGGTTGGCGAAGTCCACGCACTGCGTCATCCAGCGCATCACGTCTTTCCCGACCAGGCAGAGCATGCGGAATTCGACGTAGCGCCCCCGCAGCAAGCGTTCTTTCTCCACATTGGGCTCGCCCATTCCGGCCAGATGGAGCGAAAGCCGGATGCTGTCGAAAAACGCGGGAGTGTCCAGGCCGCGGTCGAACGGATGCAGAATCAAAGGCGGCAGATCCCACCACCGGCCGCGCCAGCATGCGTCTGTCGATGCGCTCATCTTTCAGTCATATCGGCGTTGGCAGCGTGAATCTATAGTCAAGCCGGCTAGGTCACCGCCAGAGCCTTTCGGTCCCAGTGTATAGCAGGGTTTGGCGTCCGCGCAGACCAATTGCGGAACAATCTGGCATGCCCCAGCGTATTTAAGGCTATGTTCAAGACCATATTGCTGACGTCCGCGTGGCTGGCGGTCGCATCCCTCCCCTTGTTAGCCGATCAATGGAGCAGGAGCTACGCCGTGGGCGGCGCGCCGGAGTTGCGCGTCGAAACCAGCGACGCCAACGTGACACTCCGGACCGGCGACGTCAAGGCGATCGAAGCCCGGGTCTACACGACCGGATGGAGGATTGGTCCCGGCCACGTGCAGGTGATCGATCACCAGACCGGCGATCGCGTCGAACTCGAAGTCAGGGTACCCAGGCTGAACTTCAACATGGGGAACCGTTCGGTCAGAATCGAACTGGAGCTTCCGCCCGCCACGCACGCCGAGATCCACACCGGGGACGGCAATATCCGCGCGGATGGACTGCACGGACCCATGAAACTGGTCACCCAGGACGGGAACATCGAGGCCCAAGCGCTGGAAGGCGCCCTGGACGCCTCCAGCGGCGACGGCAACATCCATGTGCGCGGGAAATTCACCACCCTCAATCTGCGCAGCGGCGACGGTAACATCGTGGCGGAGGTGGCGCCCGGCTCCCATATGGCCGGCAATTGGACCGTACACACGGGCGATGGCGGCGTGACCCTGCGGCTTCCGGCCGGCTTTGCCGCCGATGTGGACGCGCACACCGGCGATGGCCGCCTCACCGTGGATCTGCCCTTGACCTCTACGGGTGGGATTCACGAGAATTCCATCAACGGAAAGCTGAACGGTGGCGGCGCGCTGCTGACGGTGCATACCGGCGATGGCTCGGTGCACCTCGAGCGGTTGTAAGATGGGCGAATGCCCATTGCCGCCGAGACGGGAACGCATCAGCCGCATCCGATCCTGCGCTACATCAATTTTGCTCTCGCGATTGTGCTATTGGCCGCGGCCGTCGTCACATATTGGTTCGTTTTCCGCGCCCTGCCGCAGACCTCCGGGACCCTCACCGCGCCGGTGTCGGCGCGCGTCACCATCGTGCGCGATGCGCTCGGCGAACCGCACATCACCGCGGCTGCCGCGGACGATGCGTATTTTGCGCAAGGCTACGTAGAGGCGCAGGATCGCCTGTTCCAGATGGATGGGCTGCGCCGCCTGGCGGCCGGGGATCTCGCCGAGATCGCCGGACCGGCGGCCCTGGAACTCGATCGCGACTCACGCCGCCTGCGGATGCGACGGATCGCTGAACAGGCCTACGCCACACTCCCCCAGCAGGATCGCGCGCCGCTCGCAGCCTATGCGCGCGGCGTGAATTACTTCATCCAGACGCACCTGCACTCCCTGCCCGTCGAGTTCACCCTGCTCGGATATCAGCCGCGGCCATGGAGCGTGGTCGACACCATCCTCATTGGCCTGCATATGTACCGCGACCTGACCACGACCTGGAAGGACGAAATTCTGAAGCGCGATATGCTGGCCTCGGGCGACCGCGCCAAGGTCAATTTTCTGTTCCCCCCGCGCAGTGGCAGCGAGTTGCAACCCGGCTCGAATGCCTGGGTCGTGAGCGGCGCGCACACCGCGTCGGGCAAGCCGATCCTGTGCAACGACATGCACCTGGATTATTCGATCCCGGGAATCTGGTACTTAATCCACCTGCGGGCGCCCGGCATGGATGTCGCGGGCGTCTCGCTGCCGGGCACGCCGTCGGTGATCGTGGGCCATAACCAGCGCATCGCCTGGGGCGTGACGAACCTGCATTTCGATGTGCAGGATCTCTATATCGAGAACTTCGATCCGCGCACCGGCCGGTACCTGTATCGCGGGCAATGGGAGCAGGCCCGCCTCGAGCGCGAGATCATCCCCGTAAAAGGTGCGGCGCCGGTCGAGATGCCGCTATGGATTACCCGCCACGGGCCGCTTTACATCGACAGCGCCACCGAGCACATCGCGCTGCGCTGGGCGGCCGCCGAACCGGGTACCTTCCAGTTTCCCTTTCCCGAGATCAATCGTGCCGCGAACTGGCAGGAGTTCACCAAGGCGCTCGCGCGTTTTCCCGGACCGGCGCAGAACTTCGTTTATGCGGATGTCGATGGGAACATCGGCTACCACGCCACGGGCCATCTGCCGATTCGCAAGGGGTATGTCGGAGATGTCCCCGTGGATGGATCGTCCGGAGACTATGAGTGGCAAGGCTTCATCCCCTTCGACCAGTTGCCCTCATTCTACGACCCGCCGCAAGGATTGATCGTGACCGCCAACCAGAACCCGTTTCCGCCGGATTATCCTTACGCGGTGAATGGCAACTTCGCCTCGCATTACCGCTCGCGCCAGATCCGTGACCTGCTGTTGGCGAAAAACGGATGGCGCGCCGCGGATATGCTAACAGTGCAGAAAGACGTCTATTCGGCCTTCTCGCAATACCTGGCGCAGAGCATTGTGGAAGCCTACGGCCGCCGCAAGACCAAATATCCTGAAATGGCGGCGGCCGTTGATCTGTTGCGGGGCTGGAATGGACAGATGGACAAGGACGTTGCCGCGCCGATGATCGTGAGCCTGGCTTACGACCACCTGAAGACCATGGTGGCTTTGAGCGCGTCGCCTTCGCACGGCGCCCGGTATCGCTACCAGATGGCGCCTGCCATGATTGAAAAACTCCTGCGTACGCGTCCGCCCGGATGGTTCGACGACTGGGACGAAACCATCCTGCATAGCTTTGCGCAAGGCCTGGAGGAAGGGCGCGGCTTACAGGGCCGCGACCCCGGCCGCTGGCATTACGGCAGCAATCAGCCGTTGCTGTTGGCCAATCCCGTGGGCCGCCATTTGCCGCTGGTGGCGGGCCTGTTCGATATCGGGCCTGTGCCGATGAGCGGCTCGCCCACCACCGTCAAACAATATAACGGCAGCCTGGGACCTTCCATGCGCCTCGACGCGGACCTTTCGGACTGGGATCATTCCCTGCTCGAGGGAACGACCGGCCAATCCGGCGAAGTCCTATCGCGGCACTACAAGGATCAGTGGGAGCATTACTACTACGCCCAAAGCTTCCCCATGCAATACCGCAACGTGGAAACCAAAGCTGTGTTGACCCTGACGCCTTAGCGGGAACTATTCGCCGCCGCCGGTCTGGACGCCCGAGTCAAATGTAATCTTGGTCGAAGTGCCGCCGATCTCGATCTCCTGAATGGAGAATTTGCCATTGTTCTCGTTGTAGAGAACCCGCGTGCGGTTGAATTTCTTGTCCGCCGTCTCGATCTTGGCGGCGACTTCGGTCTGGTGCTTTCCCTGGGCGATGATGACCGAGTTGTCCTTCAACTGCAACTGGTAGTCACCGGCTTTCAGTTCCTTGCCCTTCACGACGGAGGGTTCCACAAGAGAAAGGTGGTAATTCGCGGCGCTAGCGACGGAGAGCGCCACAAAGGCGAACGAAACGAGAGCTTGCTTAATCATGATCAGATTATAGCACCACGATAAGATGGTGTTAATATCTGAATTTCCCGGTTATCGCGCGCCGCTCCCGTTGCTCAATGAAGCGCGCGATAATACGGGCTATGCTGAAAGTTGCTGCATCATTGATGCTATTGACCATGAGCGCTACCGCGGCTGTCAAAATCGAAAAGACCGAATATAAAGGTTGGCCGAACTGCTATCGGATCACCAATGGCGAGGTGGAACTGATCGTCACCAGCGATATCGGCCCTCGCATCATGCGCTACGCCTTTGTCGGCGGGCAGAATTTCTTCAAGGAATTTGCCGGGACGCTGGGAAAATCGGGCGAGCCGAATTGGATCTTGCGCGGAGGTCATCGCGTCTGGGCCGCGCCCGAGGATGCCGTGCGCACCTACGCGCCCGATAACGGACCGGTGCACATCGAAATCAAGGGCGACGTGCTGGAAGCCACCGAGCCGGTCGAGCCGCTCACCGGCCTCGAAAAACAGATTGTGGTGAAATTGTCGCCGCAGGGCACGTCCGTAGAAGTGCTGCACCGCATCCGGAACGCGGGCAATCATCCGGTGGAACTGGCTCCCTGGGCGCTGACCATGATGGCGCAGGGCGGCATCGCGATTCATGGCTTTCCGCCGCGCGGCAAGCATCCCGAGGTGCTCTATCCCACCAACCCGCTGGTGATGTGGGCCTTCAGTAATCTCTCCGACCGCCGCTGGCGCTTCACCCGCAAATACCTGATGCTGCGCCAGGACCCAGCCAATGCGGACCCGCAGAAGCTCGGCAGCTTCAACCAGAACACCTGGGCGGCCTACTCGCTGAACAACGAGCTGTTCATCAAGCGCTACGATGCGCAGGACTCGCCGAAAGACTATCCCGACTTCGGCTGCTCGTTCGAGACTTTCACCAACGCGGATTTTCTGGAGATGGAAACGCTTGGACCGTTGAAGCATCTCAATCCCGGCGCCTCGGTCGAGCACATCGAGCATTGGACGCTCAACAAGAACGTGCATCTGAAGAACTTCACCGACGCTGAACTGGATAGCGTCGTGTTGCCGCTGGTGCAAGCGCGCTAACGGAGACGCGTTTAACCGTGCCCGAAGTGCATCAGCCAGCCGAGGCCGATCAGGGCAGCGACAAAGCACCCGAACACGTAAAGTCCATAGCGCAGCCGCTCGCGGTCGTCGCGCTTGGTGACCACGCCCATGACGATCGAGGTGAAGAGTGCAAACAGCAGCGAAGCTTCCATGTGCGAGAGCGTCATCTTGGGCATCAGCTTTTCCTCCCAGCGGCGATTTCAAATGCGTCCACCATCGCCAGGATGTTCAGCAAGCCCGCGGTGACCAGAAACTTGGTGCCGTAGTCGTGAACCAGTCCCGCCACATCCGGCTGATTGTAGCCGAACCAAACGGTGAGCAAGTACAGCAACCCCGAAGAAAGATCGCCGATGAACCCGCCGGTGTTGATCAGGATGGTGAGCAGGTCGCCGTACTGCGGCTGAAACATGGCGCCGCGCATCATCAGGCCGCACAGGTACATCGCGGTAATCGAGAGCAGTAACAACACGGCACGTCCATTGCGTTTGAGCAGAAAATGACCGCCGCCGGGGACCAGCCAACCCAGCGCGACAGGCCCCGCCCACACACTGAGGGGCGGCATGGGCTCCTTCACTTGTTTTTGCTTTGCTGCCATTGATCCGATTTTAGCAGGTCGGCAAGAACCGCTTCCCGCGTGCAGTGGCTGATGTATCCTGAAGAGCGCACGAGACGATGTCTAGATCCTTAGTACAGTTGTGCCTGGTGGTCGGACTGTGCGCCGCTCCGCTGGGTTCTGCCAGCGGTATCCCGCCGCTCGACCTGGAGCCCGGGCTGTGGGAGATCGTCCTAACGGTGCGCACCGAGGGGAAGTTGCCGATTCCTCCCGAGGTCCTGGCCAGGATGACTCCCCAGCAGCGCGCGGCGGCCGAGGCCCGTATGCACGGGCAGGGCAGCGAGCCGCCGCGGACCACGGTCAAGAAAAGCTGCCTGCGCGTGGACGAACTCGAGCGTCCTCTGATGCTCACCCTGGGCGGCGACGGGCAGGGCTGCCGTCAAACCGTGGCGGAAGTGTCGGCCACTAGGCAGCAGCTTCGCGTCGATTGCGGCCAAGGCGCGGAGCATGGCGGCGGTACCGTGCTGCTGGAGGCTGCCGATCGCAAAGACGCCACGGTGTCGTCGCACTGGTTGGCCACGGACGGCACCCGCACGCTGCGCGTCAGCTCCGTCGCCAAGTTGAAATGGTTGAGCGCCTCGTGCGATCTGCCGCCCGCGGCCGCCGCGCCGCCGAAGAGCGCGCCTGCCGCGCCGCCAAAAGTCGCGCCGGTCCCCGAAGACGCCGGCCATTACTACGAAGAGGGTCGAAAGCAGACCGATCGCAACGATTTCCAGGCGGCTCTCGGGGCGCTCAACAAGTCCATCGAACTCGATCCGCGCCGCGCCGAGTCATACAACGCGCGCGGCTATGTCTATCTGCGGTTGAAGAGCTTTGCGCCGGCCATTGCGGATTTCAACGAAGCCATCCGGTTGCGGCCGGACTACACGAACGCCTATAAGAATCGCGAAATCGCCCGCAGGCGGCTGGCTGGCCGGTAGGGCGGCAAGGGCGAAGGCGCGAATTACTGCTGCTCTGACTCCGCCTCGGCTTCTTCCGCTGCTTCGGTTCCCGCCGCGCGCGCGTCCGTGAGGATGCGCTGTGCCTCCTCGATATCCGCGCGTGGAACCTCTACCCGAAAAGCCAGCGACGGAATCACACTTGCGCCCACCACCATCGACTCGATCCCGTTGGCCCGCAGAACGCCGTTGACTTCCATGGCCTCCATCTCCGAGTCGTGATTGGCGGACTCGAAGATTGTGACCATGTCCAGATCGTGGGAGGAGTTCACCTCGGATTCGGCTTCCGGATCTTCCATGCCTTCAGCATATCGCAAGCGCGCGGGGTTAACTCTTGTCTCATGCAAAATGAGCCTGAAAACGGGGCTGGATTCTCATACAAGATGAGCCTGAAGCGAAAGAGCGGGATGCTGGGGATTGATCATCAGCATGGACGACACAGAGGCCATCAGCCTGGAGCAGATTCGGGCG
>DATKNQ010000013.1:0-6350 GCA_035541265.1 Bryobacteraceae bacterium
AGGTGCAGGAATTCCTGCTGATGTCCCCATTGGAGTTTGTAGTAATACTCCATTGTGTAAGGCTGGTCGGGGCTGGATTGCGGCGGCGCGCCTTGGCCGTACAGGGCGAAGGAGAACGCGGAAAGCAACAGCGGGAGCAGAAAGTTTCTCATACGTAACCCGGATTCTAACTAATTTCGAGCGCTTTGCAGCTTGTAGATTACGGTCAGGCGGGTACGGGCCACTTCGCGGTATTGCGCCAGCCACGGGCGCAGGTCCGGAAACATGCCGATCGCGAGGTGCGGGTTGAACGGGCCGAGCCCGTCGAGGATGAAGGTGGGTTGCGTGTGGGCCAGTTGGGCGCGATGTTCGCGCGTGGAACCGGTTTCAACCGGCTTCGATACGGTGAGGTGGCGGTCGGCGGGGACGCCGGTGAGCGGCTGCGAATCGAGAAAGCGGGTGGCGGCGGGCAGGCGCGTGTAGATGTAGAACTCGGGACGGAATCCCCAGACGAACAGCGTGTCGCCGGGCGCGCTCAGTTGGCGCACGAGCTGGGCGGCGGCGCGGCTATCCTGATCCATGCCGAGGTCGACCCAGTGGGGCGGCTGGCCCTCTATAACGTCGCGCGCGAGGAGGGCATAGCGTGGGCCGAAGCGGATGAACGGGATGAGCAGCAGCATGGCCAGGACCGCGGCACAGCGCGGCCGCAGCATCGCGAATCCACGCGCGCCCGCCAGCACGGCGACCGGCAGAAGCTGGAAGTAGTAGCGCGGAAAGAAGCGCCATCCGGCGGCGACGGCGACCAACGAAATCACGGCCCAGAGCAGCCAGCGCAGGCGATTGGCCTTGGGATCGCGGAACAGAAACCACAGCGCGGCGATCACGATCGCGGCATGAAAGCCCATCCAGTGCGCGGTGCGCTCGATGCCGT
This sequence comes from Bryobacteraceae bacterium, assembly GCA_035541265.1. GTDB lineage: Bacteria > Acidobacteriota > Terriglobia > Bryobacterales > Bryobacteraceae > Bog-159. The sequence continues at coordinate 911 of DATKNQ010000013.1, forward strand.
TCGCGACGGGATGCTCGACAAATGTGATGCCCGCGTAGATGCGTCCCCATTTCCAGACCTGATCGTAGTAGGCGCTGAGCGCGCCCTGCTGCCAGAGCCACACGGCCGCCGCAGCGTTCGGCAGCGCGAATCCCGCTGCGAGCAGTGGCAGCCCCGGGACGTTGTAAATCGCGCAGACCGCCAAGACGAAGACGCCCTTGGGGTTGATCAGGAACGTGACGCCGGCCAGCACGCCGCTCCAGAAACTGCGGCCGCGCCACGCGAGCCAGACGGCGGCGAGGTGCGGGGCGAGCATCAACAGGTCGGCGGCGAGCGGCAGAGCCGACGACGGAATGTAGAAGGTCAGATAGAAGGCCAGCAGCGCGGCGGCCCAAATTGCTTCGCGCTGTGTCCATAGGCTGCGCGCGAAACGCCACGCCAGCCAGCACGCCAGAAGCACGTAAAGCGCTCCCGCCAGGCGCAGGGGCAAGCCGTCGTGCGCGCCCCAGACGAGATAGGTGGCGGGCAGCAGCGGCGGTTTGTCGAACCAGATGTCGCGATAGAGGACCTTGCCGTGGAGCATCTGCGCCGCGGCGGCCATCGGCAGGGTCTCTTCGGCCCACAGAATATCGATGTGGCAGAGGCGCGCCGCCAATACCAGGGCGAACAGGGCCAGCCAGAAGAGGCGCTTGTATTTCACAGGAACTACGCTATGGTAACTTGAACGGCCCGCCGATTGGTTCTATCATTGGTTCTGTGATAGGCAAATAAAAGGCGAACAGTGGAAGATATCCAGGAACAACTCGCCAGCCTACGGCGGCGCATCGCACGCATTGATAAGAAGTGGACGGGCGGCCCTCCGCCACAGCCGCGCGTGAGCGATTTGCGCCCGACGCGCTACTTCGTCGAGAACCTGATCAGCGGCTCGGTGGTGCAGACGGCGTGCGGCGAGCATTTCGAAACCGAGAAACTGTTTGAGCGGCACCGGCGGCATGGCAGCATGGATATCTCGAACCTGTACGAGCTTCCGGCCGATCTGCTGGAGCCGCTTTCGGAAGGCGCGATTCCATCAGCGCCGCCCACGAAGTGGGCCTTCCTCGATACCGAGACGACGGGCCTGGCGGGCGGCACCGGCACTTACGCGTTCCTGATCGGGGTGGGCAACATCGAGCCCGAGGGCTTCCGGCTGCGGCAGTTTTTTATGCGGGATTACGGCGAGGAAGCCTCGCTACTGCGGCGGCTCTCCGAGCACCTGTCGCAGTTCGACGTGCTGATCACTTACAACGGCAAGACGTACGATCAGCCGCTGCTCGAGACGCGCTTTCGCATGGCGCGCGCGCGGCACCCGTTTGAGCGCCTGGAGCATCTGGATCTGCTTTTCGGCGCACGGCGGCTGTGGAAGCTGCGCCTGGATAGCTGCCGGTTGATGGAACTCGAGAACCAGATTCTGGGCGTCGAGCGCCAGGGCGATCTGCCCGGCGAAATGATTCCCTATTACTACTTCGAATACTTGCGCACGCAGCAAGCGTTTCGCCTGGTGCCGGTGTTTCATCACAACGCCATCGATATTTTGTCGCTCGCCTGTTTGACGGCGGTCGTGCCGTTCGCTTTTCGCTCACCGGAAGAGACGACCTTCCGGCATGGCGCGGACGTCATCGGGCTGGCGCGCTGGGTGTTGCGCGCCGGGCGCGACGAGCAGGCGTTGCGGCTCTATCGCCGCGCGGTCAACCTGGGGCTGCCGGACGATCTGCTGTTTCGCACACTCTGGGACATCGCCACGATGGAGCGGCGCCTGGGGCGCACGGAAGCGGCCCTCGAGGCGTTCACGGATCTGGCGGCATCGCGCAATGCGTATCGCGTGCGTGCGCTGCGCGCTCTCGCGATCCACTACGAACGCCGCGAACGCAATTACGGCAGGGCGCTCGAGATGACGCGCAGCGCGATCGCGTTGGAGGATTCTCCGGAATGGCGCGCCCGTGAAGAGCGCTTACGGCGGCGCGCAGCCAATCTGCTGTCCTGAATTCACAAACTGTTTACAGGTTCCGCATAGCGCGGCGCTATCCCTTGCTGAATAATCAAGGGGAAAGGTTTCGCGATGCGTGAATCGGCTTTTTGGCCGGTGGTCAGTATACTCGAACGGGTGGCCGCGCTGCTGCTGCTGGCGGTGCTGACGCCGTTGCTACTGATCGTGGCCGCGACTGTGTTCATGCTCTCACGCAAATCACCGCTGATTGCGCATCGGCGGCTCGGCTGGCAGGGCAAGCCATTCTGGGTGCTGAAGTTTCGTACGATGTGGCCGCGTGAGACGCGCGGGCGCGGCCGCCGGGCGCTGGTGGAGCGCATTGTCGACGAGCGCGGTCCGCGCCAGAAGGCCGCGCGCGATTTGCGGATCACGAGCAGTTTCGCGCGCTTCTGCCGCCGGCATTCGATCGACGAACTGCCGCAGTTATGGCACGTAGTGCGCGGGGAGATGTCGCTGGTGGGGCCGCGGCCAGTCACGGCGGCGGAGTGGAAACTGCACTATCATCAGGCGGCCGAGGTGCTCGACGTGAAGCCGGGCCTTTCCGGGTTGTGGCAGATCCAGGGGCGCAGCCGGTTGACCTACGAACAGCGCCGCAACCTGGACCTGGCGCTGGTGCGTAATCGCTCGCTGAAGCTGTATTGTCAGATTCTGCTCTGGACTTTGCCCGAAATCTGGAACGGCCGGAACGCGTGGTAATGCCCGCAGTTCACTTTGGCTGGTCCGCGGCGGCTTCGCGATAGAAATTACGGGCGACCCCGTTGTGAGTTTGTACCGCCATCCGCTCCAGCACTTCGGCGCGCAGGCGGTATGCGCCGGCGTCCTGATCGGCTGCAATGGCTACTTCCGCGAGTTCCAGCGCCAGTTCCAGTTGGCCTTCGGCTTCGGCCCGGCGTGCGCGAGCCAAGACGTGCGCCGCGCCTCCCGCGGCTTCCACCAGCGCACGATCGAGCAGCGCCGGATCGCCCGGGTCGAGATGCGCCGGATCGAAATCGTACCATCCTGTGTACTGGCGGAACACGCCGTTGACAGCCCACGCTACTGTTCCATACACCGGCTGCAGGTAGGGCTGTGCGGCGAGATCGGCCGGCAAGCGCACCTCCTGCCGGATCTGCTGGAGCCGCTCGCCTTCATTGATGCGCTTGACGGTTTCGTCGTGCACGTACCGGATCGCGCGGGCGTAATTGGCGAGCACCGCGTCGATCGCCTCGCGCCCCGAGAGCGGGCGGCTGTGCGACCCGGCGAGATATGCGGGATGCAGTTGCCGCATGCGGTCCAGCGAGGCGGCCCATTCGAGCACAGGGCGGTCCGGCTTGCCGGGACTGGCCAGCATCGGAAAGCTCCAGTAGAACAGATCGCCGGGAAGCAGCGTGTCTAAATCCGGCGTCCACACCATCAGATGGTCCATGGTCTCGCCCTCGGTGTGATACAGCTCAAAGCGCGCACCGCCTTCTGTGAACCTGTATTCTTCATCGAAGGTGATGTTGGGCGGAAGATAGCCGCTCTCGCCGGGATGCAGAAGATCCACGCCCAGCGAGGCGCCGCGCTGTTCCCGAGGCACGTGCGCGGCCCACTGGACGCGATTCAAGCGCCGGTTGTAAGCCTGCATCAGGCTGTATTTGCGCATCTCTTCAGTGTGGTTCTTCTGGGCGATTACTTTGGTCTCCGGCCCGGCGAAGACTTTCGCACCGTTGATGTGATCGCCATGATGGTGCGTGTAAATGATGTAGCTAACGGGCAGCGTAGAGATCTTGCGAAACTCGTCGAACGCGGCGCGCGCGGGCGCCTGGCCTTCGGTCGTATCCACCACCACCACGCTGCGGCCAGTGAGGATGAAGATCACGTTGCCGAGCGCGTAGCCGGTTGCGCAGTAGACATGCTCGTTGACGCGAATCAGCTCCGGCTTATTTTGCGATAGCTGCGCTACGGCCAAAGCGGGAAAAAGCAGAATGGCAAGAAACTGATGCATGGCGACCTGGACAGTATACGCCAGGCGGAATCAGGCTATGCGCGCCACTTCGAACTTGCCATCGTGCTCGAGGATGCGGGCGAAGTCGATCTCGGGGTCGTGCGCGAAGCCGCAGATCCACTCACCGCACGCGGCCGCGCCGAGCCATTGGAGTTTGCTGTCGATGGACTGGATGGGATCGAGATCGAAGGCCGGGACCCAGGTGGGTGTGACGTGCGCGGCGGTGGGGCACAAGTCGGTGAGGAAACAGAACGTGCGGCCGGCCGACGCGGCGGTGATCACCATCATGTCGGGCGTGTGGCCGGGCGCGGGACGCATCCAGACTCCGGGCGATACTTCCGCATCCGCATCGACCAGGCGCATGCAACCGGCTTCCACGACCGGATCGTAATTGGCGTCGATATAGGCCACGCTATCGCGCGGATGGCGGCGATGGGCATGTTCCCATTCGCCGCGGCGCGTGTAATAAGTGGCGCGCGGGAAGGTGGGCCGCAGCACACCATGGCGCAGGACGGTGTTCCAGCCGCAATGATCCCAGTGCAAGTGGCTGTTGATTACGATATCGATGCGTTCCGGATCGATGCCGGCGGCGGCGATGGTTTCGGACAGCGAAACCGCTTGGGCGGGCAGCTTCATGCGCTCGCGCCGCCGGGCGTCCAACTTGTCGCCGCCGCCGGTCTCGAGCAGAATCGTGTGCTCCCCGGTCTCGATGATGTAGGAGTTGAAACCGAGTGGGACGCGGTTCAGCTCATCGGACGGCAATTTGGCGCCCCAGAGTGTCTTTGGGACCACGCCGAACATCGCGCCGCCGTCCCACCAATAAACATCTTCGCGGACCAGGGTGACGCGGAAGCCGCCCAACTCGATCGCGGGCATGCGCTATTCGCCGCGCACCAGTTTGCGTCCGCGTTCAAACAGGTCGGCGGCGTCTTCCACCAGTTGCCGCCCCTTATCGATCATCTCTTTGCTGCGGTCGTAGACTTCCTTGCCGCTTTCGGTTACGGCATCTTTGCCCTGCTGCGTCTTGCCGGCGATGAACTGGCGGGTCTTTTTGCCGCTCTGAGGCGCCAGCAGTATGGCCGCGGTCATGCCCACGATGGTGCCAACCACGAACCAACCGATATTATTTGCCAACTGGTCTTGCGCTTCTTCCTGATCGGCCATGCGTCCTCCGTTGCTATTTTAGTCTACCGGGAACGTTGGTGCTTTTGTTAGACCGAATAAGCGGGCCTCGGCTGGAGCGCCGCTAACAGCATATTCTCATCGAAGGATGAGCCTGAAAACTGGAGATTAGGCGGGCGGAGTAGGGGTTTCCTTTCTGGTGAGTTTTGGAGCGTTCAGGGCCGACCAACGGGAGGCACGCGGAGCCTCCAATATGGTCTTGGTTTTGCCTTCTTAGAAAGGTTTTGGTTTTGGCTTTTAAACCTTCTATCGGGGCAGACGGCTGCTCGCCGACCAACGGGAGGCGCGGG
>DATKNQ010000014.1:0-15991 GCA_035541265.1 Bryobacteraceae bacterium
CAGCCGCCGCACCAGCCGCCGCGTCTTCATCTTCGTCGACGCCGCCGTCAGCGGTTTGATATAGCCGCTGCGCTCCAGCGCCTCGACCAGCATCAGCGTAATCTGCTCGGTATCCGCCGCGTTGGCCGGCTTCCTTGGGGCAGCGCCTCGTCCCTCGCGTACCGCCGCGCGCACGTCGCGCGACAGTTCATAAAGGCACACTGCCACCGCTTGGCCAAGATTCATCGAGCGGTCGAGATCCACCGTCGGGATGCGCATCAGCCACTGGCAGTGGCTCATCTCTTCATTCGACAGTCCGAACTTCTCCGATCCGAACAGCAGCGCGACCGGACCCGCGGCTTTGCGGATCAGACGAGCGCCGTATTCGAGCCGCCGCAGCGGATGTTGCAGCTCACGATGCCCCACCGAAGTGGTTCCCACCACCAGCGCGCAGTCGGCCACTGCATCTCCCAACTCCGTGAACTCTTCCGCGGACGCCAATAACGGCGCGGCTCCCACCGCGGAGCGCGCTTCGCGGTACGCGACTTGGTACGGATTCACCACGCGCATGCGCGTGAAGCCGAAGTTGGCCATCGCTCGCGCCGCCGCTCCGATGTTCAACGGGTTTCTTGGCGCGCACAACACCACGCGTACATCCTCTCTGGAAAAAACTTTTGCCGCGGAGCCGTCTCGATGCATTTTTCTCTTGACTTTCTTCTCGAAGAACTTTATATATGAATCACATTGCGATTTTCGAATCGCAAAATTTGATGTTTAGGGAGAATCAATCGATGAAGAGCGCAACCAAGAAAGCCGCCCCGAAGAAGAAGGCGCCCGCAAAGAAGAAGAAGTAACTTGGGCGCCCACATCAGGGCGTGATTCAAGTTCAGACCACACAGGCCCCGATTCGTCGGGGCCTTTTTCATTTTGTGGCCAACCCCGCATGTGCTCCTCCCGCCTTCTGCAGCAGCGTCCGGAACGTCTCTCCCATACCGAATAGCAGCGTCTTCAACTGCAAGCGCCGCCGCAGTTCATCCGCCGGCGATTCCGCTGCCAGCGCAGCCGCGAATTGATCCGCCTCACCCGCCCCCAGCAGCGTTTGCGCCAGCGTTTCGAAGCGCACGGTTTTTAGACCGAGGCGCGCGCCATGCTCTTCGAGGGCCGAGAACGCGACGTGCGCCGTGATGTCCTGCACGCCGGGATCGCGCAGCACGTCTTCATCCGCCTGATGTTTGCGATAGCTCATGAGCGAGCCCTGCGGAAACCGCGCGGACTCGGCGCGGGTGAAGCCATAGTCGATGGTGAACACGAATCCGGCTTCGATCGCGCACGCGATACGCTCCAACCAGGCCAGCGCTTCCAGGTTTACCTCGCATCGCGTGCCTTCGGCGAGCGGCGGAAAATAGCGGCGCAGGTAATCGGCTACCGGCTCGCGTACCGGGCAGCCAACCGTCCAAACAAAGCGTTCGTCCCATCCCACACGCAACTCGCGGCAGCCGCCGCCGCTACAAGTAACCGTCTCTACCGGCAAAGCGTCGAAGAATTCGTTGCAAAACACAACCCCCCGAAAACGTTCTGGCAAGGATCCCGTGTTCAAGTCCACCGGGATGTACCGCCACCCCTCGAACGCCGCGGCCATCTCGCTTCTTCCCGCCCCCAGTTCCACCACGGTGAAATCCGCCGGCGATCCCATCTCCCGGTACAACGCGCGCACCTGCTGCGCAATCAGGATGCCGAACACCGGCTGGATCTGCTCGGCGGTGTAGAAGTCGCCCTGTTTGCCGAATGGATCGCGCCGGTAATATCCGTGGACTGGATCGTAGAGCGCCGCTTCCATGAAACGGCGAAACGGGATCGGTCCCTCCCGCCGGATTTCGTCGCGCAGCACCTCCGCGAGCGGAGTCACGGCTCCACGACCCGGCTTTGCGGCGTGCGAATGAACATCTCCACCAGGTAATCGTGCAAACAATCGTAGAGGTAACGTTGTAACGTCCAGGGAAACTGCGGATGCTCGATATCGCGGGGATGTAACGGAGCGTAGTAAGTGTGTAAGCCCAGGTCGCGGTTCTTCAATTCGATCACCAGTTCGATCGAACCGTCCCGCTCGCGCGCCGAGAAATCCATCAGCGCGTGTTCGTACCGCAGCAGCTCCGCTTCGACTCTTTCCAGTGGACTCACGCATTTATGCTAGCGTGAAAATCAGGGCATGTCTCTCCCCGCCACCGTCCGGGTCAAGCTGAGCTCGGAAGCCGCCGAGGGAATCTCGATTACACGTGTTGTAGTGCAAGACCTGCCCTTGCGCGAGCTGGTTGAGCACATGCTCGGCATCACCGGAAGGGACGCCGGGCGCATCCGCGAGCTGCTGCTGCGTGGCACGCTGGTCAGCGGCGCATCGCGTTTCCGCTGGACAGGATGGGAATCCGATCTGGAGAGTATCCAGGATCTGCTGGCAACTTTCCCCAGCGACGATCCCACGCGTCCGTTCTGCGCAGACCGGTGCGTGCGAGCGGTCTTGCGCGGAGGACGGCAGGCGATCGAGCTCCCGCGCGCCGCCGCCGCACGCAAGCCGCCGCTGCGCAAGTCCAGCTTCTGGGATCTGTTGATGAACGCCGCCGCGGCGGGCCAGATGCAATACCTTCGCTACTCCCACAAGGATCGCGCCGATTGCTACCGCGTCGACCTGCCGCGCGCCGCTACAGAGCAGTTGCGTGCCGCCGGCGAGATCGTACGCTACTCTACCCTACGCGATCAGATCCGTTCGTTAGGGTTCGCGTGGGTAGAACTGTTCGTCGAGCGATAAGTGACCCTTCAAAGCTGGTCCTTATAATTCTCCAGCGCCGTCCGCACTAACTGGCTGCGTGTGCGGACCCCCGTCTTCGAGAACAACTGCTGCAGCGTCGCCTTGACCGAGCTTTCGGAGACTTGCAGGCGGTCGGCGATCTCCTTGTTGGCCAGGCCCTCGAACACATGCTGCAGCACCTGCCGTTCGCGGTCCGTCAGCCGCTTCCTCTGATACTCCGGCTGCGGCGCGGTCACCGCCGCCAGCACCGACCGTAGATAGCCCGGCTCAAAGCATTCCTTGCCGCCGTGCACGTCGCGGATGCTCTGCGCCAGCGCGGCGGGCGAGCAGTGCTTCCGCAGGATGCCGGCGATCCCCTGCCGGATCATCACCGCCGCCTCCTGTTCCGTCACACCCGCGGTCACCACCAGGACGCGCCCTGCGAAGCCCACCGTCTGCGCCTTCGCCAGGAAACCGGAGCCCTTGTCCTCGCCCAAGTCGTAATCGAGCAGCAGAACGTCCACCGCCGTCTTCGCTACCAGCCGCAGGGCTTCCCCGGCGGACGCGCACTGGCCCACAATCTCGAAATCCGGCTCGGCTGCCAGCAGGCGCGCGACGCTCTCACGAAACAAGGTGTGATCGTCCACCACCGCGATCCGAATCATGCCTCCCCCAGCGGCGCCAGCACGACTACGAAACAGCAGCCCACCGCGCGCGGCTCGTAACGTAACTCGCCGCGAAAACTGCGCACGATCGCCCGCGAGACATACAGCCCTAAGCCTGCGCCGTCGGCGCCGTGCTGGAAAGGCCGGAACAGTTGCTGCGCGGGCTGGATTCCCACGCCGGTATCTTCAAACCGGATGACCACCGCGGATTCCTCAACGCCCGCCACGATCGTCAACTCTTTCACTGGACCGTTCTCCATGGCGCGCTGGCTGTTGCGCGCCAGGTTCAAAAACACCTGCAGCAACCCGTAGGAATCCGCCCACACCAGCGGCAGATGCGGCGCGATGCGCCATACAACCGTCATTCCCGAGTCGCGGAAAGTCGGCTCGATGAGCACGCGCAGCTCATCCAGCACTTCGTCCACATCCACCGCGATCGCCTGATCCTCGGGCGAGGCCTGCAACTCGAGCGCGGCGATCTTCTCCAATCCCTGGATCAACGTCTGCAGCGCCTCGAAATCCTGGTTGCCCGCCATGCCCTCGACGCGCGCCAGGTTCCGCCCCACCGCAGACACGGCGCCGCACAGGTTACGGATCTCATGCGACATGGCGCCCATCAGGATACGCGTGTTCTTCAGCAGGTGGTTCAGGCTCAGGTCCTCGCGGTCGCGCAGGTCTTCGGAGAGATCCACGATGATCGCCGCCAGCTTCGGACCGGAGAGCGTCTTGTAAGTCGAGAACCAGATGGCTGCCAGAAAGACCTCGCCGTCGCGCCGCTGCCCTTTCGACTGCATCGTCGTGCGGAACGATTGTGACCGGTGTCCCAATGCCACCGGCTCGAGCGCCGGCAGATAGCTGCGGATCGGCTCGCCCGAGAGCGAATGGCCGGGCGCGAGCAACTGCTGCGCCGCCTGGTTGGCCAGGACGATAAAGCCGGAAGAATCCACCGTCACGATCGCCGCCGGGCTGGTCTCGATCAGAATCTGTATCTGCTGCTCGGCATCCTCGCGCTGCCGGACCTGCTCGGTCAGTTGCTGCAGGTGCTCGATCGCGAGTTGGCGCTTGTGGACGAGTTCCGAGACAAATAGACCTGTGCCCGTGAAGGCAACGCTCATCATCGCCATTCGGGTCCCGGCATCCGCTTGCGGAAACGGGCTGAAGAGTTCGCCCAGAACCGCGCAGCAGATTGCCAGCGCCGCGATCTGCCAGCGGTTGAGGAAGCCGCCCGCCAGCATGATGGGAAACAGGTACAGGAAGTTCAGCGAGAAGTTCGGCTTCGTGATCCAGTCCGCCGCCGCTACCAACAGAACCAGGGCGGCCGTGGCGGCCAGGGCGCGCCGGCGGTTCTGCGGTGAATAAAGGAGTGCGATGTCCGGCATGCTGAGGGATCGATTGGATTCCTATCTTATTATGAGGCGAGGTGGCATGGCACAATGAAGAGGCCATGCATAAACGCCTGCCTTTCGCCCTCGCCTGCTATGCGGCCCTGGCGTTGCTGGCTTGGTTCACTCTGGGCGATGCCGGCGTGTATGTGGGCGGCAAGATTGTGCAGTTGCGCGCCGCCGTCTTCATTTTCCTGGGCGGGCTGACAGTGAAAACCTTAATTGCTTACAAGGCCGGGTGGTAAGTCCATCGCTTTACCGGATCGGTGCTCCGGATTGAAACACGGGTTCCGAATCGGGGCGACCCACTAGACGGCGAGAAGAAAAACTACTGAAATTAGGGCCTTTATCCGATATTAGAGTCTGGTAATCCTGTTGCATCCTGTCCCAATGCCGGACGCAATTCCGGCGAATGAGTCCAGGGAGAACAGGAAGAATGGGACGCGAACACGGAACAGCGAAACGCATCGCAGCCAGCAAGGCGGCAAGGGACCGCATTGTGCTCGAGAATCTCTCACTGGTTAAGGCGATTGCCATACGGGTGCACGAGAATCTGCCGGTGCACGTGGATCTCGACGACCTGGTGCATGCCGGTGTGCTCGGCCTGTTCGACGCCGCGTCCAAGTACAACCCCGATAAGAAAGTGGTTTTCCAGAGCTACGCCAAGCACCGCGTGAAGGGCGCCATCCTCGACAGCCTGCGGCAGCTTGACTGGGCCTCGCGCGACCTGCGCAAACGGCAGAAGCAGCTCGATTCTGTGACCCACGACCTGATGACCCGCCTGGGCCGCACGCCCACCGAAGCGGAGATCGCCGAAACCCTGGGCCTGGGGATCGAACGCTGGCGCCGCGTGGCCCTGGAACTGAAGAATCTCGGGCTGCTGTCCGCCTCCGCTCTGCGCCCCGACCCGGAGAACAACGCTCCCATCGAATTCCCAGCCGCGCCCGATTCCCAGCCGGACCACATCTGCTCCCGCAGGCAGATGCGCACGGCTTTGGCCGGCGCCATGAAGTGCCTGCCCAAGCGGTATCAGAAGGTCGTGGTGCTCTACTACACCAACGAGATGACCATGAAGGAGATCGGCGAGGTGCTGGGCGTCAATGAAAGCCGCGTCTCGCAGATCCACAAAATCGCGCTCGAGAAGATGGCCGCCAGCCTCCGCGAGTCCGGCATCCAGTCCGCCACGGCGTTCTGACGGCCTATTGACAAAGGCCGCGCCTGAATGTGAATATGAATTCATATTCACGTTATGAAACTGCGTTTCCTGCTTTCCGGCATGCTGCTCTGGATCGTGGGCACGGTGGCCGTCCGGCTGGCGGGGCATCGCCTGCTCGAACCGGGCCACACCGCCAGAATCGTCGCCCTGTACGCCGTCAGCTTCCTGCTGATGGCGCTCCTGGTCCCGCGGATCTGCCGCCGCCTGGGGTTTCCGCATGAACTGTGGCCGCAGGCAGCGACCCTCCTGATCCTGCCGGCCTTGATCCTGGATCCGTTTTCCTGCGCCTTCTTCACTACCATGTTCCCGAATCTGGATCCCGCCGCGGCCGGCGCCTTTGGCGGCTGGATGCTGATCTGTTGCGGCGGCGGCGTCGCCGGCGCGTGGCGAAAAGCATGGTGACGGATCTTCGACCGCCGCTGCTCGATTCGGGCGAAGATCTTCCCGCGCCGCCGCGTCAGAAGCGCAGCTTGGCCACGCGTCAGAAGATCCTCGATGCCGCCCGCGATCTCTTCACCGAAAAAGGCTATCATGCGACCGCCATCGCAGAGATCACCGCGCGTGCCGGCACGGCCGCCGGAGCCTTCTACATTTACTTCCGGTCCAAGCGCCAGCTCCTGGTCGTATTGATGACCGAACTGCTCGATCGCCTGCATCATCTGGACCTGCGCCCGAAAGGCGGCAGCGATATACACGCCGGTTTGCGCAACTTCCTCGCCGCCGTGTTTCGTGCCGACCGAAGGTACTACGGAGTCGTCCGCGCCTGGCAGGAGGCGGCTCTGGCCGACACGGGCTTGGCAGCCATGCAGGCGGGCATCGAGGCCTGGACCCAACTGCGCATCTTGCGCGTTTTCCAGGCCTTGCAGCAATACCCGAATGCCCGCCCTGATCGCGACCTGGCTTCCTTTGCCAAAATGATGGACCGGCACTTCTGGTCGATCCTGGCCCGCGGCGCCAGCATGTCGCCGCGAAACTTCAATCGCGAAGTCCGCATCGCCGCCGACGTTATCTATCATTACTTATTCCGCGATAAAATCGAGGGAAGAGCATGAGCACCCCGGCCGTCCACCGTCCCGCTACCGCGCGGGATATCATCCTCGAAATCGTCCGGAACATGCGCGAGGGCCTGGAGCCTCTGCATTACACCACGCTGGCGCCGGCCATCTATCACATCTACCTGCATTCGGAAGATTATGAACGGCTGCGCGTCATCTTCCCGCGTATGCAGGAAGAGACCCGCCAGGCGCTGGATGCCGAGTTGGCCCAACTGAATCGCGCCTCGCTGAGTGAGAAGCTGAAACTGGCGCGCAAACCCGCATCCAAAGTGACCGCCCCCGAAGGCGGATGGCGCGTCGAATTCTTCGAGAACACCGACGAAGATGTCGAACCGGGCGACATCGTGATTTACTCGGAGCTGGCCTTGCCGGCCAAGCCGGAATTCGGCGCCGGAAACATGACCAAGCGGATCAACACGCGCCGCCTGGCCGGCGAACTGACCTCCTCGCAGAAGTACGAGGAGCAACTGCCCCCCACGCAGGAGATGGAAGCCTATGCCACGCTCGAATACGAGGATCAAGGCGGCAAGCACACCTACCGCATCACCAAGAACCAGGTGGTGATCGGCCGCGGGGGCCGCGACTACTGGACCGACGTCAAGCTGAACACCCTTCCGGACGTCTCGCGCGAACACGTACGCTTGCGCCGCGACGCTCAAACCGGCGAGTTCTTCATCAAGGATCTGAGCCGCCTGGGCACCAGCGTCAACGGCAAAGCGATTCCCACCAGCGTCGAGTACGTCGAGGGCGAGAAGCGCGACAAGAACGTCGAGGTGAAGCTGCCGGCGCAGGCCCGCATCGGCCTGGCGGATGTCGTCTTCCTGGATTTCCGCTCGTCACCCACGCAATAAATGCCCGTCAAGACCCATCTTCGCTGTGCGGGGGAAAGCCACGTGGGCCGGGTCCGCCAAAACAATGAAGACCGCGTGTACTCGGATCCGGACCGCGGCATCTTCCTGGTGATCGACGGCATCGGCGGCCAGGCCGCCGGCGAGCGCGCGGCGGACGTGGCGCTCAGCGGCATCCGTGCGCGCCTGGAACGCCAGACCGGCACCGCTGAGGATCGCATCCGTGAAGGCATCACCGTCGCCAATAACGAGATTCTCCGCCAGGCGGCCGCCAATCCCGACTGGCGCGGGATGGCTTGCGTTCTCACCGTGGTAGTGATCGATAACGGCAGCGCCACCATTGGCCACATCGGCGATTCGCGTCTCTACAAGATCCGGCGGTGTGAGATCCGCAAGGTCACGCACGATCATTCTCCGGTAGGCGAACGGGAAGACGGTGGCCAGATCTCGGAAGCCGAAGCCATGCGCCACCCGCGCCGCAACGAGGTCTATCGCGACGTCGGTTCGCAGGAGCATACGCCGGACGATCCCGATTTCATCGAACTGCTGCACGTCCCGTTCGAGCCGGATTGCGCGCTGCTATTGTGCAGCGATGGCTTGAGCGACCAGGTGACTTCGGCGGAGATCCTGCACACGGTGCTCGCCAACGCCGGCCATCCCGGCGGCGCCGTGCATGAGTTGATCGAAGCGGCCAATCGCGCCGGAGGCAAGGACAACGTCAGCGTGCTGGTGGTGGAGGGGGAGCAGTTCGCGGCGGCCCGGGAAGTATCCCCGGTGACGCCAGCGCCGTCTGCTAGCCCGTTCTCGAGCAAGCCGGCGGTGTTCATTTACGGCCTGCTTTGCGCGGCGTTAGTCTTTGGGGCGCTGCGGTATTTTGTGTGGCGGGAGCATACGGCGGAAGGCCCGGCCGCCAAGATCCTCAGAGTCGGCACGGGCGGCTTTGCCACCATCGGCGAAGCTCTGGCGGCGGCCCGTTCCGGCGACACTGTCGAGGTCGCAAGCGGGGAGTATCCCGAACAAGTGCGGCTGAAGAGCGGCGTCACCCTGCGCGGGCGTCTGCCGGATGTGCCGATCCTGCGCGCCGCGGCTACGGAGGCCGAGCCGGCCGTTGCGATGCTGGCGGAGAACGTGCGCGGCGCACACGTGCAGGGCTTTCGGATTCGCGCCGACGAAAAGGCGCCGCTGGCTGCCGCGGTGGTCATCGCCGACTCGGATCTCGAACTGCAGGACACCGACATCATCGGGGCGGCCACTGGGGTCGAAATTCGCGGCCACTCGCCAGCCGTCCTGCGCGCCAACTCGGTTCAGGATTGCCGCGATGCCGGCATCCGTATCAGTGGGGACTCCGCGCCCTGGATTCTGTTCAATGCCATCCTGCGCAACGGCCGGCGTCAGCGCGACCCCGGACCCGGCATCCTGATTGAAGATCCGGCACGGCCGGTGCTCGAGGGCAACACGTTCGCCGAAAACGGCGGCGATGCGGTGCGCGCGCCGGAAGACATCGACCAGGCGCCCATTGTCCGGTTCAATTTCTTCATGCCGTCGAAGACGCCCGCACGCGCGCGGGGAGGAGCCACGCACTGATGGTTATCCCCGAACGGCGCAAGGTCGGCAAGTATGAGATTCTGCGGAAGCTCGGCCGCGGCGGAATGGCGGATGTCTACCTGGCGCAGGATCCCGAGATCGAGCACATGGTCGCCCTGAAGATCATCGAGCAGGGGCCGGACCCGGACTGCCGCGAAACCATCGAAGCCGAGCGGCGCGGATCGGAGTTGCAGGCCAAGCTCGCCGAGGTCGATTCGCGCGTGGTCAAGATCTTCGATGCGGGCGACATGGACGGCTACTTCGGCGTCGCCATGGAATACGTCGAAGGCGAAGATCTGTCGGAGTTGATGCGGCATGGGCCCGCGCCGGTCGACGACGCAGTCGATATCGCACTGGCCATCTGCCAGACCCTGCATAATGCGCACACGCTGGAAGTCACCATCGACGGCAAACAGTGCCGCGGCATCGTGCACGGCGATATCAAGCCGAAGAATATCCGCATTGACAACGAAAACCGCGTGCGCGTGCTCGATTTCGGCATCGCTAAGGCGCTCTCACTTTCGCGCCGCCTGACCCGCAACGAATTCGGCAGCGTGCCCTATGCTTCGCCTGAGCGGCTCGATTCGGGCCAGGTCAACATCATGTCCGATCTCTGGTCGTTGGGCGTGCTGCTCTACGAGATGGTCGCCGGATCGCAACCGTACCAGGCGGAGAGCACCGAGCGGCTCGAGCGCATGATCCGCGCACGCATCCCCGCGCCGCCCGCTCCCGACCCGTGCCCCGAGCCGCTGCGCCGCATCCTGCTGAAGAGCATGGATCCGGATCCCGGCCGGCGCTACCAATCGGCTGCCGACCTGGCCGCGGATCTGGCGGCATTCCGCGCCGGCGCGGCGGTCAGCGCCGAAGTAAAAGAGGACCTGGATGCCACGCGCCGCACGTTCGGCCGCACCGCCGCGCCGGACGATGCCACCCGCCGCACAACGGCCAAGCCTCCGGCGCGCGCGCCGATTCCGGTTGCCGCGCAGCCGGTGAGCGAGGCGCAGCGTAAGGCTAAGCGCTTCGTCGTGGCGGTGGCCGGGCTGGCGCTGGCGTACGTCGTTTATGCGGTGACTTCCGATGTGGTTCTCTGGCGCAACGGCCAGCAATTAGAGCGCGACATCCACGCCGAGACAACCACCGATCCGGAAGCCATCTGGACCCGCTGGGCCGGCCTATCGAAACACAGTCCGCAATCGCTGGCCCTGTTCGGTCCGCGCCGGGCCGTCAAGAAGACGTTGGTCGAGGAAGCCGACCGCGTGATCGAAACCTATCGTAACGGCGACACGCAGCCGGTTTATGAAAACGATTGGAAGCGCGCCCGTCTGTACCTGGCGCGCGCCCTGGAACTCGATCCGGGCGACGAGACTGTGCGCGGCAAATTGCGGCTGTGCGAGGGACAGATCGATCGCATCAACGGGATCAGTCATCGCAACGTGGCGATGCTGAACGAAGCGGTGCAAAAGTTTGAAGAGGCGGAGCAGGCCCTGCCGCGCTCGCCTGATCCGGAATTGGGCATGGCGCGGGTCTATGTCTACGGCTTGAAAGATATCGATCGCGCTTACGCCGCCTTGCAGCAGGCCGAACACAACGGCTACCAACTTGGCAGTCGCGAGAAGGCCCAACTGGCCGACGGCTACCGCGACCGCGGCGATCGCTTATGGTGGGACTCCCGCAACGTGCGCGGACTACCGCAGGAAAAAGACCAGATCCAGAAGGCGGCGGACGATTACCGCCGCGCGCTTCAGTTGTATCAAAGTATCGTGCCGTATGCCAATGCGAACATCAACATTGCGCGCGTGCAGAGCAGCTTGAATGGGATCGAGACCCGGCTGGCAGAGATTCAGGCGCAAACCGCGACTCCGCCGCCTGCTAATTAATCCCGCATTGGTGGGCAAAAAACAAGAAATGGTTCCAAGTGATCCAAAGCCCAGCCCGATCCGGCGCCTGCATGCCAAGCCCGAACCTGAGCAACCGGAAGATGTGACGGTAGCTCCCCGGCTCGCACGCCGCTCTTTTCGAAGCGACGGTTCAACGCCGTGAAGGCCGCCCAGCCTCTTGCCGACTGGAACCCTTCTCTCGCATCGGCCCTTCGCTCCCCCGAAACGACCGCTCTTGTAGAGCCGCCATTGCAGGATCGATGTTCCCGGCCTGATGCTTCGATCAGTTGCTGAGCCTTCCTCAAATCCGTTCGGCTTACGACTCCTTCGCTCTCCCCGGTTAGCCCCGGCTTGGGCGAAATCGACACCGTAAACCCGTTATCCGATTCCGGCTCCGCAATCTCGATCAGCCCCCGGATCTCCGCTCCCCTTCGGGGCTTTTGCACCCCTCCGGATCAAAGCGTTCAACCCGGTCACTGACCGAGAGGCTCGCCTCCCGGCTGCGTCCGATTGCCCTTCGCTCCCCGCCGCCTACTCTTACGTGAATAGTTTCGGCTGCGGATCAACGTTCCGGGCTCGCCTCGCTTCCGGTTGGCTCGCTGTTCCTCGAACCTCTTGGAACCAAGTGCTATGGTGCCTCCAAAGCCCACGCTCCGTCAAATGGATTTCGCCGCTGGCCGCCGGTTTTCCTCAACATTCTCCACGCGTGTTTTGTTACAGTTGCGCGACAGTATCATTGAATTGCCTGTGTATAAAACATCCCAAGGCAGCACTGTTCTGGGAGGACGCGCGTGGTTTCGAACCTGTGCCGCGATCATCCAAGCGCGGGAACGCGCCAGGCTGACGGGCACTATAATGGTGGGTCAAGAAGGGTCCAATCAACCATTATGTCCAAGCAACGTCCACAAACTATAAGCCGGCGTGGCCTTTTTAAATCGTCGGCAGCCGTGCTCGGCGGCGGACTGCTCGGGTCGCGCGCCAAGGCCGATCCGGAACCGCCATTCCAGAACGTCAATACGCACTCGAGCCCCTCCACGCTGAAGATCACCGACCTGCGGGTGGCCACGGTGCGCAAGCCAGGTCCCAGCCCCTGCACCATCATCCGCCTGGATACGAACCAGGGCGTCTACGGTCTCGGCGAGGTCCGCGACGGTGCCAGCGCTACGTACGCGCTGTTCCTGAAGAGCCGCGTGGTGGGTGAGAACCCGCTGCGCATCACTTATATATTCGAAAAGATCAAGCAGTTCGGCGGGAATGCGCGGCAGGCCGGCGGGGTGGTGGCGATCGAAGAGGCCCTTTGGGACATCGCGGGCAAAGTCTATGGCGTGCCGATCTACCAAATGCTGGGCGGCAAGTACCGCGATAAGATCCGGATTTATGCCGACACTGAGGAATCGCAGGATGTGGCCGAGTATGCCAAGCGCCTGAAAACCCGTAAGGAGGAGATGGGCCTCACCTGGCTGAAGATGGACCTGGGCACTTACATGGTGGCGCACATTCCCGGCACGCTCACCGAGCCTTCGGGCCAGTCGCAATGGGAGCGCACGCAACTGCCGCACATGTTCACCGGGGCGGAAGTCACGGACAAGGGCATCGAAAAACTGTGCGAGTATGTGGCGGCGGCGCGCGAGGCCGTGGGCATGGAAATCCCACTCTCGATGGATCACCTCGGGCACGTCGGTGTGAATTCCATCATCCGCCTCGGCAAGGCGTACGAGAAGTACAACCTGGAGTGGATGGAAGACGTGGTGCCGTGGCAGTATACGGAACTATTGCAGCGCATCACGCTGGAAAGCCCGACGCCCATCCTTACCGGCGAAGATATCTACTTGAAGGAAGGCTTCATCAACCTGTGTGAGAAGCACGCGGTGAGCAAGATCCATCCCGATATCTCGACTTCCGGCGGAATCCTCGAGACGCATAAGATCGGCGATAGGGCCATGGAGTATGGCGTCCCGATGGCGATGCACTATGCCGGTTTGCCAATCGGTGCACTGGCCAGCGTGCACTGCGCTGCGGCTACGGAAAACTTCCTGGCATGCGAGAACCATTCGCTGGACGTGCCCTGGTGGCAGGACCTGGTAGAGGGCATCGACAAACCGATCATCAACCAAGGCTTCATCACCGTTCCGGATAAGCCCGGCCTCGGCGTCACGCTAAATGAAGACGCAGTGCGCCAGCATCTGATGCCGGACACGGGCTTCTTCGAACCGACGCCCATGTGGGATAAAGAGCGTTCATGGGACCGGCTTTGGAGCATGGCACCGCCGCGAAACAAGACGGCTGCGAATTCGTGAGATGGTGTCTCATCCTGTTGGCGGCCGCGGCTCTCTGCGCCGGGGCCGCTGACACCCGGCAGATCTTCGAGCAGGGGCAGCACGCGATGGCCTCGGGTGACTTGGCCGCGGCGGAGACGGACTTTCGCGCGGTGCTGGCGGCCGATCCGGATAATGTCGGCGCGCACGGTAATCTTGCGGTGGTCTACATGCGCCGCAAAGCGTGGAAGCCGGCGCTGGCGGAGTTGCGCGCCGCCGAGCGTCTGGCGCCGCAAATGGCCGGCATCCAACTGAACATCGGCCTGGTTTATTATCGCCAGGGCGACTACGGCGATGCGATTCCGCCATTCGAAGCCGTCGTGCGCGGGCAGCCGGACTCGCTGCAGGCGCGCTACCTGTTGGGCCTCTGCTATCTGTTCAAAGAGCGTTATTCCGATGCCGCCCAGACGCTTGAACCGCTCTGGCCGAAGGAGAACAACGATCTCAATTACTTGTATGTGGTCTCCATCGCGGCCAATAAGTCGGGGCGCACCGAACTCGATCAGCGGGCCACCGCGCGGCTGATCGAGATCGGGCACGACTCGGCCGAGTTCCACATGATCATCGGCAAGGCGCACGCCGGCGCCGGCATGTACGATCGCGCGCTCGCGGAATTCCAGATGGCCGCGCGCCTCGATCCGAAGCTGCCGCTGGTGCATTATTTCCTGGGCACCGAGTACCGCCGGCAGAACGATCTGGAGCGCGCCCGGCAGGAGTTCCTCAAAGACACCGCCATCGCCCCGGACGTGGCATACGACTACGACGAACTGGGCGCGGTGTGCTATGCACTGGACCGGCTCCCTGAAGCTCAGCGCTATTATGAGCAGGCCCTGCGGCTCGATCCCACGCTGGGTACGTCCGACTACGGATTGGCCAAGGTCTACAAGGAACAGGGGAAGTACGCCGAGGCGCTCAAGCTGTTGCATGCGGCCGGCGAAATCGATCCGAAAAGTTCGAGCGTCCATTACCTGCGCGGCCAGGTTCTGTTCGCCATGGGCCGCCGCGCGGAAGGAAAAGCCGCCTTCGACGAAGCGCTACGGTTAAAGCAGGCTGTCCGCGATGACCTGGAGCGCAAGATCAGCGGCCAGCATCCGGCCGACCCGCAGCTCAGGCAGGAACCTAAGCCGTGAACTAATGGCGCAGCAGCGGCCGCAGATAGCGGAACACGTTCGCCGCCACGATCCGATTGCCCTCCGCGGTGGCGTGCAAGCCGTCGCGCTGCATTCGGCTGGTTCCGGCGACGCCCTCAAGCAGAAACGGCATCAACGCGACTTTGTACTTCGCTGCTAAGTCAATATAGATACGCTGAAAGGCCCCAATATACTCCGGCCCGTAGTTAGGCGGCAGAGTCATCCCCGCGAGTAACACTTCGGTGCCGGATTGTTTCAGCGCGGTAATCAGTTGCTCCATGTTGGAGCGCGTGGTCGCGATCGGCAGGCCGCGCAGCCCGTCGTTGCCGCCGAATTCCAGGATCACGGCCACAGGATGGATCGCCGTCACCGTATCGAGCCGTGCCAGCGCGTCCGTCGTCGTTTCGCCGCTGATGCCGGCATTCACTACGTGGTATCGCAAGCCGCGCCGGTCCAATTCCTGCTGCAGAAAATCCGGATAGCTCTTGCCCGGATCGGCGCCGAATCCGGCGGTGAGGCTGTCGCCGAACGCCACGATCACCGGCCGGTTATCGGGCGGCTTAGCTGCTGGCGCGGTTTCCGGCGCGGAGGTGCGTTCCGGGTCGGGACGCGAAGCAGAGTGGTTTCCGCATCCGCACAGTACCAGACAACACGCGAGCAGGCCGAGAATACGCATCTGAATGCCATAATAAAACGTAGACCTCCCGTTCCAATGATTCGCGCACGCGGCCTCACCAAGACGATCGACACCGGCACGCATCGTGTGGACATTCTGAAGGGCATCGATCTGGATATCTCGCGCGGCGAATTTGCCGCGGTCATGGGCCCATCGGGCAGCGGCAAGAGCACGCTTTTAGGTTTGTTGGCCGGATTGGACACGCCCACTTCGGGCACCATCTCGCTCGACGGGCAGGAGATCACGGGCCTCAAGGAAGACGAACTCGCCGTGGTGCGCGGACGCAAGATCGGATTCGTGTTCCAGTCCTACCACCTGATCCCGACGCTGACCGCCGAAGAGAACGTGCTGCTGCCGATGGAACTCGCAGGCAATGGCGCGAGCGGCGGCGCGGCGCGCGCGCGCGAGTTACTCGAACGCGTGGGCCTCTCTGACCGGCGCGATCATTATCCCGTGCAGCTCTCTGGCGGTGAGCAGCAGCGCGT
>DATKNQ010000015.1:0-20846 GCA_035541265.1 Bryobacteraceae bacterium
CTGCATGCGCCGCGCCAGACCCTGCCGCGCGTCTACGCCCAAAACGGCGCGATCTATCTGGCCGCGGCCGCCGATTTCCTCGCCACTGGCCGCTTCCTCGTCGATCCGGTGATGCCTTTCGTGATGGATGCCGAATCGAGCATCGATATCGATACGCGCGCCGATCTGCTCGTGGCCGAAGCGCTCTACTCGTCACCAAGCCGCCGCACCGGCAAACCATTCGATCTGGCCGCATTGAATCGCGATGCTGCCTGGCGCCTGGAAATGGCCGCCCAACATCGCGAACGCGCCCGGCGTTTCGCCGCTGCGACGCGCCCGCGCGACACTTGCCCGATCTGCGGCGCATCCGCGCTCGACCCGTTTGCCAAAGTCTTCGACTACGACTACGTCACCTGCCGCGCCTGCACGCACCTGTTCTGCCGCACCCTGATCGACGATGAATCGCCGCTCTACGCCGCCGGTTCCCCGCAGGCGCGCGTCTACCTGGATGAAGCGCTCTTTCAAAAGCGCGTGGCCCAAATCGCGCGCCCCAAGGTCGATTTCGTGAACAGCATCGCCGCGCCGCCCGGCCTGTGGATCGATATCGGCTGCGCCACCGGCGAACTGCTGGCCGCCGCCCGCGACATCGGATGGCAGACGCGCGGCTACGAATGCGACCCGGCGGAAGCCGCGTTTGGCCGTGCGCACGGCTTCGAGATCGCCGAGCAGTTCGTCAACGCGGACAGCGCCGCCACGCAAGTCGCCGGCGCGAAAGTCATCTCCCTGCTGAACATCCTCGAACACCTGCGCGATCCGCGCGGCCTGCTGTGCGCCATCGCGCGCGCCGCCGCGCCGGATGCGGCGATCGTCTGCGAAGTGCCGCGCCATCCATCCCTCAGCTCTTTCAACAGCCGCGCGTTTCCGGATCTGGCCTGCCGCCACATCTATCCGCCCGACCACTTGCACATCTTCACCGAGCGCTCGTTTGACGAAATGCTCGCCGCTGCGGGCCTCGAATCCGCCGCCGTCTGGACCTTCGGCCAGGATTACCAGGATCTGATCTGCTGCGCCGCGGCCGCCGGAGCGGTCCCCGCCGACGATCTGTACTGCAGCATCACCGCGCTCTCCGCGCGCATGCAGGCCGCCATTGACAATGCCGGCCTCTCGGACACTCTGCTGGCTGTCGCGCGAAAACGGAGCGGGCATGCCTAACATTCGGCTGATCGCGCGGCTCGATGTGAAAGGTCCCAACCTGATCAAAGGCGTGCACCTCGAAGGCGTCCGTGTGGTCGGCAATCCCGGCGAGCATGCCCGCGCCTATTACAAGCAGGGCATCGATGAGTTGCTTTACGTCGATGCGGTGGCCAGCCTCTATCAGCGCGATAGCCTCGCCGAGATCGTGCGCAGCGTCTCGAAGGACGTCTTCGTGCCCATGACCGTAGCGGGCGGCGTGCGCGGCGTGCGCGACGTCGAGGAAATGCTGCGCTCCGGCGCGGACAAAGTGGCTATCAACAGCGCGGCCGTGCGCCGTCCGGGCCTGATCGGCGAGGTCTCCCGCCGCTTCGGATCGCAGTGCATGGTGCTCTCGATCGAGGCGCAATCGGCTGGGCCGGGACGTTGGGAAGCCTGTATCGACAACGGCCGCGAGGCCACCGGCCTGGATGCCGTCGACTGGGCCATCTGCGGCGTGGCATTGGGCGCGGGCGAAATCCTGCTCACTTCCGTAAATCGCGAAGGCACCTACACGGGCTTCGATTGCGAACTGGTCCGCCGCGTGGCGCGCGCCGTGCCCGTACCCGTGATCGCGAGCGGCGGCATGGGCACACTCGCACATCTTCGCCAGGTGGTAGTCGATGGCGCGGCGGATGCCGTCGCCATCGCCGGCGTGCTGCACTATGGCCGCCTGGCGCTAACCGACATTCGCGCATTCGCCGAAGCGGCCGGCTTCTGCGTGCGGAGGTAGGTATGCTGCCTCGCGTGACGGTGGCCGATTACGGCATCGGCAACCTGCGCAGCGTACTGCGCGCGCTCGAGGCCTGCGGCGCGGACGCCGCGCTGAGCAGCGATCCGGAAGAAGTCGCCGTCGCCGAGCGGCTCATCCTTCCGGGAGTCGGCGCGTTCGCGCAGGGCATGGACGAACTGCGCCGCCGCGACCTCATCGAGCCGATCCAATCGTTCGCGCGCACCGGCCGCCCGTTCCTGGGCATCTGCCTCGGCATGCAGATGATGCTCGCCACCGGCCACGAGTTCGGAACGCACGCGGGCTTGGGATTGATGGCCGGAACGGTCGAAGCGCTGCCCGTTTGCGGCGCGGGCGGCCGCCCGCACAAGATCCCGCACATCGGCTGGAACCGCATCTTCGCTTCCGGCGGCTGGGCGCGCACGATCCTCGCCGGCCTCGAAGACGCGGTCGTCTACTTCGTCCACTCCTACGTGGCTGTGCCGGAGCTCGCGGCCGTACGGTTCGCCGAGTGCGATTACGATGGCAGCCGCTTCGTCGCCGCCGTCCGATCGGAGAACCTCTACGGTTGCCAGTTCCATCCGGAGAAAAGCGGCCCCACCGGTCTGCGCATCCTGGCCAATTTCCTGGCGCTCGCCTGAAGTTACGCGGTCTGGATGTTCGCGACCTTGTCGAGCCCGCGCTCGCGGATCTCCTGCTCGCGGATCAGAAACTTCTGCACCTTCCGGGTCACGGTCATCGGGAATGAATCCACGAACCGGATGTATTGCGGAACTTTGAAATACGCGATCTTGCCGCGGCAGTAATCGCGGATCTCTTCGACGCTGGCCTCCTCACCGGGTCTCAACTGGATCCACGCCAGCACCGTCTCGCCCAGCAACGCGTCCGGCAACCCCACCACGTGCACATCCGCGATCTTAGGATGCGTGTGCAGATACTCCTCCACCTCCCGCGGATAGATGTTCTCGCCGCCGCGGATAATCGTGTCCTTGGCGCGGCCGCGGAAGCTGAAGTAGCCGTTCTCGTGCATCAACGCCAGGTCGCCGGTGTGCAGCCAGCCCTCCGGATCGACCGCCGCCGCCGTGGCTTCCGGATCGTCATCGTAGCCCTTCATCACCAGGTAGCCCCGCGTGCACAGCTCGCCGGTCTCGCCCATGGGCAGAGTCTCTCCGGTCTCGGTGGAGACGATTTTGACCTCGGTATTCGGCAGCGTGCAACCCACCGTGGTCACGCGCAGCTCCAGCGGATCGTCCACCTTCGACATAGTAATCGCGGGCGAGCTTTCCGTCTGCCCGTAGATGATCGTGATGTTGCGGCAATGCATCTCGTTCACCACCCGCCGCATGACCTCGATCGGGCAGGGCGAGCCGGCCATCACGCCCTTCGAGAGCGACGTCAGATCGAACGAGCGGAAATCCGGATGCTCCAGCTCGGCGATGAACATCGTCGGCACGCCGTAGATCGACGTAGCGCGCTCGGCGTGGACCGCTTCGAGTGTGGCGCGCGCATCGAATTGCGGCGCGGGCAGAATCAGCGCGGCGCCCGAAACCAGCGCGACCATGGTCCCGATCACGGAGCCGAAGCAGTGATAGAGCGGCACGGGAGCGCAGATACGATCCGCGCTCGACATGCGCAAGCACGCAGCCATGACGCTGCCGTTGTTCACCAGGTTGCGATGCGTCAGCATCACGCCCTTCGGCAGGCCGGTCGTGCCGGACGTGTACTGGATGTTGATGACGTCCTCGGGCACGCTGGTGTGTGCGGGCACGTCCACGCCGTGCGCCAGCATCTCATCCCACGAACGGTCGCCGATCCACACCACGTGCTCCAGAGCCATCGGATCGCCATTACGAGATTCTTCCAGGATGGCCGCGTAATTCGTGCGCGCGTCTTTCTCCCGCAGGAAGATCGCCCGGATGCGCGACTTCTTCAGCACGTACCGCAACTCGTGAGAGCGGTATGCCGGGTTCACGTTCACCAGGATGATGCCGGCCCGCGCACAAGCCAGGTGCAATAGGATCCACTCCACGCAGTTGCTGGCCCACACGCCGGCGCGATCGCCGGGCTGCAAGCCCAGCCCCGCCAAACCGCACGCGGTGCGTTCGACCTCGGCCTCGAGCGCAGCCCAAGTGAGCCGCACGCCTTGCTGGCGGACGACGAGAGCGTCGCACTCGGGGAAGCGCCGCGCGGTCTCATGCAGAACTTCGTTGGTGGTCTTTTCGATCAGGGGCACGGCCGGCCCCCGCGTCTGGCTGAGCCTTGCCGGCTCAGTGCCAGGCACTGCGATGGAGGACACTGGCCTTCAGTTTATATCGTTTCGCCCGCCCGGCGCTTCGCGTCACGGCGCATTACAATGTTGGGCATGCCGTTCGTAAAACTACCCTTAGGTCTGGTTCTAGCCGCGGCGGTTGCCTGGCCTCAAGCGCGGGTGGCCTCGCCCGATGGGCAGCTTGTCTTAGAGCTTCTGCCCGGTACGGGGCAGTTGCAATATCGCGTCACATTTCGCGGCCAGCCGGTGGTGAACCCTTCGGCGCTCGGCTTCGATCTGCAGAATCAGCCGCCGCTCGGCGCGAATCTCAAGCTGGCCGACACAGTGCCCAGCACGGCCGACGAGACTTACACTCTGCTCCATGGCAAATCGAATCCGGTGCGCAATCACTACAACTATATCCTGGCTGATTTCGATGAGACCGGCCGCCCCGGCCGCCGCCTGTCGATTGAAGCACGCGCATATGACGATGGCATTGCGTTCCGCTACATCATTCCCGAGCAGGCCACCATGCGCGAAGTGCGCATCATCCGCGAGAAGACGCAATTCGACATGGCCAAGGACGGCGACACGTGGCCGCTGGTGCTGGCCAGTTACCGCACGCCGTATGAAGCGAACTACGAGCATGTGCCTCTGGGCGGCATCGTGCCGAACTGGCTGGTCGCCTTGCCGCTGCTGATGAATCAGCCGGGCACCGCTTACGTCGCCATCACCGAAGCGGACATCGAGAATTATCCAGGCATGTACCTGGCGCACCCCGCTAACGGCTCGGGCCGTTTGCTGGAAGCGCGTCTCGCGCCGCGCGCCGACGAGCCGGATCTCGCCGCTGCCGGCACCACACCCCTGCGCACGCCCTGGCGCGTGCTCATGATCGCCGATCAGCCCGGCCGCCTGATCGAGTCGAACATCATTCCGAATCTGAATCCGCCATCCGCCATCGCCGACACGTCGTGGATCAAGCCCGGCAAAGCGGCTTGGGACTGGTGGTCCGGCACCTACGCCAAAGACGTAAGCTTCAAGCCGGGCATGAATACCGACACCATGAAGCACTACATCGATTTCGCGGCGGACGCGCATCTCGAATACATGCTGATCGATGCCGGTTGGGCGCCGGCCGCCAAAGAGGAGATGCACGACATCACCCGCACCGTCCCCGAGATCGACATGCCGGAGATCCTGCGCTACGCGGCCTCGAAGGGTGTCAAAGTCTGGCTCTGGGCGCACTGGACCTCCGTCGACCGCCAGATGGACGAAGCCTTCCCCATGTTCGAGAAGTGGGGCGTGGCGGGCGTCAAGATCGACTTCATGGATCGCGACGACCAGTGGATGGTCGACTGGTATCACCGCGTGCTGAAGAATGCCGCCGCGCATCACCTCATGATTGACTTCCACGGCGCCTACAAGCCCGACGGAACCCGCCGCACTTGGCCCAACCTGATGACTCGCGAAGGCGTCATGGGTCTGGAATACTCGAAGTGGAGCGGACGCGTCACGCCGGCCCACAACGTAATCCTGGCTTACACGCGCATGCTGGCCGGACCGATGGACTATACGCCCGGCGGTTTCCGCAATGTCACTCGCGCCGCATTCGAGCCGCGCAACGTACAGCCTGAAGTGATGGCCACCCGCGCGCATGAGCTATCGCTGTTCGTGGTCTTTGAGAGCGCCTTCGAAATGGTCGCCGATTATCCGGGGGCCTATAAGGATCAGCCCGAACTGCCGTTCCTCAAAGCCGTGCCCACCGTTTGGGATGAGACGCGCGTGCTCAACGGCCAGGTCGGCGAATGGATCACCATCGCCCGCCGCCACGGCCAGGATTGGTTCCTCGGCAGCATTACGGACTGGACGCCGCGCGAACTCGACGTGCCGCTGGATTTCCTGGGCAACGGCCGGTACACCGCCGAAA
The DNA here is from genome assembly GCA_035541265.1 of Bryobacteraceae bacterium. Lineage (GTDB taxonomy): Bacteria > Acidobacteriota > Terriglobia > Bryobacterales > Bryobacteraceae > Bog-159. The sequence continues at coordinate 6,115 of DATKNQ010000015.1, forward strand.
TCTACGCCGATGCGCCCGATGCAGGCACCCAGCCGGCCCACACCGCGATCTCACAGCAACACGTGACGCGCGCAACCACGCTGCACTTGAAGCTGGCGTCCGGCGGCGGCTGCGCCATCCACATCCGTCCCGATTCGGAATAGAAAGTCTGATATTCCGGGCGGCCCGCGCCCACTATTGGGTTGTCGTGAAATCTTTAACCGCGTGGGCCGCCGCCTTGGCGCTCGCCGGATGCCTGTGCGCGCAGTCGCCCAATGCGCCAAACTATACGGCTGCCGGCTTAGTGAACGGCGCGAGTTTCGCGCCTGGCCTTGCGCCGGGCACCATCGTCTCGCTATTCGGAACCAACCTTTCGTGGAACACCTGCGTGCTCACGTCCGGCGATCTGGCTGGCGGCGTCATGCCCACCAGCCTTTGCAACGTCGAGGTCTACTTCCAAAGCTGGCCGGCGTTTCTGTACTACGTCTCGCCGACGCAGATCAATCTGCTGATTCCCACCTCCCTGCTGCCCGGCACGTTCAACTTCTGGGTGGCGCGGCAGGGCACCGCCGGGCCGGTGATTCAGGTCAACCTGCAGAGCGCCGCGCCGGCCATGTTCCAGATGTCGGCCACCGAGGTGGTCGCCACGCACCTTGATGGATCGGTGGTCACCAACACCGCTCCGGCCACCGCCGGAGAAATCATCACACTGTGGGCGACCGGGTTGGGCGATACGACTCCGGCGATCGAAGACGGCATCCTGCCCGCCACCGCGGCCTGGATCAGCCAGCTCGATCAGTTCGGCATTCAGCTCAATGGCACGGCGCTCGACCCCAGCGCGGTTCTCTACGCCGGTGTCGCTCCGGGTTACGCGGGGTTGTATCAGGTCAACGTGCGCCTGCCGGACACGCTGCCGCCCAATCCGCAGATCCGCATGACGCTGGCGGGAACGATGAGCCCGGCGGGCGCCATTCTGCCGGCCGAATAGCCGCGCACGTTCCGTGATACGTTCGTCGTAGTCCTGGAATGCCTTTCTCCCGCGCTTTCTTACTCACCCTCATCCTCGCGGCGCTGGCCGCCGCGCAGTCGCTCGCGCCCATCGCGTACACCGTGCGCATTCCTGAGCCGCTAATGCACTACGTCGAAGTCGAAGCGCGCGTCCCCACCGGCGGCCAGCCGCACGTCGAGCTGATGATGGCCGTCTGGACGCCGTACGTCATTCGGGAGTACGCCAAGAACCTGGAAGCGGTCACAGCGCGCACTGCCGATGGCCGCGCGCTGCAGATTGAGAAGGTGCGCAAGAACCGCTGGCAGATCGAAACCGGCGGTGCCGATCCGGCGATCGTTTCGTATCGCGTCTACTGCCACGTCATGAACGTTCAGGACAATTGGGTGGATGGCGAATTCGCCCTGCTCAATGGCGCGCCGACCTTCCTCACGCTCGTGGAGCACGCCCAGCGCCCGCACGATGTCCAACTGATCCTGCCGCCCGATTGGAAGACCAGCCTCACCGGCATGCCGCCCGTGCCCGGCAGCCCGCATCATTACCGCGCGCCGGATTACGAAGCACTGGTCGATTCGCCGATCCTGGCCGGCAATCCGGCCGTGCACGAATTCACCGTCGAGGGTAAAGAGCACGACCTGGTCGACATCGGCGAGGATGGCGTCTTCGATGGCGAACGCGCTGCACACGACCTGGCGCGCGTCGTGCGCGAAGACGCCAAAATGTGGGGCGGACTGCCCTACGATCGCTATCTGTTCCTGAACATCCTGACCGGTCCGGGCGGCGGCATGGAGCACAGCAACTCCACCGCGATCATGTCCAGCCGCTGGAGCACCCGCACGCGCGTGAGTTACTTGCGCTGGCTGGAGGTCGCGAGCCACGAGTTCTTCCACGCCTGGAACGTGAAGCGCCTGCGGCCCGCCGCGTTCAAGCCGGGCGAATATGAGACCGAGCCGTACACCAAAAGCCTCGGCATTGCGGAGGGCTTCACCAGCTACTATGGGCCGCTGCTCGTCGAGCGGGCAGGCTTGTGCTCCGAAGGCGATCTGCTGGCAAGCCTCTCGCGCATGATTCGCGATTTGCAGTCGACCCCCGGCCGCCTGGTGCAGCCGCTTTCCATGTCGTCATTCGATACGTGGATCAAGTTCTACCGGCCGGATGAGAACTCCGTGAACACCGCGATCAGCTACTACACAAAGGGCGCGGTGGCCGGCTTTCTGCTCGACGCGCACATACGCACGCTGACCCACGGCAAGAAGTCCCTCGACGACGTGATGCGCCTGGCGCTCGCCCGCTATCCGTTGCCAGCCGGATACACGCCCGCGGACTTCCGCGCGGCGGCTTCGGCGGTGGCGGGCACGGATCTGGATTCCTGGTTCGCCCAAGTCTTCGATTCGACGGCCGAGCTGGACTATCACGAAGCGCTCGCCTGGTTCGGCTTGCGCTTTGCCGAAGAGTCCGCCAGCGGACGCGCGTGGCTGGGGGCCGACACTGAAGAGCGGGACGGCCGCCTGGTTGTGACGCGCATCCGCCGCGGCACTCCGGCATATAGATCCGGACTCGATACGGGCGATGAGATCGTCAGCTTCAACGGCTTCCGGGTGACACCCGCTGAATGGGACCGCCAGCTATCCAACTGCAAACCCGGAGACCGGCTGGCTTTGCAGGTAGACCGGCGCGGGCGGCTCATCGAAATCCACGTGACGCTGGGCGAAGAACCTGCCGATTTCTGGACGCTCGAGCCTGCTGGCCGCTCATCTCATCGGGCGCATTGGTAAACAAACTACCCGCGGCCTTGCCTTATAATGATTTGAGAGGGGTTTGACACGCGGCCCATGCCAGAGAATCTACCGCCCGGCTCGCCGGACGCGCCGCCCGAGGAATCATTCGCTTCACATAAAGGCAGTTTTCATCCCATTTCCTGGATTCGCGATTTAGCCTTATCGCTGCTGATCGCGGTCGTGTTGGTCGTCTTCATCTACCAGCCAGTCAGGGTGGAAGGCACCAGCATGATGCCCACTTTGCAGGATCAGGAAAGAATTTTCATTAACAAGTTCACGTATCGTTTCGGCAACCGCAGCATTCAACGAGGCGACATGGTGGTCTTCTGGTTTCCCCTCGATACCAGCAAGTCATACATTAAGCGGGTCATCGGGCTGCCGGGCGATACAGTCGAAATCCAAAACGGAGTGGTGATCGTCAACGGCAAACCGCTCGTCGAGGAGTACGTGCCGGAGGAATATCGCGACTATCAATCGCGTCCCCCGGAACGCATTCCTGACGGCCAGTATTACGTTCTGGGCGACCATCGCAGTTCCTCGAACGACAGCCGCTCATGGGGTATGGTACCGCGCCAGAACATTTACGGTAAAGCTGTCTTTGTCTACTGGCCCTTGGATAAGATGGGGCGGGTACATTGATGAAAATTGGGAGCATTTACCAAAGGAAACAGGAGAAATCCCCTGTGTAGAATATCCAAAGTAAAAACTTCCACCTGATGCATCAAGTCTCCTGCTCGTTTGTCCGCCGGGTTGCTTCAGGCGGCCGAAGCCGCCGTCAAAACCAGAGGGTGCTCGTGCGGTTGGCCGGCCTTGCGCTCTGCCCAGTATTTGCGCATCCGCTCTGAAACCTGCTGCCGTTCCTGTGGGCTCATGAATTTACGGCCCCGCCGTTGAGACACGACGGTCAACGGAGTAAAGCCACCCTCGAGCTGTTCCAGCGAGGCAATCACTTTATCGAGCCGGTTTTTTTCCTCGTAAAGTTGTGCGATTGTCTTTTTCAAATCCATGGCCTGTAACTCAGCAATCAATCTGCCGTAAATGCCTCTATTTTATCGGCGGAATAGCCAAAAAAGGAGAGAAAGTACCATGCTGACTAGTAAGCATGTAACAACAGGGAAATAGAAAGTAGTATGTTTGCCGCGCACGTAGATATCGCCGGGTAGCCTTCCGATGCGCAACGGCAACTTCTCCCCGAGTGTAATGATCAATCCCATCACGATCAGGAAGGCCCCGAACGCGATCAGCATGCGGCCCAAGCTCATCTGGCCACCATTATCCTTGGTTATGTCCCCCGGTGCTGACGACTGACTTACGAATGAAGTCAACAATCGCCTCGAGCGAAGCGCCGGGCTGGAACACCGCCGCCACGCCCTGCTGCTTGAGCGCTTCGGCGTCCTCGCCGGGGACAGTGCCGCCCACGATCACTTTGACGTCGGTCATGTCCTTTTCACGCAGCAGATCCATGACCCGGGGAACGATGGCGTTGTGCGCGCCGGATAAGATGGAAAGCCCGATCACCTGCACATCTTCCTGTAAGGCGGCGTTTACGATCATCTCGGGAGTCTGGCGGAGACCGGTGTAGATCACCTCCATGCCCGCATCCCGCAGAGCGCGCGCAATCACCTTGGCGCCGCGGTCGTGACCGTCGAGACCGGGCTTGGCTACCAACACTCGAATGGGAGGCTGCATTTAGATATGTGCCGTTTCCTGGTACGAGCCGAAGACCTCGCGGAACGCATCGCAGATTTCCCCGAGCGTCGCATAGGCGCGCACTGCGTCCAGAATGAACGGCATGGTATTTCCAGTACCTTCCGCGGCGCGGCGTAGCGCGTCGAGCGATTTCCGCACGAGGTTATTATCGCGCCGCGCGCGCAAAGCCGCGAGTTTCCCGGCCTGGCGCTCCTGTGCGGTCTGGTCGATCTGCAGTAACTCGATGGGCTGGTCCTCAGATTGGAAGGCATTCACGCCCACTACCAGTTTCTCCTTGGACTCCACGGCGCGCTGATATGCGTAGCTGGCGTTGGCGATCTCGCGCTGCGGGAAGCCTTTCTCGATGGCCGCGATCATGCCGCCCATGTCATCGATGCGGCGGAAATAATCCGCAGCGGCCAGTTCCATGTCGAGCGTCAGACGTTCCACGAAGTAACTGCCTCCCAGCGGATCGGGAGTATTTACGACACCGCTCTCGTGCGCCAGAATCTGCTGCGTCCGCAAAGCAATGGTCACCGCCTGCTCGCTCGGGAGCGCGTAGGCTTCGTCGAGCGAATTGGTATGCAGCGACTGAGTGCCGCCCAGCACGGCCGCCAGCGCCTGAACCGCGGTACGGACCACATTGTTGTAGGGCTGTTGCCAGGTCAACGAGCAGCCGGCTGTCTGCGCATGGAAGCGTAGCTTGAGGCTGCGCTCGTCGCGTGCGCCGAAACGTTCGCGCAGGGTATGCGCCCAGAGCTTGCGCGCCGCGCGATACTTGGCGATCTCCTCGAAGAAGTCGCTATGCGCATTGAAAAAGAAGCTCAGCCGTGGCGCGAATTCGTCGATCTCGAGGCCGCGCGCGAGGGCCCACTCCACGTACTCGATGCCGTCCCGCAGGGTGAACGCCAGTTCCTGCACCGCCGTCGATCCGGCCTCGCGGATGTGATAGCCGCTGATCGAGATCGGATTGAATCGCGGCGTGTGCCGCGCGCCGAATTCAATCGTATCGGTAACCAGCCGCATGGAGGGCCGGGGGGGAAATATGTATTCCTTTTGCGCGATGTATTCCTTCAGAATGTCGTTCTGAATTGTGCCCGAGACTGCCTTCCAAGCGACGCCCTGTTGTTCCGCGACCGCCAGGTACATGGCCCACAGTACGGCCGCCGGAGAGTTGATGGTCATCGAAACCGTGACATCTCCGAGGGGAATGCCGCGGAAGAGAATCTCCATGTCCTCGAGCGATGAAATCGGTGCGCCGCACTTGCCCACCTCGCCTTCCGACAGCGCGTGATCCGCGTCGTAGCCCATGAGGGTCGGCAGGTCGAAAGCCACCGAAAGCCCGGTCTGCCCTTGTGCGAGAAGGTAGTGATACCGGCGGTTAGTTTCTTCCGGGGTGGCGAAGCCGGAGAACTGCCGCATGGTCCACAAGCGCCCGCGGTACATGGATTGGTGAATGCCGCGGGTATACGGGAACTCGCCGGGTACGGCCAGGTCCCGCCGCGGGTCGAAGCCGCTCAACTGTTCGGGAGCGTAAAGCGGTTCGATAGGCACCCCACTGATGGTGGTGTGCAGTTTCTCTGCGACAGCCATGTCTGACATTTTAGCGCTCCCGGCCTGGATTGAACGCGTTCAATACTGCACTGAACATGTTCAAAAAAGTCTTGACAGGGCCGCGCGCCTGGCGTATCGTCATATTTGAACACGTTCAATTCCATGCCTGCCCCGAAGACCGCTGCCAAATCCGAAGAGACCGCCCTCAAAATCCTGGACGCGGCGCTCGCCCTATTCCGTGAGGAAGGTTTCGAGAATGCCACCATGCGCGATGTCGCCCAGCGGGCCGGCGTCGCCCTGGGGGCCGCTTACTATTACTTCCCCTCCAAAGACGCCATCGTCATGCACTTCTACCAGCGCTCCGCCGTCGCGATGCAGCCGCAGCTCGAAGCCGCGCTGACGGGCGTGGGCGGCTTCGAAAATCGTCTCCGCGAGCTGATCCGGACCAAGCTCGCCTTCTTCGCGCCGAACCGCGATGTTTTGCGCGCTCTGTTGCGCAACGGCGCCGACCCGCGGCATCCGCTTTCGCCTTTCAGCGCGCAGACCAAAGAGATCCGCGACCTTGACACTACCTGGTTCCACCGCATCGTGGCCGGGTCTGATGTCCGCATTCCGCGCGACCTGCAACCGCATCTGCCCGGTATCCTCTGGTTCTTTCAGATGGGTGTGATCTTCTTCTGGGTGATCGACGAGTCGCCCGAACAGTCACGCACCGCGCGCCTGCTGGAACTGGCCTCCAAGGCCGTCACCGCATTGATTCGGATTTCCGCCCTGCCGCTGATGCGTCCCGTACGAAAAGTCATTCTCGAAGTGGTCGAGCTAGTCAAAGGAGAAAAGCTGTGACTTCACCAGGCAGAGTATTCATCGGTCTTATCCTGCTGGCGGCGATCTTAGCCGGCGGCGCCTGGCTCCTGCAACGCGGGAGTTACGGCTGGACCCTGTTCGTGGCCGTTCCCTTTCTGTTGGGCGTGCTCGCCGCCTGGGTGCTGCAGCCTCCGAAAGCCTCGACTGCGGCCTTATACGGTGCGGAGGCGTCCTTGTTCGCCGCCCTCTCGTTGCTGGCCGTCGGGGCCGAAGGCGGGATCTGCCTCCTGATGGCCTTGCCATTGGTAACGCCTCTGGGTGCCTTTGGCGGCTGGCTGACCTACCAGGCGCGCGAACAAAACGCCGCCACCGGAAGCCTCGCCATGATCTTGCTCCTGCCTTCCGCCAGCCTGACCTGGGACGCTGCCGTGAAGCCGCCCGTCTTTGAAGTGCGCTCGGCCATCGAAGTTGCCGCCACCCCCGAGCGGGTATGGAAGCACGTCATCACCTTCTCCGATCTGCCCGAGCCTACCGAGTGGTTCTTCCGCGCCGGCGTCGCCTATCCGCAGCGGGCCCGCATCGTGGGCTCGGGCGTAGGCGCCATCCGGTACTGCGAATTCTCGACAGGACCCTTCGTGGAACCGATCCGGGTCTGGGATGAGCCGCGCTTGCTGCGATTCGGCGTCACCGCGAATCCCGCCCCGTTACAGGAATGGAGCCCGTACGGCCAAATCTCGCCAAAACATCTACACGGCTATTTGATTTCGAAGCAGGGACAGTTCGAACTCACGCCGCTGCCGAATGGCCACACGCTCCTGGCGGGAACCACCTGGTATCAACACGGGTTTTGGCCGGCCCAATATTGGCGCTGGTGGTCGGATGCCATCATCCATCGCATCCACCTGCGCGTGCTGAATCACATCAAGACCCTGGCCGAAGGCTCCTAATTTGTGCCGAAGCCGCCACGCGGCCGGTAGCCGGGCCGCGACCGCACCCGGTACTTCTTCCCCACATCCGAAACAATCTCCACGCTGATCTTGCGGAAGCCTTCGTTCGGATTCGGCTGCGGGTAGTAAGTCACCGTGTAGGAGTTGCCCAGGTCTTCGCGGATGGATTCAAACGCCTCCACCTGCTTCTGCCAAGTCTTGGCCCAATAGGCTTTGCCGCCGGTGCGCGCTGCGATGCGCCGGAACACGCCGCTCGAAATAGGGTCCTTGTTGACCTCGTTGGTCGAGATCACGTAGATGGGAATGCCTTCGTCCTCGGCCACCGCGCGCACATCGTCGGGCGCCACCATGCTGGCATTGTCCGGCCCGTTCGAGAAGACGATCACCACCTTGCGGCCGGGCACGCGCGCGGCGTCGCGCAACGTCAGCAGTAAGGCATTGTAAAGGGCCGTATCGTCGCCCGCGACCGACTTACGCAGACCGCCGATGGCGTCGCTGCGGTCCCGCGTGAGCATGGACGCGCGCGAGAGATTACGGCTGAACGTGTAGACGGCCACCGAATCGGCGCGGTCCAGGCCGCGCACGAAATCCGCGATGGCGTCCTCGGCGTACACAAAGCCGCGATACATGAAGTTACTGGTATCGAACAACACGAAAACGTTCGTGCCCACGAACGCGTCGCTATGCAGATCGATGCCCGGATTGCCGGGCGCCTCTGGAGCTTCGCCCGCCGTCAGCGGACGCGTGGCACCGTCCGCGAGCACCTGCACGGGCGGCTTGGTGCCTTCCGCGAAGGTGGCCATCTTCTGCAGGATGCCGTCTTCGTAGATGCGGAAGTCCGTGTTCTTGAGCCCGTTGATATAGCGGTTGTGGCTATCGGTGACGGTGAAGCTCAGCACCACCATATCCACTTTCACGCGGAAGATCGGACGCTGCGTATCCTGCGCCCTGAGGATGGCTGTGCCGGCCGTGGCTGCCAGAAAACTGCGTCGGGAAATGCGGCTCATGAGACCTCTTTGCGGGATTATAATCCTGCGCGGGTTGCGGCCCGCCCTTCATCTGCGAGGGCCTTGGCGCGGACGTCCGCCCCTACGGTGCGCAAGGAGCGCAGCAGCGCCGGCCAATCCTCCAGATGCGAAGCGAAGATATGCTCCACCAGTTGCTGGGTCCACTCCGGAATGCGCACATTGAGTTGCGACGGCCGGACGTAAGTCTGGTCGGCAAGTTCCGCCCAATACAGCGCGTTCGATTCCCAGCTCTCGGCCAGGATACGGCTCGAATAACCCATCAACGTGGGGAAGGTGCGCAAGTTGAGTAACTCGGGCCGGTAGGTATTGGCCAGGGTCGGCTTGGGTGTTCCGAATTCGGCCGAAACCATCCGGTAGTTGATCTGTTGCGGCGACGCCGCGGCCAGCCGGCGAATCTCGCCGTGCAGCGGTGAAGCCTCGGCCTTGGGATCGGTTTCCATGCGAGACGCGAGCACGAACAGTTCCGATGGCGTGACCTTGTTGAGGGCGGCCTCGACGCCGCCGCTCTCCAGCAATCCCTCCACCTGGCTGACGCGCGCGGGCGAGGCCTGTCCACCCAGGATGCGCATGGTCTGCGCGCGTAACGCGGGATCCACTGCCGAGCCGGCCAGCAGCGATTCTCCGTAGCGCATGTGCAGCGCCACCCAGTGCATCTGGTCCGGCGTCACGTTCCACCAGCGCGGCGTGACCGCGCTCAGCATGATCTGCGGCACCAGGTCACCCCAGATGAGCGCCTGCGTCTGGTTCGGCACCAGGAAATTCTGCTCGGCCTCGGCGAGCGCGTACGGCAATCCTGAGAGCGACCCCACCAGCCGTCCGCCGCCGTTTGAAGGCCAGCCGGAGCCGAATACCTCCGTGGCGCGCCACATATTCTTGACGCCCTGCACTCCCAGAAAATCGTGGCTACGGACGAACACCGGGTTGGTATACAGGACTTGCGCCCCGGGCGGCGCGTAGTGGACATAGTTATATGCCACCAGCGTGTCGCGCAGGAAGGGCGCCAGCAGGCCGCGCGCGTCGCGCAGCTTGTCGCCCGAGGCTCTTTCGAGCGCCGCGCGCAGATTCACCTTGCGTTCCAGTTCCAGGTGCCGCTCGGTCCAATACCCGAATGCCAGCGCGTTCTTCTCGACCGGGGTGAGCGACGCGCGCGATTGCGGAGTCTCGCTGATGCGGGTGGCCAGGCGGTTGATGAGCGCGGTATTCAGCTTGCCGCCGGCGGGCAGCGTCTCGATATGATGCGCCAACTCCAGAATATCGTCCAGAGGGATGATGTGCTGCGCCTCCAGAATGCGCATCATCTCCTCCACGATCTGGGTGTGCGACTCGACGTCGCTGGGGCTCGCCGCGCCCGCCAGCAGGTCGAGGAGGCGGGCCTGCGCGTGTGCGTCCGCGGCTCCGCCAGTGGCCGCCAGCAGGAGCTTCACACCATCGCGCCCGGCGTCGAACAGGGCGTGATCGTCGCGCACATTCGCGAAAGGACCCAGCAGGCCCTTGAATGTCGCGTCAGCCTTATCCGCTGGCAGGCTGCCCAGCCTGGAAAAGATCTGCCACAGCCCGACCAGCGCCTGCATCGTGCCCAGCCCATCGGCGCGCAGCAGCGCATCCTTTATGTGGCTGACGGTTTCCGCCGTGTCCATGTACTCGGTGATGGATTGGTCGCTTACCGTATCGGCGTCATTGAAGATCGCATACTGGCTGCCGTAGATCGGATATTTGCGCGCCAGCAGATCGACGGTTTCGGGCGCCAGCGCTTTCGAACGGTTGCGGTCCAGATCGCTGAGCGCCATGAAAATCTTCAGCGGCTCGTTCTCAGTGGACTTGCGGGTCAGGCCGAAAAGCGCCTCCAGCACGTCGTCCGGTTCTTTCCAGGCCGGGGCGGCGTGCGTCAGTTTGGCGTCGTACTTGCCCTGGGGATGGTTGATGAAGAGATCCTTCCAGACTTGCAGGCTGCCGGGGACGTGCGGGCGGCCATCGGGATCGAGCCACAGCCGTGTGGTCAACAGCATCATGTCGGCGTTGGCCCGAAACACGGGGCGCGCCGGCCCGGGGCTGGTGACCCGGCCGCGGATGGCGAGATAAAAGCGCTGCATGCGTGCCGGCTCTGTGAGGTAATCCTGCACCGGACCCGTGATGCGCGCCAGGGCGTCATAGTAGCTGGCCATCCAGCCATCGTCCTTGGCGATGAGCTTGTCGAAGAACCCGGCGCCTTGATCCGGCGACGCGCCCACCAGCGAAGCCCAAGTGGCGGCTGATCGTGAGCCACCCGGCACGATGGCCTTTCCATTGCGAACCTCGAACATGCCGCCAAAGAAATCGAGCACGTGTGCGAAAGCTTTCAGGCGCGCCAGTTGGATGTTCTTGCGGATTTGGGCGGCGGTTTCGTCGTCGAGTTTCGACATGCCCAGATACAGGCGGCACAGCGCCGGATCGGAAAGCAGCACATCGATGAAGCCGCTGGTCTCCTTTTCCTTGGCGGAGAGCCAATAATCCGCGCTGAACAGAACCGGCAGCCGCGTCGGATGGCAATCATAACTAAACGGACGGTTGGTGCGCAGCGCCTCTTCCAAAGCGGGAAGCGGGAAGCCCGAGTCGGTGGTGATGAAGGCGCGCGTAGCGTTCACGGTTTCGAGCACCAGCTCGCTGCCGCATCCGCCGCGCATGCGGAATCCCAGTACGCGCAGCAGGTCACCCGTCTTCGCGGAGTCGCAGGTCTCGATGCGAATCACCTTGTCCTTACCGGCCATTGCTTGGAGTTCACGCGCCTGGCCGAGGTAACGATGCACCAGCTTCAGGTACTCCGTCTGCTCCAGAGCCTCGTTGCTACGGGATGCCTGAAAGCCGTTGGTGACCACGTTGCGCGCCAGAGCGGGCAGCAGATCGGCCGGCTGCGCGTCGCCGGGAATCGCCGCCATACGTGCGAAAGAATGCAGCGGGCCGGGGATCTCGATGTACTGAGTTTCCGCCGCGTCGCGAACCGGCGGGTTCGGCAACTCGGCGTCGCCGCCGGCCTTACGGCAGATCTCGACATAACGTTGTGCGGCTGTCTGATCGCCCGCCAGGTAGGCCAGCTCGGCGAGGCGGCGAGCCACGCTCGCGCGGCGCCCGAGCCCGGCGGATCCATGGAGAGCACGCAGCAGCTTGTCATAAGCTTCCTGCGCGCCGGCGTTGCCGTGGAAATCCAGGAACTCGGCGTATTCGGTCAGGGCGCTGACATCGTTCGGAGCGCTTTGCACGGCTTGCGCCAATAGTGCGCGCGCGCCGGTGCCGTCGCCGGATTCTTCCATCTGACGGGCGCGCTCCAGATTCTGACTTCCCTGGAGGGCCATTACCAAGCAAGCAAGGAGGACTACGGAGGAGACCTTCATGGTGAAACCCGTATCTGTGGTGTTCTACTTTACCATGTCCGTCAAGGGCCTGCCATAGGTCCGAGGATGTTCATGCGCGAAAGTTATGTAAATTAGCGGCGATACTGCTACCAGTTCTACACGGGAACGCCGCACGACCACAAAATATACCCAACCGCCTGCTTCACGTAGTTCCAGCGCTCCCGTAAATTGTCGTGCGATTGTTCCGGGCGCGGAGAGCCGTAGGCCCGCAGACCACGCCGTTCGAGCATCTTCTTAACGCGGTAGATGTGGTAACCGTCGCTCACGACGATGACGGATTCGAGGCCCATGCGGCGCATAATCTCGCTCGCCAGCGCGGTCGAAGCAACCGTCGAATCCCCCTCCGTCTCCACCACAATGTCTTCCGGCGGCACGCCTTGCCGTGCCAGATAATCGCGGCCCACGCCGCCCTCGGTGAATACCGGATCACCGCCGGCGCCGCCCGTGGTCATGATCAACGGTGCCAGGCTTCTGCGGTAAAGGTCGAGCGCGTGGTCCAGGCGGGCCTTCAGCACGGGCGACGGCCGCCCGCGATACTCGGCCGCTCCTAATACCAGGATCACGTCCGCGGGCTGCGCATCGTCGCGATTGGCCTGCTGCTCGATCTTCATCGAAAACCAGGCCGTGACAAGTAGCGCTATCACAAGAGCCGCCATAACCGCATACCATACGGGTCGTTTCATCTGCGGTATTCTGATCCCAGACACATTGTAAGATGCCCAAGCCCGAGACGATTTCGAGCGTGTCGAATCCGCTGCTGAAGGATGTGCGGCGCGCCATCGCGCGCGGCGGCCTGACCGAGGCAGGTTACCTGGTGGCCGAGACCTTTCATCTGCTCGAAGAGGCGTTGCGTAGCGCGTGTACCGTGAAGGTGGTGCTCTGCTCGGAGTCTGTCCAGTCGGCCGTGGAGCGCCACGTCAAGCGGCTGCCCGGACTGCGCGTGGCGGTGGTGGCCGACGCGTTGTTTCCGGCGATATCCGGCACCGAGGCCAGCCAGGGTGTGATCGCGCTGGTGGAGCCGCCCATCTGGAATCTGCCGCAACTGTTTCGCGGCCGCAGCCTGGTGGTGGTGCTCGATGGCTTGCAGGATCCCGGCAACGCCGGCACCATTGCGCGCGCGGCCGAAGCATTCGGCGCCAGCGGCATCATGTTTTTGAAAGGCACGGTCAGCCCGTTCAATCCGAAGGCGCTGCGCGCGGCGGCCGGATCGCTTTTCCGCGTACCGTTTGCCTATGGCCTCGATCCGGCGCTGGCGCGCGCCGCGCTGCAACAGAACAAGCTGGACGTATATGCCGGCGTGGCCGCGAATGCACACCGTCCGTCGAAGACGCTGGCCGAAGTGGACTTCGCGCGTCGCTGCGCGCTGGTGATCGGCAACGAAGCGCGCGGGGTAGGCCCGCATTTGCGCGCGGCGGCCCTGGATGTTTCCATCCCCACCACGGGGGTCGAATCGCTGAACGCGGCGGTCGCGGCCGGCATCCTGCTTTATGAAGCCCGGCGCCAGAGGTCGCTCAAAGATTGAGCCTCTTCGAAGCAGCAGCCGTTCCCGAGCCCGACCGGGTCGACAAAAAACGCCCGCTGGCGGATCGCATGCGGCCGGTCACGCTCGACGAATTTGCGGGCCAGGACCATGTGCTCGGTCCGGGCAAGCCGTTGCGTCAGCAGATTGAGCGCGACGAGATGAGTTCGGTGATTCTGTGGGGACCGCCGGGTGTAGGCAAGACCAGCCTGGCGCGCGTGATTGCGCGCCTGACGCGCTGCGAGTTCATCCCGTTCAGCGCCGTGCTGAGCGGCATCAAGGAGATTAAAGCGGTGATGGCGGATGCGGAACGATTGCGCCGCATGGGCCGCCGCACGATTCTGTTCATCGACGAGATCCACCGCTTCAACAAGGCGCAGCAGGATGCGTTCCTACCCTATGTGGAGCGCGGCGACATTATCCTGATCGGCGCGACCACCGAGAATCCATCGTTTGAAGTGATTGCCGCCCTGCTCTCGCGGTCGCGTGTGTATGCGCTGCGGGCGCTGACGACCGAAGAGATCGTGGGCTTGCTGCAGCGCGCGCTGGCGGATCGGCCGCGCGGATTGGGTGATCTCGAAATTGACGCGCCGGCGGCGCTGCTGGAACAGATCGCCATCTATGCGAACGGCGATGCGCGCTCTGCCTACAATACGCTCGAGGCCGCGGTGGCCGCGTCGCCCCCGCATGCGCTGGCCGAGCAGGCCGTGCAGGATGCCATCCAGCGCAAAGTGCTGCTCTACGACAAGGCGGGCGAGGAGCACTTCAACCTGATTTCGGCGTTGCACAAATCCGTGCGGTCAAGCGATGCGGATGCCGCGCTGTATTGGCTCGCGCGCATGCTGGAAGCCGGCGAAGACCGCTTGTACATCGCGCGCCGGCTGATGCGCATGTCCATCGAAGATATCGGGCTGGCCGATCCGCGCGCGCTGGAGCAGGCGGTGGCGGCGATGCAGGCGGTCCACTTTTTGGGGATTCCGGAGGGCGACCTGGCACTGGCCCAGGCGGCCATCTATCTCTCGGTGGCGCCCAAGTCGGACGC
>DATKNQ010000016.1:0-35538 GCA_035541265.1 Bryobacteraceae bacterium
GGACCAGGCCGGGAACTGCGAGAGCGACAGCGCGCTTCAAGATGTTGCCGGCCATCTCGTTGTATTGCGCCAGCACTTCAGACCAGGTGCCGGACTCGATGGTCATGGCTGGAAGCGTGAAGTTCACTTCCGGGAACACAACGCCCGCGCCGATGTTCAAATCGAACCCGCAGTGAACCGGCTTCGGCGCCGTGCCGAAGAGCAGACCTTCAGCTTTATCGATTGCAAGGGGCGTCAAAGCTGCTTGTGTCATGAGGCTTTCTTCATTAACTGGCGCGCCAGCGCTACTGCTGAGTTGGCGGTTTCACCGTAACCATCTGCGCCAATCTGCTCGGCGTATTGCCGCGTGACCGGTGCGCCGCCGATGATGACTTTCACCGGCAAGCCCGAATCGCGGAGTGCGTCAATGGTCTTCTTCATGGAGGGCATGGTAACCGTGAGCAGGGCAGAGAGTGCAATGATATCGGCGTTTTTCTCTCGCGCTGCGGCAATGAATTGCTCGGGGCGAACGTCACTGCCAAGGTCGGTAACTTCAAAGCCGCCGCCTTCGAGCATGGACGCCACCAGGTTCTTGCCGATATCGTGCAGGTCGCCCTTGACGGTCCCGATGACGACGCGTCCCGTAGGCTGCGCGCCGGTAGCCGCCAGCAGCGGCCGCAGAATCTCCATCGAAGCTTTCATGGCCCTGGCGGAGAGCAGCATCTCTGGGACGAAGTACTCTTCGCACTCGAAGCGCCGGCCGACTTCATCCATGGCCGGCACCAGGCATCCGGTGACGATGGCCAGCGCGGCTTGCCCTTCGGCGATAGCCGCCTGGGTCGCGGCGGCGGCGCCCTTCCAGTCTCCGTCGATCACCGCTTGATGCAGCTTTTCGAGTTCAGGCATGTGCAACTCCGTTGAATTGGTGGACCGCATCCAGCATCGCGACGATGTTTTCGACCGGCGTGCCGGCTTGCAGATTATGAATCGAATTAAAAACGAAACCGCCTCCGGGCGCGAAGATTTCGCAGCGGCGCAGCACTTCCTCGCGCACCTGTTGCGGCGTGCCGAACGGCAACGTTTTCTGCGTATCCACGCCGCCGCCCCAGAAGACCAGACGGGAACCGTATTTGCGCTTCAGTTCGCCCGGTTCCATGCCCGCCGCCGAACATTGCACGGGATTGATGATGTCAAATCCGGCTTCGATGAAGCTTTCGAAGAAACGCTCCACGCTGCCGCAGGAATGCTTGAAACACTTCCACCCGGTGTTGGCGTGCACCCAGTTGTTGACCCGCTTGTAATACGGGAACCAGAGTTCGCGGAAGGTGGCCACCGAGCAGAACGCGGATGTCTGCGTGCCGAAGTCGGTGCCGCAGAGAAACACGCAATCGACGGCATCGCCGATGCGCGCGTGGATGCGGGCCAGGTTCTGGATGCCGATCTCGCACTGGCGCTCGAAGATGCTGTGAATATAGCCGCGGCGCGAGCGGGTCGAGATGTACCACTCGGTGATGTCGCGGATGCCTTTCGGGTTCTTCAGGAACGGCGCGGGTACCAGTGCGATATCGCCGAACGCCGTCCCGCCAAACGAAGCCGCCACGCCATAGGCACGTGCGGCCACCGTGCGGACGGAGCGCTCGATATGGTTCAGATCTTCTTCGGAGATCGGCGAGAATTCTTCCAGGTTATCGGCGGGATCGAGTTTTTCGTCGTCGACTTCCGGCTGGCGGACGATGGTATCGAAGAAGGCGCTGCCCACCGGCAGGCGCGCGCTGGGCGCAGCCGTTTCGTCGCCTTCGGGAAAAGTCAGAATATCGCCGTTCGGCTCGGTGCGGGTCTGGAAGTCCGCGGGCACCAGCACGTCCAGACCGCGGAAGTTCCATTCCTTCCACTCCGCGGAGGAGTTGCCGAACATGGTCTTGCGCGGGAAGACGCCGGTGACGTCGATGCCCATGGCCGCGCGCAGGTCGTCTTCCACGAGCCCCAGCATCTGGTAAGGCTCGTGGACTTTCACCGGCCCGGCCGCGAGCCCGAAGTAATCACGAAGCCCGGCGACACAACTGGCGTGGATACCGGTAACAGCGGTACTGCCAAAATCCAGCGGAATCCGATCCGGTTCGCGGTGATCCAGGGCGGTGCGCAACCTGTCCCGCGAAGAGACCCTGGTTTCGCTCAACAGCCGATTTATATCACGAGTGTGCCGCCTCGCGCGCGGCAAACAGCTCATGCGTCCCCAGTGAGCGCCAGAAGGCGAATACGGCGATGCCCAACAGAAGTAGAAAAGTGGCGAACCCGGACGGGGCGTACCAGGCCTTCCAATCCATGCCGAGGGTGACCTGATTGAAGGTATCGATAAAAAAGACGGCCGCGAGCGTGGCCACCAGTCCGAGCCGCAGGAGGACAAATACGAGCACGGCATAGATGCCGATGTAGGTCGCGGCAGCGATCTTCCAATCCGGCGACGAGAAGGCGTTGCTCACCAGTGTAAGCAGCAGGGCAGCCAGAATCGCGGCCGGGATTTCCATGCGCACCAGCCGGCGGAGGCCGCAGATCGCGAAGAAGACCAGCAATCCAAAGAGTAATGCGCTGGCCAATTCATTGGCGTGGCTGGCCAGCCACTGGCGGGCGCCTAACGCAGGCGCGAGGCCGCCGAGGGTACCAAGCGCACCCAGTTGCCAATCGCCGATCCATTCCGCCGCCACCCAAACGGCCGCGCCCACCGTGGCGCCGATCAGAATATGTGCGTTGACCTGGGCATCGAGCCAACGGCCCGCCAGCAGGCGGCTCCAGGTGACGATCGAGTGCGGCCAGCGCGCACGGATCAATGGCTCCAACGCCAAATAGAGCAAGGCGAGCGTGGCACCCCACATCAGCCATGCGGCGCAATTGGCGAAAAAGAACGGAATCATGGTCTCGTCGGGAATCGGGTGGACCGTACCCACCCAGGCTATCAAGCCCAGCAGCCATCGGGCGATGCCGATGCGCAGCGCTCCCTTGAGGTCAACGCGACCCAGCTTCCAATTGCGGCGGGCCAGCAGCAGCATCGATAAAAGGCCGATCATGGAAAATCCGAGCGCCACGATGCCCTGTACGCGGCTGGCGAGGCTCTTCGAGGTGTGCACCACGGCGGCCGCCTTCGGCCACTCAAAATCGACAGCCGCCTCGGTGAGCCTTCCTTTCCAGTAAGCCATGTCGACGGTCAGGTTGACACCAGGCATTCCGGGGTGCGGGCCCTTCCAGGAGCGGGCTTGGTCGGCTGCGCCTGATGGCACGAAGGCGGCGGGAACTTCGGTGAACTTGCTGATGTCGAGCCCGGCGGCATGAAAGACGGCGTCGGGCGCGACGGGCGGAGTGAGGGCCTGCGCGTCTTTGTACGGATTCCCCTGAAACTGGCGCAAACGTCCGGCCCCATCGAGCACCACATGCACCATGCCCGGGTCGGTCGGGGGCGGATTCTGAGGCGTTACATCGCCGTAGGGATCGGCCACCAGCTCGGAAAGGCCCTCGCGATAGTTGGCCTCCATGGGCGCTTCCGTGGCCAGCCACTGATCCCAGTGGCGGGGCGGCGGCAGCAGCCGCATGTGCTCAAGCAGACTGCCGCGGTTGGCTAGCGAAACATCGAAATCCGCCGGCCGGCGAGGATAACCAAATGACGATGCCATAACGCGCGCATCGTGCGCCAGCACATCCGGCGGATTGTCGAGCGCGGTGTGCATCACCGCGGCGTAGCGCGCTCGTAGCCCGACGGCCGCGCACAGGCAGAGGAAGATCGCGATCAGGCACGGCAGCGCATATCTGGGGGCGAGGCCTTCCTGTTTGCCGGCCGCGGCGACCAATTCGGGCGAAGGCATTTCGCCAGCGGCCAGGGCGGCCGCCAGAGGATCGCCGCCGGGCAGCGCTCCCGCAACGGACAGAACGCTGGACGGCCGCCGCGCGGGATCCGGGTCTAGGCACCGGCGAATGGCCTTCTCGACGCCGGGGTCGATATCGGCGGCAATCGAGGTCATGCTAGTTAACTGCGCGGATTCCTGCTGGCGCAGCATGGCCTGGACGTTAGTCGCGTCGAAGGGCCGCTTGCCGGTGAACAGCTCGTAGAGCACCAGGCCGAGCGCGTAGATGTCGCTCTTGGCGGTGACCTCGGCGCCGCGGAGTTGTTCGGGCGCCATGTAGGCGGGCGTGCCGTTGCGGACCTCGGCGCCCGAAAGCTGATCGGCGATGGCGGCGAGGCCGAAGTCCATGATCACAACGTCGCCGCGCTTGTTGATCATGATGTTCTGCGGCTTCAAGTCGCGATGGATGATGCCCCGATCGTGGGCCGCGGCTAATCCGGCGCAGAGCTTGCGCGCCGTCTCAAGCGCTTTGTCGGCGGGCAGACGGCCGATGCGCGTCAGCAGGGACGCCAGATCTTCGCCATCGACATACTCCATCGAGATGAAGGGCATGCCTTCGGCCTCGCCGATGTCGTAAACACGGCACACGTTCGGGTGGGACACCTGTCGCGCGATGCGCACTTCGCCGTGGAAGCGTTCGAGCAGGCGTTGGTTGTGGGCGGCCTCCTCGGGCAGGAATTTCAGGGCCACGGACTGGCCAAGCGCCAGATCGGTGGCGCGATAGACTTCGCCCATGCCGCCGCGGCCCAGCAGGCCGATAATGCGGTAGCGCCCGGCAATCAGGGTTCCGGGCAGGAATCGCCCTTCGTCGGCCTCCGAGGCCGACGAGAGGTGAGACAAGGACGAATTCGAAGGGCCGGAATCACCGGGGCGCTCCACCGCCACGGTTTCGAGGACGGAGGGATCGGATTCGCGTTCCATTGTAATGATTTTACTGCGCCCGGGGGTGCTCCTAGGCCGGCCGGGGAATTGCAAATAACTTAGGCATGTGTTGTAATCCATTTAGGTATCCATGAGCAAACCATCCGATTTGATCCAGGGCACCCTCGACCTACTGATTCTGCGCACCATTTCGCTCGCGCCGATGCATGGCTGGGCGATCGCCAAGCGTATCGAGCAGATGAGCCAGGATGCGCTGCAGATCACGCAGGGCGCACTCTATCCGGCGCTGCACCGGCTCGAGCAGCAGGGCTGGATCCGCGCGGCGTGGCGCAAGACCGAGACCGGCCGCGAAGCCAAGTTCTACGAGATGACCAAGGCCGGCCGCGCGCAGCTTGCCAAAGAACTCGCGCAGTGGGAGCGGCTGTCGCATGCCGTCGGGCTGGTGATCCGCATGGCCGAGGAGTAGCACCGTGAGCCCGCGCCGTTATCTGGATGTGGCCCGCATGCGGCTGCGCACGCTGATGCAGCAGGGGCGCGTCGATCAGGAACTCGACCGCGAGCTGCGATTTCATTTGGAGCAACAAACGGAGGAGAATCTTGCCGCAGGGATGCCGCGGGCCCAAGCACGCCTTGAGGCGCAGCGGAGGTTGGGCGGCGTGGCGCAAATCGAGGAGGAATGCCGCGACATGCGACGCACGAATTACATCGAAAGCTTCTGGCGCGACCTGCAATACGCGCTGCGCACGTTGCGCAAGAGTCCGGGGTTCACGATCGTGATCCTGCTGACCCTGGCGCTGAGCATCGGCGCCAACAGCGCCATCTTCAGCGTGATCGACGGCGTATTGCTGCGCCCGCTCCCCTACCCCGGCGCCAACCGCATCGTGCGCGTCTTCTTTCACAGTGCCAGTTTCCCGAAGTTCCCGCTCAACCCGTTCGACTTCCGCGATTTTCGCGCGCGCCTGGGATCATTCGACTCGATGGCCGGATTCACGCGCGGCGATTTGCAGCTTTCCGGCGCCGGCCGTCCCGAGCAATTCACCGGATTCAGAATCACGAGCGGATATTTCCAGGTACTGGGGCTCAGCCCCGCGCGCGGCCGCGAGTTCAACGCGAATGATGAGATCCCCGGCAACGGGCAATCCGTGATCGTCAGCGACCGGATGTGGCGCACGCGGTTTGCCTCCGATCCCAACATTCTGGGCCGCAAGGTCACGCTCGATGCGCAGCCGTTCACCATCGTCGGCGTCGTGCCGCCTGGGACGGAGCATCCAGGCAACGCCTATCACAGCGTGGCCAACGGCGAGACGGTGGACTTGTGGTGGCCTTTCACATTTGCCGGCGATCCCAATCAGCGCGGCTCGCATTATCTGGAAGTCATCGCGCGGATGAAGCCGGGAGTTTCGACGGCGCAGGCGCAGGCGGAGATGAACGCCGTGATCGCGCAGATGCGGCATGCGCATCCCGGCGCCTTGGAGGGATGGCAGGCTCGCGTGGTGACGCTTTATCAGGAAATCGTAGGGCCGAGCGAGCGGCTACTGCTGGTGTTGCTGGGCGCAGTCGGACTGGTCGTGTTGATCGCCTGCGCGAACGCTGCGAACCTATTACTGGCGCGCGCCATGGTTAGGCAGCGGGAAATAGCCGTGCGCACCGCTTTGGGGGCCGGCCGGTCGCGCCTGGTGCAACAGATGCTCACCGAAAGCCTGCTGCTGGCCCTCATGGGCGCAGCCTGCGCCCTTGCGGTAGCGGTAGCCGGAACGCGCATGCTGGTGGCGATGCTGCCCGCGGGATTTCCACGCGCGTCCGCCATTCACGTCAATGCGACAGTCTTTGGGTTCACCCTGCTGATCGCGCTCGCGACCGGATTTCTCTTTGGCCTGGCGCCTGCATTACAGGCCGCGCACGCCGATGTACAGGACGCGCTGCGCGCGGGCGGGCGCGGCGCCGGCAGCCATCGTGCGCATCTGCGGTTGCGCAACGCCCTGGTGGTGGGCGAAGTCAGTCTCGCGTGCCTGCTGCTGATCGGCGCGGGCTTAATGCTGCGGAGTTTCGTGAAACTCCTGCGTACCGATCCAGGCTTCCGCCCGCAGCATCTTCTCACGGCCACCGTTTCGCTTCCGGATAAAACCTACAAGCCCGCCGAAGCGCCGCGTTTTTGGGATCGCTTGTCCGCCAGTTTGGGTTCGACCGCGGGGATTCGCGCAGCGGGGATCGGTACGGACCTGCCATGGACGGGCTACGACGACAACATCGGCGGCTTCCTGATCGAGGGCAAAAAGCCGCCCACGGGCCAGGAGTTTCACGGCCGGTATCATGTGGCGAGCCCGGATTATTTCCGCACGGTCGGGATTCCGCTGATGCGCGGCCGCTTCTTCACCGCCGCGGATGGCATGAAGGCGCCTCCGGTCATGATCATCAACCAGTCGATGGCGCGGCGCTATTGGCCCGGCGAGGATCCGGTCGGCAGGCGCATCGCATTTGATGACCACCCCAAAGAGTCAGATTGGATGACAGTAGTGGGAGTGGTTGGCGATGTGAAGGATCGGCCCACCAGTCCCGAAGCCGAGAACGCTTTCTGGTGGGCGATGGATCAAACGCCGGTTTTCGTCAACCAGATGTGCGTGGCCGTGCGTGGCAGTTCGGATGCCGCGCTGCTGGCGAACGATCTGCGCGAAGCCGTACGCCAACTCGACCCGACCCTGGCCGTGGCCAATATCCAGCCCATGGACGACATCGCCGACGCCAATGTCTCGACGCCGCGCTTCGCGTTGTTTCTGGTCGCGCTGTTCGCCGGGCTCGCGCTGACTTTGGCCGCCATCGGCATCTATGGGGTGATCTCGTACGCGGTCAGCCAGCGCACGCGCGAGTTCGGGCTGCGCATGGCATTGGGCGCGCAATCCGGAGACGTGCTGAGACTCGTGCTGCGGCAGGGCGCAAAGCTCGCGCTGCTCGGCGTGGCACTGGGACTGGGCGGCGCGCTGGCTTTGAGCCGCTTGTTGGGTAGTCTGCTGTACGAGGTGCATGCCACCGATCCGGTGACCTTCGCGGCCGTGGCGGCTGGTGCTACCGCAGTCGCCGCGCTGGCGTGTTATTTGCCCGCCCGGCGCGCCACGGCGGTCGACCCCGCGCACGCGCTGCGATCGGATTGACGCGTCACTCAGGGAACCACTACCATCCCCGCGTAAGTGACATCGGTTTCGAGGTTCCACGTCCGTTCGAGCTGAAAAGTGGAAGTATCGTAGACTTCAATCTCAAAGCCCGCGCCGTAAAAATAGAGCTTCTTGCCATCGCTCGACATGCCGAAACTGAAGCGCGTCCGGCAGGGAACTTCAGCGCGCCGGGTCAGCCGGTCGTTACTCAGATCGAACCCCCAAAACTCGCAGCGCTTATTGCCGTGCTGGCCGTTGGCGACGATAGTGTAAGCGAACTTCCCGTCCGGAGTAACCTGCAACCCGGCCATTCCCGGGGGTGCGGGGCCGATGGGATTGTAGCTCACTTCACGCGTGGCCAGGTTGAGCCGTGCCAGACCAAACAGACGGTTGTGGACCACAGGATCGGACGAAGTGAAGATCGACGTATGCACGCCGGGCTGGCTGATCAGATCCAAATCGCCGCCGAGATGCACATTTTCCATGCCGTCGAAATCGGGTTGCGCCAGGTCCATCTGCTCGACGGTCTTGAAATTTGAAGTCTGCAAGATCTTGATCTTTGGCCCGAATTGGTAGAGATACTTTCCGTCCGGTGAGACTTCGAACTGAAGACGATTCGCCTGTTCGTCCTCTGGCGGCATATCCGCCATCCGGTCGACCTTTTGCTGCACAAGATCGATCACGGCATATTTTGGCTTGGCCACTGCGAAGTGTTCCGGAAACTGATCGATCTGTCTGACCACCGTATAGAAGAACTTGCCGTCCGGATCGGCCGCGCCGCCGCGAAACCGGTATTGCCGGGCCGCCGTGTTCAGGACGAAGTGATCGATCACTTTTCGCGTTGCGACATCAATGACTTCGATGCCGTTGTGATCGATGGTCGTGACGTAGATGCGCTTGTGATCGGGCCCTATGTGCATCGACGCCGGTGCGCCGGTCACCAGCGGGATCCGGTCGACGATCCGGCCCTGCGACTCATCGAATACCAGCACGGAGTTCGGATAGGCGGGCAAAAACAATGTGCCGGCGCCGGCGATCGCGCATAGTATCAGGAAGGCAAATAACAGCTTCATCATAGGAAACTCGCTGCGGCTCAATTCCATCCTGTTCAGCTTAGTCCGCACTCGCCGCTGAGGTCAACGCGAGTGACTCAGAAAGTGATGCGGGCGGTCAGTTGCAGCGCTCGGGGGCCAGCGCCCTCGGCGCTCTGTAGCGAGGTGATTTGGCCGAAGCCGGCGACGCCCAGCGTCAGATTGCCGGGAGGCGCGTAGTTCGGATGGTTGGCGATATTCGATACTTGTGCTCCCACATCCATCCTAGCCTTCTCCGACAGAAGAATATGCTTAATGAGTGACAGGGACACGACATTGGTTCCGGGGCCGACCACCGCGCCGGACTGCGAATTGCCGAATCGGCCGATATTGTTGTTCGGGTCTACAAATGCCGCCGGATTGATCCATTGGTTGATCGATTGGCCGGCATAGGGATTCACACCGGTTACGGTATCCGCGCGGCCGCCGTTGGCGTTGAAGATGTTGTACCCGGTGCCGGAGGGATCGTTCAAGGTGGCCACTGACATGAATGGCCCGCTCTGAATTAGACCGACGCCGCTTAATTCCCACCCGCCGATGACGCGGTCCAGCACGCCGGTCGCGTTGTTGAAGAACGCCCTGCCCTTGCCGAACGGCAACTCATATAAAAAGGTCACCAGGAAACGCTGCCGCCGGTCATAGGGCGTGTTGCCGTAGTCCAGGCTCGGATTGTACGGATCGCTCAATGTGTTGCCGAATTCATTGACGAAGCCATTGGCGCTGGTATATGGCGCGCCGTTCACGTTAGTCAGGTCGCGCGTATAGCTATAACTCGCTTCGAATTGAAATGTGCTGCTGCGTTTATGCACTGAGACAGTTCCGGAGTTGTAGTTGCCATAGCCCAGGAGGCTGGTTCCCTGAGCGATGTAAGACATCAGAGGGAAGGGAATGCTGGCCTGCACCGAGGGATCATTGAACCCTAGAGTGTTCGTGCGAACCTGGTCGGCGTTGACGACCGTCGGAATATTGTAGGAGTGATTGCCACTGTAAGTCAGGCGGATGCCTATACCCTTATTCAGATCGCGTTCCAAGGTAAGGTTCCACTCCTCGACAATCGGGTCTTTGTACTTGATCTCCGACGCCAGATCGAAGAACTGCGTGCCCGGCTGGGCAATGTTAGAGGGGAATGAATAGGGGAACTGGTAAGTAGGCGTGCCATTGCTGTTGAAGGCATTCGAGAAATAGCCGACGTCACTCGAACCGACTGACCAGCCGTTGATCGCGGTACCGCTCATCAGTGCCTCGATAAAGCGTCCGTATCCGCCCCGCAGTACGGTCTTGTTGTCTTTTCCAATGCGCCAGGCGAAACCGACTCTGGGCGCGAAGTCTCTTTTGGAAGAGAACCGCAAGTTAGACGGAACGCCTGCCTGTGACGCCAGGATCAGCGGCGTCGGCGCGATCGACTGCACGAACAAAGGGTTGATGTTCGCCCAGGCCGCCTGATTCGGCAGGATGACCGCGCCGTTGACGGTCTGGCCGTTGATCGTGCTCGTATAGTAAGGGTCAAAATTCACGACGTCGTTATTCTTGTCGTGAAACCCCGGATGATACTCCCAGCGCAACCCAAAGTTGATGGTCAGGGAGCGAGATACGTTCCAATCGTCTTGTCCAAAGAAGGCGTAATGTTGCGCGTAGGCGTTCGTGTTCGGATTGATAACCGAGGCGATGGTGGTCAGATCCGGGTAGCCCAACAAGAATGAGGCAAATGGTGTGGCGGCGCCGTTGCCGAGATATTGGCTGAGCACGGAACCGTTGAACTCATAGTTTCCCATCCGGTAATTGTTAAACACCTGTGTAAAGAGACTGTCGAGATACCTGTAGTCACCGCCGAACTTCAGGGTGTGCTTTTGCTTGGTCCAGGTTAAGGTATCTAAGAGCTGGTAAGTTCCTTCATGCGGATTGGTGTCGTTGGCCTGGCCCTGAATGCCCATGAAACCCGTGATACTCAACGTCGGAATGTCGTAACCTGGCGGGATTCCGCCGGGCAGATTCGTCAGACCCAGGACATTAGCGGCTTGCTGGGCTGTAATTCCGTAGCTGACATCGCGATGCACCAGGCTGAAGCCACCGCGCAATTCGTTCACAATGGCCGGCGAAACGATCCAATTGTATGAAGCCGCCAGAGCATTGTAGATCTGAGGCGTGGAGACCTCTCCGAGCAGCGGTGTACTGGGATTGCCGTAGGCATCCGTCTGTTCACCGGTGATCCGCCGGTTCTTATACGTGTACCTGACGTACACCAGGTGTTTCACGCCCAGGCTCTGGTCGACGCGCACGTCGCCCTGCGCGCTGTTGATCGGAATCGCATAGGACGCGAGGTAGTTATTCGCTATCGCGCCCGCGGGCCCGTAATTCGGCAACGGGTAGATGAGGTTCATCAGTTTCTGGGCAAAACTATTGATCTGGTTGGCCGGAATGACGTTACCCGGGTAACCGCTCAACGCATTGGCTACCCCGCCCTGGCTGGGATCAAGATAGGCGGATAAATCACCGTTGCGCATGGCTTGCGTAGGAACGCTGAGAACCGCGGTCAGGGACTTCGGCAGGCGCAACGCCTCAAAGCTCCCGAAGAAGAACGTCTTATTACGCCCGTTGTACAACTTCGGCAGGATAATGGGGCCGCCAAGATAGACGCCAAAGTCGTTCAGCTTAACCGGTGTGACTTGGTGACTGAATGTGTCACTGGCGTTGAAGGCAGTGTTTTGGACGTTTTCGAACGCTCCGCCGTGGAATTCGTTGGTGCCGGACTTGGATACGGTAGTAATATCGGCCACGCCTCCGAACTCGGCGGGATTCAGCGTCTCGCTGATCTTGATTTCTTCGATCGCGTTAAACGACGGGAAGAGTTCGGTGAGCGCCCCCAACGAGCCGGGGCCCACGGAACTGATGCCGTCAATGGTAAACGAGAGTTGCGAGGGCAGAGCGCCCGACACGTTGATGTTGTTGTTGGCGTCGATCTGCACGCCCGGCTGAGCAGTCAGGGTGGAGTAAGCACTGGTCGAGCCGCTCGCGCGCGTGCCAATGGATACCGGCAGGTTAGTGAGTTCGAGGCTACCCTTAGTCTCGGCTACGTTCGAAGCGTCCGTTTGCAGCACGGCCACCGCTTCCACATTCACCGTGGTGGCCTGCGAGGCGACTTTCACTTGCACGTCGAGGCGAGCGGTTTCGCGCGCGTCCAAGTGGAATGGCTCGTATTCGGTGACCTGAAAACCGGGCGCCTCGACCTTTAGTTTGTAGTTTCCCACCTCCACGTTCACGAACTGATAGGCGCCATTCGCGTTGGTCAGAGCGGTGCTGTTGGCGTTCGTTCCGGTGTTGAGTAGGTCAACCTTCGCGCCGGGAACCATGCTTCCGGAAGGATCCTTCACCGTGCCCAGCACGGTGCCGAACGTGGACTGGGCGTGGCTCGCCTGGACACAGATCAACAGGCAAATGACCGCCACTGAGAAGTGGGTGACAAGTACCACTAGCCGGCGCGCGTCAGACAAAAAAGGAATCCGGTGAGTTGCGGAAAATGCGCGAAACATAAAATCTCTCCTCTGAGTTTCGAATCGGAAGCCTTGGGGGGGAGGCTTCATCAAAGTTTTTGATGGACCCTATGCCAGTGACTTTGGGCCGCTCGCCGGAGAGCGTAAGAGGGAGGCGGCCTGACTGCCAGTTGAGTCCGAATGGCGGCGAGCGAGCCTGTTGGAAGATGCCTCACTCGGATGGAAACACTTAAGTTCCAGCCATTTGGGCCAACTCACTGAGCTCTTCCAGAGTAGAAAGTGCGCAGCGTTGGCTGCCCCTGCTCTACAGACAGAAACCAACGTGGGTTAAAGGAAATGTGGAAAGTAGTTTACCCAACTGTCACAGTAGTGTCAAGAAGAATCTCGACCTCTGTCGGCGCCGCATGAACTAGACGCGGCGTCGAGAAACAGGACACCACCTAATACTGGCGTGAGTAAGACTGTGGTATTCTCTCACAATGTCTGACCGCGCAACCAAGGGCCAGGCCACGGATCCCTTAGGTCTGGGCGATCCCCGCATGCGTATCTGGAAGACGTGGGTGGCGGCGGTTCTGATCGTCTGGGCGGTACTGGTGACGCGGTCGAGCCACTGGCACGACGCTCTGAGTCACTGGCCGATGGCGGTGGTGATGCTGTTCGGCGCGCCGGTGGGCGCGGCCACCTCTATGGGCGGCGGCAGCGTGGCGTTTCCCTTCCTGGTGCTGGTGTTTCACCGTTCGGCCGCGATCGGCCGGGATTTTGCGGTGGCCGTGCAGTCGATCGGCATGACTTCGGCGTTCATTTTTCTGTACTGCCGGCGTGTACCGCTGCAGGCCACCCTGCTCTTCTGGAACCTGGTGGGGGCCGGACTGGGGCTGCTCGCGGGCACTTATTGGATTGCGCCGCGCGTGGACGACGTTATGGTCAAGCTCCTGTTCGCCGCGCTGTGGATGAGCTTCGGCCTGCTGCTGATCGGCAAGAACCGGGAATTCAGCCGGCTGGATTCGCATACCCCGATGCGGACCTCATTGGCAATCCGTTTCGGCCTGACGATCGGAGTCGCGGGAGGCGTGGCGGCAGCGCTGATCGGCGGCGGACTCGACATGCTGACCTACGCGGCGCTCCTGCTGATGTTCCGCTACGATCTGAAGATCGCCATTCCCCACGCGGTGAGTTCCATGGGCATCGCCTCGGCGATGGCCAACGGGCTGCACTTCGGATTCGGCCATGTCAGCAACGAAGTGCTCTTCAGTTGGATGGCCGCGGCGCCTGTGGCGCTGCTGGCCGCACCAATGGGGACGCTGGTGCTCACCGTGGTTCCCAGGGTCCGCATGGTCTATGCGGTTGCCACGCTGTGCGTAATCCAGTTCTGTTGGACGCTGTACCAGCTGCATCCCTCGCGGAACGGGTGGCTGTGGGTGGCGTCAGTGTTGTGCGCCGCGTTGGGCGCCTTCTGGCTGATGTTCCAGTATGGCCGGCGGCACAGCCGCACGTTCACCTGCGCGGCGGCCGCCTCCGACACTCTCGGGCTTCTGCAGGAAAGCGACTGATCCAGGCCAGCCGTCCGGGTCATACTATCCGGACGGCCAGGTCTGTCTCACTTAAACGTGCGCCACCTTGTGTTTCTCGGGCTCCATCGGCGCGGGCTTGTTGGCGAAGAGCCGCTTCGGATTCAGGTCAGCCATGACTCCGCCGCTCATCGCCTTGATCTCCGGCGGCGCATCCTTGGCGACCCAGATGAGTGTCTTCAGGAACGTGCCCGGCGAGCCCGCATTCACCCAGCGGCGCTCCGGATCAAAGAGCCGGTTGGCGGGCGGCGAAAAGTCGCATTGCTCCACCAGCTTGAAGATCTCGCCGTTGGCTTCCTCGGCCGTGATCTGGCCGCTCTGATAGGCCAGCATGCGGGACTCGGCGGCCTCGAACATGGTCTTGAAGCCCAGGTGCTGCGAGAAGTACAGCCCCATAGGCTCCTCGGCGTCCGGCAGCACGGCGTCGTCATGCGTAGCCTTGTAGCGGCGATACACGGCGGCCAGGCGCAGGTCGCCCAAACCGACGCCGATCGCCCAGACGCGGAACCAGGCGTTCCACAGTTGAAAATCGTTGAACGAGATGTACGCGCCGTTGACCAGCCGGTCGTTGTACTCCAGGTTGTTCTGCTGCATGCGCTCCAGGTACTCGAAGCGGTCCTCGGAGAAGTCGCCGTCCTTGAAAGCCTTCAGCGCCAGCGCGCAGAATGCGTTGACATGCTCGACCAGCGAGGGCAAGCCGCGCGAAAAATATGCGTCCGTGAATGCGGCGGCGTGCGGGCTGAGGCAGTAGCGGTACCCGATGGTGCGCTTCGAGCTGAATTGCACCCGGTCCGTGGAAACCCAGTCGCGCACCGCCTTGGCTCCCTCAAACTGCGGGGCGATGCTCGGAAATTTCTTCAGGAACCAGTTGAATTCCTCTTCGCCGCTCATGTTGCTCTTGGGATAAACCCGCATGTCGAGGTTCAGGCCGATGCTGGTGAGGGGGTTGGTGGAGCCTTCGCGGTTGTGGAACGGGATCACCCAGAACCACCCGCCCTTGAACAGGTGATGGCAGGTGCCTTCGCCCCAGCCCATCGGCATGCCATGTACCTTGCGCGCATCCATGGCTTTGTCGAACGCCGGCACGTTAATCATGTGGGTGAAAATCGAGCGCGAATTGACACGCGCGCGCGGGGGATTATCGCGGAGCTGGAACTTCGCCGCCAGTATCGACTTGTATCCCGAGGCGTCGAGTATGTATTGGGCGTGGAACGTCTCGCCGCCCTTCGTGCTGATCTCCACGCCGTCGGGGCTGAAGTTGACGTCGTTCACCATGCAGTGGTACTTCACCGTCGCGCCATACTTGATGGCCACGTTGGTCAGCCACGAGTCGATGTCCTGACGGAACAGATGTGCCTCGTATCCTTCCCGGAAGGGCGGAATCACGAGCTGGCAGGCCTCCATGGTGTTCTGCGGCTTACCTTCCCGGTGATACACGAATCCGAAGTTGCGCTTCTCGCCGCAGGCCGAGGTGATGTGCGAATGAATCTCCTTCGCGCTGCTGAAGTGGTCGATCAGCTCCGGCACGTTATACCGCTCCGCGATGATTTTCATCATGCGGAAAACGTGGCGCACCGTGGATTCCCCGATGGCGAAACGCGGATGGATGCCTGTTTCCAGGATCAAGACCTTCAAACCCTGCCTGGCCAGAATCGTTCCCACCAGGCTTCCCCCCATGCCGGCGCCAATGATGGCGACATCGTAGTTCCCGTTGTTCATAGAATATCCCGCTGCCCTCGTACCTTCGTTAGCGAGTGTTAACACTAACGGAGATTTTGAGTAGCATAGCACGAGCGGGACAGCCTGTAAAGATTTTATAAACCCGCGTTTCATAAACACACCTCGCAAGCGCGGCAGGGCCGTGCCGGCACAGGGGAGAAGCCGGGCGGCTCGCTTTTAGCGCGAGCTTCTGCCGCTACATTTCCGCATCCGCGGCGCCCATCAAGTCCTCGGGCTTCAACGCCTTGGAGAGCGCGGCCGCGGCGATGCTTAAGCTGAGCCGCAGTCTCTCGCTTTTGCCAGGGCAAGCAAGTCTTGGTCGATCAGGTCCAGGATCGATTGCCGTACGATCGCCGCGCCATCCGCTCCGGTTTGCGGCAGGATCACCGCGAATTCGTCTCCGTCCAGCCGGGCGCAGATATCCGTCGAGCGGCAGCGGGATTTCAGAAGCTGTGCGAC
Source organism: Bryobacteraceae bacterium (assembly GCA_035541265.1). Classification (GTDB taxonomy): domain Bacteria; phylum Acidobacteriota; class Terriglobia; order Bryobacterales; family Bryobacteraceae; genus Bog-159. The sequence continues at coordinate 16,223 of DATKNQ010000016.1, forward strand.
GCTCTTGAGGGCTTCGTCGCCGGCCTTGTGCCCGTAGCGGTCATTGAGCTGTTTGAAACAGTTCAAGTCGATCATCAGCATGGAGAGCGTGCCGTTGCGGCAAGCGCGGTCGAACTCGTAGCGCAGGGCTTCCTCGAATTGGCTTCCTGCAGCATTTTCTGGGGCGCGATCAGGCCGGCGTCGTTCAACGATTGCCCATCCTCGGCTTCATCCATATTGCAGGCGAGGACTACCGAGCACGAAGTCCGGATTCCGCGCGGCGCCGGGCCGCCTCTGCCGATCGCCGCTTCGTAGGCTTTCTGTAGTGCGAAGTAGCCCTGCTGGGGTCGGCTGTCATCGACGATAGCCGAGACAATGCCGCTCTTGACGAATGGCTGGACCTGGCCGGTGTTGGTGAAGTCCACGCACGGGATGCGGAGCTTACATTCCCGAAGCGCCTGCGCGACCTCCACAATTTGTTCCGAGCCAACGGAGATACCCTCGATGGGTCCGGCGCGGCGCATCAGCTCAACGAAGCAGGGAGTCGAATCCTGCCCCGGGCAGGAGGCCACTTCGCTCATTTCCGGATTGTGTTCCAGTTCCCGGCGAAAGCCGTCATACCGTTGCGCCAGATGATACTCATGGCGCGGGCCGGGGAATGTCCAGACGTGCCCGCGGTATCCCATCAGCTTGGCGAGCGCTTCGCCGGCGAGAACGCCTGAATGGAAGGCATCGGGCCCGACGAACAAAGTTCGGCCGCTGCCTGGCGCGTCGGCGTAGAAGGTGATGACCGCGGTGCCCCGGGCAACGTGCCGGCCAAGCAAGTCGTTCAACGCCGTGGTGTGCAAAGGAACGATGGCAATGGCATCCACCTGCTCGTTGAGCAGGCCGGACAGAATCGTGCGCTGCGCTTCCAGATCGTGTCGCGGCGGTGTGACATCGGCCACCTCCACGCCGAACTGAGCGATATCGAAGGTAGCTTCCAGACGCCTTGCCAGAGCTGGTCGAAGAAAGCTGCCGGTTCTTTAGGCGCGATGACTACGATTCGCACGGTCCTGCTTGTATATCGGATGGACGGCGGAGATCGAACAGGTTCACGCCGGGGATGTATCCTGGCTGGGAGGCTTGCCGCGTGGACGTTTATCTGATCGATGGTACGTATGAACTATTCCGGCATTACTATGCTCTGCCGTCCGCAAAGAACCGCGACGGCCGGGAGGTGGCGGCCGTGCGCGGCGTGATCGCTTCCGTGCGCGGCATGCTCCAGCAGGGCGCGACGCACCTGGGTGTGGCGACAGACCACGTGATCGAGTCGTTCCGCAACCGCCTGTGGGCGGGCTACAAGACGGGCGAGGGCGTCGACCCGGACCTGCTAAGCCAATTCCAACTGCTCGAAGACGAACTCGCCGGCATGGGAGTGGCGGTGTGGCCGATGGTGGAATTCGAAGCAGATGACGCATTGGCGTCGGCAGCGGCCGCGGCGGCCGGCGATGACCGCGCGGACCGCGTGATCATCTGCACGCCCGACAAGGACCTGGCGCAGTGCGTGCGCGGCCAGCGAGTCGTACAGATGGACCGCCGGCGGAGGACCATCCGCGATGAAGCCGGCGTGGTTGCCAAGTTTGGGGTGCGGCCGGAGTCGATCCCGGATTACCTGGCGCTGGTGGGCGATAGCGCGGACGGTTATCCGGGACTCCCCGGCTGGGGTGCCAAATCGAGCGCCGCGGTCCTCGAGAAATTCGGACACCTGGAGTCGATTCCACCGGACTGGCGGGATTGGCACGTCAACGTCAACGGCGCGAGCGCGCTGGCTGCCACGCTCGACCGGGAACGGGAAAACGCGTTTTTGTTCCGAAGGCTGGCGACGCTCGAAACGAGCATTTCGCTATTCGGCACCGTCGATGACCTGCGCTGGACGGAACCCAGCTAACCTCTCCTTCGCGGACGCGGCGTGCCGCCAGCCGTTCGCAAACCGTAAACACCACAGAGCGTCCTTGGTGCCCACATAGACTCGCCCTCCGGCTACGGCAGGCCCGCACGCATCCCGCGCCTGAAGCTACAATCATACTGATATTCAGACCTGAAGGGCTAAATATGCTCACGCGACGTGAAATCCTGGCCGCGCTCGGCGCTGTTCCCGCCGCCGGCGTGCTCTCCTCCGGCCGCTTGTACGCTCAGGCCGCCGCAACCTTTCCCCGCCGTCTGCTGGGCCGCACCGGCCGCACCGTGGTTCCGCTTGGCCTGGGAGGCCAGGCTTCCCTGCAATGGACCGGACCCGGCATCGACGCGCCTGACATCATCACCCGCGCGGTCGAGCTCGGTGTCAATTATCTGGATTCCGCGAACCTATACGGCCCGAGCCAGGCGAATTACGGCGAAGCGTTCCGCCGCCTGCACCTGGCGCCCGCCGATCCGTCCTACAATCGCACGCTGCGCGAAAGCCTCTACATCGCGACGAAGACCGTGCAGCGCTATGCCGTGAACCCTGGGTCGAGCACCCCGACCGCCGTCGACGATCTGAAGCGATCGCTCACGCAGATGTTCGGCGACGGCCACGGCGCGATCCCCGAGGGCGCTTATCTGGACGCCATCCAGATGCATAGCCTGGGGTCGTTCCAAGACGTCGATCAGATCTACGAAGGTTACGGCGAGCGCGGTTCGAAGATGCCCGATCGGATCGGCGCGCTGGCCGCCATGCTCGATTACCGCGACGGAACCAATTACACGGGCCTCAACCCCGGCCACCGGCGCTGGGTCCGCCACATTGGTGTCACGGGCCATCAGAGTTCCCCGGTGCTGATGAGCGCCATTCGCCGCGACTACGAACAGATTCTGGACACCGTGCTGGTGGCGCTGAACGCGCACGACCGGCTGTGCAGTTCGCACCAGAACAACGTGCTGCCGCTGGCGGTGTCGCGTGGCATGGGAGTCATCGCCATGAAGCTGTTCGCCGATGGCGCGTTTTACGGCAAGGAGAAGCGTTTCTCGCGCATGCCCGCGGATGTGATCCACACGGTGGGAAAGGACGGCGCGGTGGCTTATGCAGACCTGGTGCGCTATCCGTTGTCTCTGCCGGGTGTCTCGGTGGCGATCACCGGCATCGGCCACATCCAGCGCGACCAGCCCGAAGCCGATCAACTGGTAGCGAACCTGACCGCCGCCGTGAAGGATCCGGCGACCGGTGCGGAGCGCATCCGCATCGAAAACGACGCGGCGGCACGCCATAGCGCGGACACGAATTATTTCCAGGAGAAGACCAATATCCTCGTGCAGCCCACGGCCGTGCGCGCGGTCAAGGACGGCGACCGCGTGCGGGTGGAGTGGAACACCGCGATCGCGGGCCGCGACCCGATTCAGGCGTACCAGATCATGGCCGGCGCGCGGATTCTTTTGACGATCCCGTTCCGCCCGCAGTTGACCGAGGCGCCATTGACGGCCGTGGTTTCCGGTTCCGATGCGGGTGGCGATACCGTCAAGGTGATCGCCGTCTAGGCCATCTACTTTTTGTCGTAAAGTACTTGCGTTATTCAGCGCATTCATTCTATAATCGCTCCGTGGCGATTGTTCGTCCCATCCGGCAGGCCCGCCCGCAGGCGGTGGCTATCGAGGCGCACGCGCTCGATAACCTGCAATACATCCGGTCCGCCATGGAGCGTGCCGGTGCGTTCACGGCGGTCCCAGGTGTGGGCGGCATCGTGCTCGGTGGCACGGCCCTGGCGGCCGCGGCGCTGGCGCGCACGGTGTCGAGCCCGAATTCCTGGCTGACGCTCTGGCTGGGCGAGGCGGTGATCGCCTGCCTCATCGGCGTGGCCACCGCGGCTCGCAAGTCGCACCGCGTAGGCGTGCCGTTACTATCCGGCCCGGCCCGCAAATTTCTGCTGGGTTTCGCGCCGCCCTTGTTGGCCGGCGCTCTGCTCACGCTGGTGCTGTTCCGCGCCGGAATGATCTCCGCGCTGCCGGGCGTGTGGCTCCTGCTCTACGGCACGGGCGTGTTATGCGGCGGCGCGGCGTCCGTGAAAGTGATCCCGGTGATGGGCATGTGCTTTATGGCTCTGGGGGCGCTGGCGTTGTTCGCGCCGGCTCACTGGGGCAACATTTTTCTGGCATCCGGCTTCGGCGGATTCCATATCGTGTTTGGCATTCTGATTACGGTGAAATACGGTGGCTAAGCAAAACGCACTCCCGCGCGAGCGGGAAAAGAAACTGCGCCCCTCGGAAGTGGCGGGCGGCGCCCCCAAACTCGACCGTCTGATTCACGAACGCCTGCGCCTCGGCATTCTAAGCGCGCTGGCCGTGAATGAGTCGCTCACGTTTAACGAGCTGAAGAAGCTGCTGGAAACTACGGACGGCAATCTCAGCGTGCATGCGCGTAAACTCGAAGACGCGCAGTACATCGCTTGCAGCAAGTCCTTCGAGAACCGCCTGCCGCGGACGGAATACCGGCTCACGGCGGTCGGGCGGCGTGCTCTCGAGCGCTACCTCGATCACCTGGAAGCGCTGATCCGCACCATGCGCGAACGTTGACCCCCTTTTTTTTGAGGTGATACTTTATGATGCAAAGTCCACCAAGGAGAGCCGGCCGCCTGCACGCGGCCATCATTATGGACGGCAACGGCCGCTGGGCGTTGGCGCGCGGCTTGCCGCGTCTGGCCGGGCACCGGGCCGGCGCCGATGCGCTCCGCCGCACGGTGGAGGCAGCGCCGCCGCTGGGCATCGGCATTCTCACGCTCTTTGCTTTCTCGTCCGATAACTGGCGCCGTCCGCCCGAGGAAGTTGCCGGACTCATGCAACTGCTGGCCGAGCATCTGCGGTCGGAGACCGGCCGCGCCATAGAGAATGGCGTGCGCATGGAAATGATCGGGCGCCGCGACCGCCTGGGCCCGGAGCTGGCCGCGGTGATCGCGGAAGCCGAAGCCCTGACTGCCGCCGGGCGCCAGTTGCACCTGCGCATCGCGGTGGACTACTCCGGCCGCGAGGCCATCGCCGACGCGCTGCGCCACGCGGCGCATGCCGGGCTGGTCTGCCGCGAGTGCCTGGAAGAGCACCTGGGTCCGCCGGTCGATCTGCTCGTCCGTACCGGCGGCGAGCAACGCCTCAGCGACTTCCTCCTCTGGGAGTGCGCTTATGCCGAACTGATCTTTTCGCGGCGCATGTGGCCCGATTTCGATGCCGGCGATCTGGCCGCTGCCGTCCGCCAGTTTCACGCCCGCCAGCGCCGGTTCGGCGGAGTGCCGCCGGGAATCCCCAGCCACGCCCCCGCGCCGGCCTTCAAGGACGATGCCCCGCAGCCTTGGTTAGACTGAGTAGCGGTGCAATTCTCGGCCGCCAGACAACATGCCGGCAAGCGCCTTGACCAGGCTTTGCACGAACAGTTCCCCGAGTTCAGCCGCTCGCGCCTGCAGGATTGGATCAAGCATGGCCGCGTGCTGGTGAATGGGGCGCCCGAACGTCCCGCCCGCGTGCTGCGCGCAGGTGACGAGATCATCGTGGAACCCGCCGCGCCTCCTCCACTGCGCGCCGAGCCGGAATCGATTCCGCTGCGCGTCCTGTACGAGGACGCGAGTTTCGTAGCCATCGATAAGCCCGCCGGCATGGTGGTGCACGCCGGCGCGGGAATCCATAGCGGCACGCTGGTCAATGCGCTGCTTGGCCGTTTTGCAGCGCTTTCCACTATCGGCGGCGATCTGCGGCCCGGCATCGTTCACAGGCTCGACCGCTTCACCAGCGGAGTCATCCTGGTGGCCAAAAGCGACGCGGCGCATCGGGCTTTGGCTGGTCTGTTCGCCGGACGGCATGTCGAAAAGACCTACCTTGCGCTGGTGCACGGCCGCTTGGAGGCGGACAGCGGCCGCATCGCAAAACCCATCGCGCGCGATCCGCGCCACCGCACGCGCATGACCGCCCGCCTGGCACATGGCCGGGCCGCTTGGACCGACTACCATGTGCTGCGGCGTTACCCGGAGTTCACCTATCTGGAAGTGCGCATCGGCACCGGCCGCACGCATCAGATCCGCGTGCACCTTGCGAGTATCGGCCATCCCGTGGCCGGCGACCGGCTCTATGGCGCACCCGCACATCGGGGCTCTGCGCCAACGCTGGAGCGCTTCTTTCTGCATGCCCACCGCATCCGATTCCAGCATCCGTTCACTGCGCTGCCGGTCGAGATCGTCTCGCCCCTCCCGGACGAACTGAAGGGCTGGATGGAACGGTTATAATATGGGTCAAATGAAAGTGTTTCTTTTCCTCGGGACGGTTCTGTGCTGCGCCGCGCTCCATGCGCAGCAGGCCGCGGCCCCCGCCGCCCAAAAACCCGAAGAAGTCGTCGACGATCCCGGCACACGTATCATCCTGGACGTCACGCGCGTCAACATGCTCTTCACCGTCACCGACAAGAAGGGCCGCTTCGTCACCAATCTGACCAGAGACGACTTTCAAGTGACGGAGAACAAGAAACCGCAGACCATCGTCGAATTCACCGCTGAGACGGACCTGCCCCTGCGCCTGGGCATCTTGATTGATACCAGCAACAGCATCCGCGACCGCTTCAAGTTCGAGCAGGAAGCCGCTATTTCGTTCATCCAAAGTGTGGTCCGCAAGGGCCAGGACAAGGCCATGATCGTCAGCTTCGACACCTCCACAGACTTGGTGGCGGACCTGATCGACGATACCGAGGCTCTCGAAAACGCGATCCACAAATTACGTCCCGGCGGCGGCACCGCTCTCTACGACGCGCTTTACTTTGCCTGCCGCGATAAGTTATCGAAGGATCAGCCGCGCCACAAATTCCGCCGCGCCATCGTGATCGTGAGCGATGGCGATGATAATCAGAGCCAGGTCTCGCGCGATCAGGCGCTCGAGATGGCGCAAAAGGCCGACGTAGTGATCTATGCCATCTCGACTAACATCACACGCGCCGAGTCCGATGGCGACAAGGTCCTGAAGTATCTGACTTCGGAAACCGGGGGCCAGGCTTTCTTCCCATTTAAGGTCGAAGACCTGGAGCAGTCGTTCGAGAACATCGCCAACGAGCTGCGGCACCAGTACAACGTCTTCTACCGCCCCGACCCGCTGCGCACCGACGGCCTGTATCACACCGTGGATCTGAAGGTGAAGGGCCGCAAGGACCTGATCGTGCGCTGCCGCAAGGGCTACTACGCTCCGAAGCTCTAAGAACCTGTACGTCCGGCGCTTGACCTCAGCCCACCTGTTCGCTATGCTAAACTCGTTTTACACAGCTTAAAGGCATTCCCGCCGCCATTATTCACCCATGGAGGATGAATGAATCCGCAAGAAGTATTGGAGTACGCAAAGAAGAATGAGGCCCGGCAACTCGACCTCCGGTTCACGGATATTCCGAGCCTGCAACACCACGTTTCCTACCCGATCAGTGAGCTCTCCGAGGGTAGCTTCGAAGAAGGCTACGGCATGGACGGCTCCAGCATCCGCGGTTGGGCGGCCATCAACGAAAGCGACATGCTGCTGGTTCCGGATCCCTCGACGGCGTTCATGGATCCTTTTGCCGAAACCCCCACGCTGGTGATGTACGGCGATGTGATCGATCCCATCACGAAGCAACACTACGAGCGCGACCCGCGCTGGATCGCCAAGAAGGCTGAGCTCTACCTGCAGAACAGCGGCTCCGGCGACACTGCCTACTTTGGCGCCGAAGCCGAGTTTTTCATCTTCGATAACATCCGGTTCGACCAGAATCAGCATTCCGGCTTCTATTTCATCGATGCCGAGGAAGGCCGCTGGAATTCCGGCCGCGAGAAGGACAACCTGGGTTACCGTCCGCGATACAAGGAAGGCTATTTCCCCGTTCCGCCCACCGATCATTACCAGGATCTGCGCAGCGAGATGGTGCAAACCATGATCAAGTGCGGCCTGCGCATCGAGTGCCACCACCACGAAGTCGCCACCGGCGGCCAATGCGAGATCGATCAACGCTTCGACACCCTGGTGAAGTCGGCGGACAATATGATGTTGTACAAGTACATCATCCGCAACGTGGCCAACCAGTACGGCAAGACCGTGACCTTTATGCCGAAGCCCTTGTTCGCGGATAACGGCAGCGGCATGCACACGCACCAGAGCTTGTGGAAAGCAGGCAAGCCGCTGTTCGCCGGCGATTGCTACGCGGGCTTCAGCCAGTTGGGCCTCTGGTACATCGGTGGATTATTGAAGCACGCTCGCGCGTTATCGGCCATCATCGCCCCGACTACCAACAGCTACAAGCGGCTGGTGCCGGGTTACGAGGCGCCGGTGAATCTGGCGTATTCCCGCCGCAACCGTTCGGCCGCCTGCCGCATTCCGATGTACTCGGCGAGTCCTAAGGCGAAGCGCGTGGAATTCCGTCCGCCCGATCCGTCCGCGAATCCTTACCTGGCATTCAGCGCCATGCTGATGGCCGGTCTGGACGGCATTGCCAACAAGATCGATCCCGGCGAGCCGCTTGACAAAGACATCTACGATCTTTCGCCGGAAGAGATGCGCAAGGTGCCCTCAATGCCCGCCTCGCTCGAGGAAGCGCTGACCTGCCTCGAAGACGATCACGCCTTCCTGATGAAGGGCGACGTGTTCACCGAGGAACTGATCGAGACGTTCATCGATTACAAGCGGAAGAACGAAGCAGACGCCGTCCGGCTGCGCCCGCATCCGTACGAGTTCGCGCTTTACTACGACGTTTAAGCCTCACCAATTTTGCGGGGCAGTCTCAAGGGCTGCCTCGCAACCTATACCCGCGCGGAGGTAGCCATCTTTTCCGGCACGCGGACCGAGGCATCACCCCACTCAAATAGGGCCGCCGCCCAGGTCAGGCCCGCACCAAAGCCGGCGAGCAGGACGTGGTCGCCCGGCCGCGTGACTTTCCGCTCTAGCAGATCGCCTAACGCCAACAGCACGGAGGCGGAACACGTGTTGCCGATCCCCATCATGTTCACGATCCACTTTTCCGGCGCGATACCGCTGCGTTCCTGAAGCTGCTCGACAATACGCGTGTTCGCCTGGTGAACCAACACCCAATCGAGATCCTCCGGCCGGATGCCGGCTTTCGCGCACGTCTCCAGCAGCATCTCGGTACCGCGCTGGGAAGCGAAGCGGAACAACGGCCGGCCCTGCATCGACACCGTCGCCGCCCGCGGATCGCCGTTACCCGGCGCCTGCCAGGGCGCCGCGGAGCCGCCGTGAGGCACGTGAAATAGTTTGGCGCCCGACCCGTCCGACCCCATCACCCAGGAGCGCAGCGCGATGCCCTGCGGGCAGGACTCAATCAAGAAGGCGGCGGCACCGTCCCCGAACAGGATGCGGGTCTGGGCATCGTCGTCGGCGAGATGGTGAGTGACCGTGTCGGCGGCCACCAGCAGCACGCGCTGTGCGGTGCCGGCAGCAATAAAGCTCAGCGCGGTCAACAGCCCGAGGACGCCGCCAGAGCAGGCGGCGTTGAGATCGAAGGCGGGTACCGGGCCAAGTTCCAGGGCATGGGCGATCGAAGGACCGCAGGGGCAGAGTGGATAGTCCGGAGTGAAAGTAGCGCAGACCAGGAGGTCCGGCTGGAACCAGGGCGCGCGAGACAAGGCTAGCCGGGCGGCGCGCACTCCCAAAGTGGTGGTGGTTTCGCCGGGGCCTGAAATATGCCGCGAAAGGACACCGCAGCGGGCCTGAATCCATTCCGGATCGACACCCAGCTCAGTCGCCAATTCGCTATTTTTCAGTGTGATAGAAGGAAACGCCTGAGCGTGGCCAGCGATCCGGAATCGGGTTCGCCGCAACGGCAGGGACCCTTGCTGCTCCATGTCTCGCCCCCGAGAGTGCCCTCCTCAAAAGTAACGCAATTTGGGACGTCGTTACTTGGTTTAACGAGGCTTGAGTACTATGGTACCTTATACCGCGACTGGGCGTCTTACGCCGATCGGCGCTTGTAGAAATATCCCACTACGCCGATGCCTGCGAGCGTCAGGAGCAGAGATGCGGGTTCGGGAGTCCCGACGGCAGGTGCGTAGTCGAAGCCGGTGACCAAGCCGCCGTCGTAATTGCCGCCATTTCCCGAAGTGCCGAAATATGCGCTGCCTGTGACCACCGGCGTACCCGATGGACAATAGGTTTGCGGTCCGCATTGTGGCGTATTCAGGTAAAGCGCGTTGGGCGGATTCGCGGAACCCGAATACGTGACCGTGAGGAGCAGGTTTCCGTCAGCCGGATTATATACGAAAGGCGTGCCGTCGATCACCAGCCAGGCGCCGGATCCCTCCGGGGTGAGCGCCGGCAGCGCTCCGGTGAAGAATGTTTCACTGCCAGTGCCGATATTGTTCGCCGGGCTCGCCAAGTTCAGCCCGCCGGGATCGAACGAGGTGTAAGAGAAGCTTAGAGTGTAAGTCCCCGTGGCCGGCAGCCCGCCATTATGCGTCACCTGTCCTTCGTAGAAAGTCAACCCCTCGATGTCGATCGTACCGGGAAACGCCGAACTCATGTACACCTGCTGATAGGTTCCAAGTCCGAAAAACCCGGGGCATCCGAACGGGTCGCAATTCCCGGTGCCCAGCATGGGAGGGTCTCCCAAAATGACAGTGGTGGCTTGCAGGCTCGCGGCCATGCATGCCAACCACAGAACTCCCACGCAAGCGGCTTTCTTACCCATAGATGGTCGTCGTCTCTCTAAGCTGTTTCTGATAAAGCCTAATTGAGAGCATAGAGCCGTTTCACTAGGATTGCAAGCGGTACTAGTATTTCGTCTCGGCGTGTGTGGCATTACCAACTTTTGGCCAGGTTGTTAAATCTTCGCGGCAATCGCCTGGCGGGCCTGCCGGGCCTCCGCGGAGAACCACATGTCCAGGAAATCACCAAGAGTGGCGCGATCCGAGTGGGCATCGGCGCGCCCGCCGAACTCGCGCAGCGAGCGTTTGATCTCGCGATAGGCGGCCGGGGGCTTCGCGGCCAGAAAGCGGGCACAGGCGATGGCTTTTTCGCGGACCTGTTCCGCGGGCGCCAGTTCCCGCACCAGCCCGATTTCCAGAGCCCGGCGCGGAGTCAGCGGCTCGCCGAACAGCAGTACCTCGCGCGCGCGCGCCACTCCGATGGCGTCCGCCAGCATTCTGCGGATTGAGGGTGATAACGCCAGGCCCAGGTTGATCTCGTTCAGGGCAAAACCGAAATCGCCCTCGGCCATAATGCGAAAGTCGCAGGCGATCGCCAGAATCGCGCCGCCGGCAAAGGTGTGGCCACTCAGTGCCGCCACCACGGGTTTCGCGAATTTGTACAAGCTCTCGTAGAGATCGATGAAGCCGCCGAAGAAGCGGCCCATTCCGTCGCGGTCGTAGCTGAAGACTTCGCGGATGTCGAAACCGCTTGAAAAGAACCGGGGCCGGCCGCTGGCCAGGACCAGCCCGCGCACGGAACTGTCGTCCGCCGCCGCGCACACCGCCGTGTAGAGCTCTTCCACCAATGCGGCGTTCAGGGCATTGGCTTTGCCGCGCGCCATGGTCAGAATCAACAGTTCGCCGTCGCGCTCGGATTGAATGTGTTCCACGTTGGGCTACTGTAGCATGGCTAGCGTTTCCAAAACGGACGCTTGGCCGCTTCGATTCCGAGCAACTTCCGGTAGCTCTCAGCCTCGGAATCCGCCAGCGGCTGGGCGGCGCGCAGCGTATCCACCACCTCCAGCAAACGGCAGAAATGATCGACACAATACCAGCAGTCTTTCACGTGGCGCTCCATTTCCTCGCGCCCGCGCCAGGTCGTGCGGCCGTCGATCACATCGAAAAATGCCTTGGCGGGCGGGCAGTCTTTGCCGTGCCGCGCTACGGCTTCGCGGCCGAGCAGCGCGCCGTTATCGGACAGCAGCGTGCTACGCCACGCGTCCACTGCGCCGCGGATCAATTCGGCGGCGCGCGCGCGAATCTTCCGCGCGGTCTCCGGCGACATGCGCAACATCCGGCCGGTATCGGCGTCGGTGTAGCGCATCGACTCGAACCACGCTACCAGTTTCTCGGTGAGCGTGAACGGCTCGAGCGCGGCGGACAGCGCCGCGACGTCGATCGTGACTTCCGGCGCGGCGCTCCCGCAATCCGCTTCCGCCGCGGCCAGCACGCGCTGCCGCAACTCGGCCACGAAGGCCCGCTCCGGCGCCGGATCGAGTGACTCGAACAGGCCCGATGACGGCTGCCGCAAGGCCCGCAGTACGCGTTCGCTCAACGCCCGGTCTCCGTTCCGCTCAGGAAAATAATGCGCCAGCAACCCGCCGATCACGGGAACATAATTCGTCAGGAAATAGGACCAGCCTTTGGGGCGTTCCGCGCGGCAATCCCGGATCATTTCATAGCAGGTGTAGATCATTCTATGTTGAATTCGATGCCCTGCGCCAGCGGCAATTGCGGCGACCAGTTGATGGTGTTCGTCTGCCGGCGCATGTAGGCTTTCCAAGAGTCGCTGCCCGATTCGCGTCCGCCGCCGGTATCCTTCTCGCCGCCGAACGCGCCGCCGATCTCCGCGCCGCTGGTGCCTATATTGATGTTGGCAATCCCGCAATCGCTGCCTGCATGGCTGAGGAACCGCTCGCCCGAAATCAGGCTGGTCGTGAACATGGCGGAAGACAAACCTTGCGGCACGTCGTTGTGCCAGTGCATCGCCTGGTCCAGATCGTCGAATTCCAGAAGGTAAAGAATCGGCGCGAAGATCTCTTCCCGCAGAATCGGCATGTCCGGCTTAGCCTTCACCAGCACCGGTTCGACGAAACAGCCGCCCAGGCGCGCGCCGCCGTACAGAATTTCACCTCCCTGCTGCCGGATCGTCTCGAGGCCCGCCAGCATGTCTTCCACCGCGCGCGGGTTCACCAGCGGCCCCATGAGCGTATGCGGATCGAGGGGATCGCCGATCGAGACCTGCTGGTAGGCCCGGCATAACGCCTCGGTCATCCGTCCCGCGACTCCCCTTTGCAGGAACAGGCGGCGAGTTGTCGTGCAGCGTTGCCCGGCGGTGCCGACCGCGCCGAACAAGACCGCGCGCAGCGCCAGATCGAGATTCGCATCGTCCATCACGATGATCCCGTTGTTGCCGCCCAATTCCAGGATGGTGCGGCCCAGCCGCCCCGCCACCGTTTGTGCGACACGCCGGCCGACCTCGGTCGAACCCGTGAAACTGATCAACGGCACGCGCGCATCGTGCAACAGCGCTTCGCCGGCCGCGTCGCCGCGCCCGATCGCCAGGTTGAACACGCCCTTCAGCCCGTGCTTGCCCAGCACGCGGTTGGCGATCTTCTGTACGGCGATGGCGGTCAGCGGCGTATCCGACGACGGCTTCCACAGCACGCAATCGCCGCACACCGCTGCGATCATGGCGTTCCACGACCACACCGCCACGGGGAAATTGAATGCGCTGATCACGCCCACCACACCCAGCGGATGCCATTGCTCGTACATGCGATGGCCGGGCCGTTCGCTATGCATCGTCAAGCCGTACAGTTGGCGCGACAAGCCCACCGCGAAATCGGCTACGTCGATCATCTCCTGCACTTCGCCCTGCCCCTCGGCGCGGACCTTGCCCATCTCCATGGTGACGAGCGCGCCCAAATCGGCCTTGGCGGCGCGCAGCGCATCTCCGAACTCGCGCACGATCTCGCCGCGTTTGGGCGCCGGAAGCATGCGCCACTCGCGAAATGCCTCGGCAGCGCGCGCGGCGATCGCTTCGTAGTCCGCGCGGCCGGCCATGCGCACGCGTGCGATCACCGAGCCGTCGCTCGGGTTGAGGGAGGCCAGTTCGCCACCTGAGGGATTCGGAATCCACTCCCCCCAGCAGGCTCCGGAATTCACCGGCTCAATTTCCAGACGTTCCAGGACTTCGTTTGCCGTTACAGTTGCCGACATGTTCACTATTGTAGAGCCGGGCTACGGCAGGAACCGGTAACCGACGCCGTGCACGGTCAAGAAATGCCGCGGCACGTTGGGCTCGGGTTCGAGTTTCTGGCGCAGCTTCACGACGTGCGCATCCACGGTGCGCGTATTAGGAAAGAACTCGTAGCCCCATACCGAATTGAGGATCATGTCGCGGGTTAGCGGCCGGTCGGGGTTTTGCAGGAAGTATGCGAGCAGGTTGTATTCCGCCGGTGTAAGCTTCAACTCTTCGCCGCGGCGCGTCACTACGCGGCGCTCGAGGTCGACTTCCACGTCGCTGAAATGCAGAACCTTGCGGGCCTCCGCGGAGGTCCGGCGCAACACCGCGCGGATGCGCGCCAACAACTCACGCGTGCCGAACGGCTTCACCAGGTAGTCGTCGGCGCCCATTTCGAGCAGCAGTACCTTATCGATTTCGTCGCCCAGCGCGCTCAACACGATAATCGGAGTGCCTACGTGAGCGGCGCGCAGTTGTTTGCAGATCTCGACGCCGCTCATGCCGGGGAGCCGCAAATCTACCAGGATCAAAGCGGGCTTGAGCAGCAGCGATTTCTCGTATCCCGCGCGGCCGTCCGCTTCCAGCACCGCGCGAAAACCCTCCTGCTCGAGCAGTACACCGATGGTATCGCGCAGGCTTTCGTCGTCGTCGATAACTAGAATCGTCAACATGCGGCCCCACCTATTGTATCTAAGGCGATTCGAGGGCTTGTAAAAGGACTGCCATAAAGTGAATAATGAGAATTCGGCGGAACGGGCATCGCTATGCGGGTAACAGTAATTGGAACCGGATACGTAGGGACGGTAACCGGCGCTTGTCTGGCCTACATCGGGCATCGTGTGACGTGCGTGGACACCGATGCGCAGAAGATCGAGAAACTGCGCCGCGGCGAGATGCCCATCTATGAGCCGGGCCTGGATCGTTTACTACAGCTTGCCGGCCAGCGCGGGGGAATCGATTTTACGGCGGAACTGAGCGGGCCCGCCGCGGAAAGCGACGTAATCTTCATTGCGGTTGGCACGCCGTCTCTGGCGACCGGCGAAGCGAATCTCTGCTACCTGGAAGCTGCCGCCCGCAGCATCGGCGCAGCCATGGATGATGCCAAGTTCCGCGTCGTTGTGAATAAGTCAACCGTTCCGGTTGGCAGCGGCAACCTGGTGGAGACCCTGGTGCGCGAAGGCATTCACGAAGGACACCCGGATCAGTTGAAGCGCATCCGTTTCGGCGTGGCCAGCAATCCGGAGTTCCTGCGTGAAGGCAGCGCCATCGCGGATTCGCTCTATCCGGACCGCATCGTGCTGGGAGCGGAAGACGATCACACGTTGCGTATCTTGCAGGACCTTTACCGGCCGCTGACGGAGCAGAGCTTTGAAGCGCCGGCTTTCCTGCCGCGGCCGGTCGCGATGGGCCGCGCGCCGGTGGTTACGACGACGCTGACCAGTGCGGAGATGATCAAGTACGCGGCCAACGCGTTCCTGGCAGTGAAGATCGGTTTCGCCAACGAGATCGCGAATCTTTGTGAGCGAGTCGGCGCCGAAGCGCCCGAGGTCATGACGGGCATCGGACTGGACGCCCGCATCGGCGCGCGATTCTTGAATCCTGGGCTGGGTTGGGGAGGCAGTTGTTTTGGTAAGGACATCCTGTCTCTGCTGCACACGTCGCGCGAATACGGCTATCAGAGCCGGCTGCTGGAAGCCGCGCTCGAAGTGAACCGCGCGCAGCGCCAACTGGTGATTCAGAAGCTGCAGGAGAAGTTGTATATTTTGAAAGGCCGCACGATCGTATTGCTCGGTTTGGCTTTCAAACCGGACACCGACGATTTGCGCGATGCGCCCAGTTTGCAGATCGCCGAACGCCTGCTGCAGATGGGCGCACGCGTGAAGGTCTACGATCCGATCGCCATGCAGGCGTGCCGCGAAAACCATCCGGCGCTGCGCATTCAATACTGCGAGACAGCGGAGGAAGCGGCCATCGACGCGGATGCGCTGGTGCTGGTGACGGAGTGGAAGCAGTTCGCGCGCCTCGATCTGCCCGCGCTGGCGAAGAGCATGGCGCGTGCCATCCTGGTGGACGGCCGCAACCTGTTCGACCCCGAAGCTGCGCGCCAAGCCGGCTTTGACTATTGCGGCATCGGGCGTCCGCAGCGCGCGCGCAATGGAGTTTCGAATCACGCGCCAGTGACGGTGCCGGCCGCCGACTGACTCGCTCGCCCCTCGCGCGCGCCACGAAGGCGAACTGGCCGTTCTGCGCCGGCGCCTAAGCCCGCCGCAATCGCAAGCTGTTGCTCACCACTGTGACGCTAGAGAATGCCATGGCGGCGGATGCCAGCACGGGCGAGAGCAGCCATCCAGTGAACGGATATAAAACGCCGGCGGCGATCGGGATGCCGATGGCGTTGTAAGCGAATGCCCAGAACAGATTCTGGCGGATGATCCGCATCGTCCGCCGCGCCAGCGCGAGAGCGTTCGCAATCCCCATCAGGCCGCCGCCCACCAAGGTGACGGCTGCAGCCTCCTTGGCAATATCCGTTCCCGTGCCGATGGCGATGCCCACGTCAGCCTGCGCCAGCGCAGGCGCATCGTTGATGCCGTCGCCCACCATGGCGACTTTCTTTCCGGCAGCCTGGAGCTTGCGCACTTCCTCGACCTTGCCCTTTGGCCGCACCTGCGCCAGCACATGGCCGATGCCCACCTGCCGCGCGACTGACTCCGCGGTGCGCCGGTTGTCGCCGGTGATCATCCAGACATCCAAGCCCATCTCTCGCAGACGGGCGACAGCCGCGGCCGCCTCGGGCTTCACCGTGTCGGCAATCCCAACCACTCCAACTGCTTCGCCATCCACGGAAACCACAACTGCCGTCTTACCCTGCTGGGCCAGATCAGCCGCTGCGGGCAAGTCACCTGAACCAACCGTCACCGTGCGGCCATCGACCCGCGCCTCCACGCCTTGCCCCGCCACCGCCCGGAAATCGGACGCCTGGCCGATGTCGATGGCCAGCGCATCCGCATGCTCGACTAATGCGCGCCCCAGCGGATGCTCCGAGTACCGTTCGGCCGATGCCGCCCAACGCAGCACTTCCGCTTCAGTGCGTCCATGCAACGGGATGACATCGGTAACGCGCGGCTGGCCGGACGTGATGGTGCCAGTCTTGTCCAGGATGACCGTGTCGATCTTCTGCGCGGCTTCCAATGCTTCGCCGCCCTTGATCAGGATGCCGCGTTCGGCGCCGCGTCCCGTACCGGCCATGATGGCCGTCGGCGTCGCCAGCCCCAATGCGCACGGGCACGCGATGATGAGCACCGCGACCGCATTCACTAAAGCTGAGGACAGCGGCGCAAACAGCAGCCACACCGCAAACGTCACCAGCGCGATTCCCAAAACAGCAACGGTGAAGTATCCGCTAACCACGTCGGCCAGCCGCGCCACGGGAGCGCGCGAGCCTTGGGCCTGCTTCACCAGTTCGATCATCTGTTGCAACGCCGTCGCGGCGCCCACCTTGCGCGCTTCGAAATGCAACACGCCCGACCGGTTGATCGTGCCCCCAAAAACCAGATCGCCCGCCTTCTTATCGGCCGGCATGCTTTCACCAGTGAGCATCGACTCATCCACGGCCGAGTTCCCCTCGCGCACCGTACCATCCACCGGAAGCTTCTCGCCAGGGCGCACGATCACGATATCGCCAACGAGCACCTGCTCAATCGGGATGTCCTGCTCCGCGCCGCCGCGCACCACGCGCGCCATCTTCGGCTGCAGTTCGCGCAAACGCCGGATGGCTTCCGAAGCCTTGCCGCGCGCCCGGCTCTCGAGCACGCGCCCCAGCAGGATCAAGGTGATGATCATGGCGGCCGCTTCGTAATAGACCTCGCGCCCGCCGCCAATCGTAACCACCACCGAATAAAGAAATGCCGCGCCGGTGCCCAGCGCGATCAGCGTGTTCATGTTCGCCGACCGATGCCGTAGCGCGGTCCAGGCGTCCCGATAGAATGGCGCGCCCGCGTAGAACACCACCGGGACGGCCAGCGCGAATTGGATCCACGGCAGCGCCCGCAGATGCATCAGCCCGGGCCACATGCCCAGCACCACCACCGGCGCCGCAAACACGATCGCCAGCCACAGGCGGCGCTGCAACGCCCGAAATTCCTGTTGGCGCGTCTCTTCTTCTACATCGACCCCGGCAACGGGCTGAGGCACTCCGTAACCCAAGTCCTCGATGGCATCGACCAACCCGGGCACGGCGGTGCGCGCCGGATCGAACTCCACCGTCGCCGTCGAAGTGGCGAAGTTCACATGCGCGCTGCTGACGCCCGGCGTGCTCGCAAGCTGGTTTTCGATCGCACGGGCGCAGGCCGCGCAGCTCATCCCGGAAAGCGGCAGATCCACGCGTTCCGCCGCCGCCGTGCTCATTGCTGTACCGTGTAGCCGAGCTGCTCGATTGCCCGCAACAGGTCCGGCAGTTTCGTCCGATCGGCGTCGAACTCGACGGTGGCGGTGCCGCCGGCCAGGTCCACGCGGACGCTCGTCACACCCGGACTCGTCGAGAGCTTCCGTTCCACCGTGCGCGCGCAGTTGCCGCACGTCATGCCGCCGACGGGAATCTTTGCGGATTGCAAACTCATACCTTAATGATGCATCACGGAACGCCACGGTAGCAGCGGGCCCGAAACGGTACCCTTATGGTCCCAAGGGACCGTTGAAGTCGATGGTCGTATTCGCGTCGAACTTCCGGTAATTGCTGTATTCGATTTCTTCGCGCGATTTGAACGGTTTCGACGAGACATAGGCGATCGAGCGGACCGGAAGCCAATAAGCCTGTCCGCCGATACGCACCTTGCCGTAATCCAGTACATCGCCCGCGGCATCCACCCGGTCGCCCGGCGTGAGACCGGTGGCGGATAGCACCAGGCGCAACACCTCGCCCGATTCCGGATCGGCAAAAACAAAACCCTGATGCCCCGTCTTGACCGGCTCGTGGCGGAGCTTGCCACCCTGTTCGGCCGCCACGGTGAACTCGGAAAACTCGCGGGCCACCTGGTACGCGAATACCACGGTTTTCTTTCCGTCGAGCACCTGCCAGCGGTCCCAGTGGAAATGTGCCTTATGCCTGGGATTGAAAATCTCCTCCAACATGCCGCCAAACTCGCCGATGCTCACTTGCGAGGCGTGATCGTGCCGGCCCTTGCCGGCCCCCGCTTTTCTGTAGTAGTCCCTGCCGACGGTATGCGCGACCTCTGCCTTGTAGGCCAGAATTTCATGCCAGGCATAGGCGGGCGTCTGCCCGTGGTAAACCACCGCGTCCCCAAAAATGGCATAGTCGGCTCCCCAGTTGCGGTATTGGCGGACGGATCTTGTGGCGATGAAGTCCGGGAATCGGGCGACGTATTCCCCCGCGTAGCCGCGCACTCTTTGGAGGATCGCCAGTTGCGCGCTATCGGAAAGCGCGGGAGCCTGGGAAATGGCAT
>DATKNQ010000017.1:0-24768 GCA_035541265.1 Bryobacteraceae bacterium
AGCTTGCCATCGTCGACCAGCAGCATGATCGCCATGGCCGTGAACTGCTTCGTAAATGATGCCAGGCGAAAATCGGTCCGCGCGTCGATGCGGGCCATGGTGCGCAGATCGCGCACGCCGTAGCCGCGCTCGAATACGGTCTTGCCGTCGCGGCGCACGAGCACGGCCAGACCCGGCGAATTCGCGTCAGCCAGCGGCGGGAAGATGGTATTCAGGTCCGCGGCGCCCAGAGTGCTCGCGAGCAGAGCCGCCACCAGCGCAACCTTCACAGCGCCGCCACCAGTTTGGCCAACAAAGCCGTCCGGTCCGCGATGCGATCCACCAGGATGCTCTCATTCACCGCATGGGCGCCCTCGCCCACGGCGCCTAATCCGTCGAGCGTCGGGATGCCGAGCGCGCCGGTGAAGTTGCCGTCCGAGCCGCCTCCCACCGCGGACTCGTCGAGATCCACGCCCATCTCGCGCGCCAGCGCCTGCGCCTTGCGGAACAGTTGCACCACGGCAGGCGAGCGCTCGAGCGGCGGACGATTCATGCCGCCCGCGACTTCGACGGTGCAGCGCCGGTCAACCGGCCGCAGCGCCCGGAACTTGCGGTCGAGTCCGGCCGCATCCTTTGCGCGGACCACGCGCATGTCCACTTCAGCGGCGGCCTCGGCAGCCACCACGTTGACGCGCGTGCCGCCGCGGATAATTCCCGGGTTCACCGTGATGCCGCGCTTCAAGTCAGTAAATCCGGCGATCTTTTCGATCTGCCGCGCCAGCTCCAGAATCGCGCTGGCGCCGGCGGTGAAGTCCAGACCGGAATGCGCTGCCTTGCCGCGCACGGTCACGGTGTAATCGCCGACGCCTTTGCGCGCCGTCTTCAATCGGCCGTCCAGACCGCTGGCGGGCTCCAGCACCAGCACGGCCTGGCTGCGGCGCGCGTTGCGCTCGGTCAGGGCGCGTGATGACTCGCTGCCGACCTCCTCGTCGGAATTGATCTGCATCACCACCTTGCGCGCCACCGGCACATCCAGATCGCGCAGGATGCGCATCGCGTAAATGAAGAAAGCGATGCCCGATTTCATATCGAGCACGCCGGGTCCCCACAGGCGGCCCTCCTTCTGGCGGAACGGCATGGACGCGAGCGTGCCGGCCGGCCACACCGTATCAGAGTGGCCGAGCGCCAGAATCTGGCCGCGTTTGTGCTTGCCGGCCAGATCGAATTCGTAGAGCACGTGCCGTCCGAAGCGCCCGCCAGGCAGCGTTTTCAAGCGCGCGAACGAGGGCGCGACATCCGAGAGCAAATCCACGAAGCGGTTCACAGCCGTGGAATCATCGCTCGGCGATTCGCATTCCACCATCTCCCGGATCAGCGCCACAATTTGTTTCTGCCGGGAGCGGGCTTCTGAAAGAATTGAATCCACGGCTGTTATAATAGCGACTTCCATGCCCGTTTTGGATATCAACGAGATCCGCGACATATTGCCGCACCGCTATCCCATGCTGCTGGTCGATCGCATCATCGAGTTAGAAGCTGAGCGGATTGTGGGCATCAAGAGTGTCACGCAGAACGAGCCCTTCTTCCAGGGCCATTTTCCGGACTTCCCGGTGATGCCGGGCGTGCTCATCGTGGAAGCCCTGGCGCAGACGGCCGGCGTGCTGGTCTTGAAGCACGTGGAAGACCGGCATCGCAAACTGGTGCTGCTCGCGTCGATCACCAGCGCCAAGTTCCGCAGGCCGGTGGTGCCGGGCGACCAGTTGCGCCTGGAGATGCAGGTGCTCCGCCGCAAGGCCAGCGTCGCCGTGATGGCCGGCCGCGCCACGGTCGACGGGCTCGTAGTCGCCGAGGCGGAGATGATGTGCAAGCTGGCCGACAAGGAAGAAGCGGAAGCGCTTTCCTGATCGATGCCCGTACATCCCACCGCGATTGTCTCCCCGGCGGCGCGCATTGCGGAAACTGCGGAGATCGGGCCGTATTCGATTATCGATGGCGAGGTCGAGATCGGCGCCCGCACGCGCCTGATGGCGCACGTCTACATGGAAGGGCCGCTCGATGTGGGCGAGGACAACATATTCTTCCCCTACAGCACGGTAGGCGTGGCATCGCAGGACTTGAAATACCGCGGCGAGCGCGCCGAGACGCGCATCGGCAGCCGGAATAAGATCCGCGAATTTGTCACCATCCATCGCGGCACAGAAGGCGGCGGCCTGGTCACCAGCATTGGCGACGACAACCTGCTGATGGCCTACGTGCACGTGGCGCACGATGTACACTTGGGTAACCACGCGGTGCTGGCCAACGCCGTCACTCTGGGCGGCCACGTGGCCGTAGGGGACTGGACCGTGATCGGCGCATCCACGGGTGTGCACCAGTTCTGCCGGATCGGCCGGCACGCCATCATCGGCGGGTACAGCGTCGTGACGCAGGATGTGCTGCCGTTCTCGAGCACGGTCAGCGAGCGCGCGATCAAGGTGTTTGGCGCCAACCGCGTGGGCCTGGAACGCAGGGGGTTCGCATCCGGCACAATCGAGCATCTGCAAACGGCGCTGCGGCTACTGACGCGGGCAGGCTTGAACACCTCGCAGGCCGTCGAGCGGATCCGCGCGGAGATTACCGATTGCCCCGAGGTGGACGAACTGCTGGCGTTTATCAACGAGTCCCGGCGCGGAGTTATAAAGTAGCAGTGAAGTACGGTCTGATCGCCGGCAACGGCCGCTTTCCGATTCTGGCGCTTGAAAACGCCCGCCGCTTGGGACATGAAGTGGTGGTGTTCGCGATCGAGGAAGAAGCATCGCCCGAGGTGGCGTCGCTGGCGCCCACATGCCACTGGCTCTCGCTCGGCCAACTCAGCCGGCTGATCGATCTGCTGAAAGAAGAGGGCATTCGCGAACTGGTGATGGCAGGGCAGGTGAAGCACGCGAAAATCTTTTCTTCGATCCGGCCGGATTGGCGGCTCGTGAAACTGCTCGCGACCCTGCCCTCGAAGAACACGGACGGCCTGATCGGCGGCGTGGCGCAGGTGCTGGCGGACGAAGGCATCCAGCTACGCGATTCGACCGCGTTGCTGAAGCCGCTGCTGGCCGATCGCGGCGCCATGACACGGCGCAAGCCGGATGCGCGCCAGGAGGCGGACATCGCTTACGGCCGCCGCATCGCGTGTGCTTTAGCGGGCTTCGACGTGGGCCAAAGCGTGGCGATCTGCGAGCGGGCCTGCGTGGCCTTGGAAGCCATGGAGGGCACCGATGCTTTGTTGCGGCGCGCCGCCAGCCTGGTGAACGGGCGGCCGCTGACGCTGGTAAAAGTGTCGAACCGGCGGCATCATCTATTGTTCGATGTGCCGGTCGCCGGGCTCGAGACCATCACGGTGATGCGCGAAACCGGTACGACTGTGATGGCCGTGGATGCCGGGCGGACTTTGCTGCTCGATCGGGAAGAGATGCTGGCGCGTGCCGACGAGGCGGGCATCGCGATTGTGGGGCAGGCGCCGGATGCATAGAGTCGCAGTAGTCGGGGCCGGCCAGTTCGGGCAGAATCATTGCCGCATCGTCCGGCAATCGGCCCGCGCGGAACTGGCGGCAGTAGTGGATATCGATCCGGCGCGGGGATCGCTGGCGGATTACCGCGCGTTGGAAGGCAAAGTCGACGCCGCGATTGTGGCCACGCCCACATCGGTGCACGCCGAAATCGGCTGCTGGCTGATGGAGCACGGCGTTGACGTCCTGGTGGAGAAGCCGATTGCGCCCGACCTGGAATCGGCCGGCCGGCTGGTTTCCGCGGCGGAGCAGAACGGCCGCATCCTGCAGGTCGGGCACCTGGAACGCTTCAATCCGGCGGTCGCGGCGCTCGAAGCACGCGTCAGCCTGCCCCTGTTTTTCGAAATCCACCGGCTCAGCGTCTTCAGTCCGCGCAGCCTGGACGTCGACGTGATCCTGGATCTGATGATCCACGACATCGACATCCTGCTCAGCCTGACGCGCGCCGAACCCGTGGAGATCCGCGCCGCGGGTATCTCGATCCTGTCGCCCAAAGTGGACATTGCCAACGTCCGGATGCAATTCGAGAATGGATGCGTGGCGAATTTGACGGCCAGCCGGGTCTCCACGGAGCGGGTCCGGAAACTGCGTCTGTTCCAGCCGCAACAATACATTTCGCTCGATTACGCGCGGCAGGACCTGACGGTCTTTTCGGTGAACAGCAACCACCAAGTTGGTTTTGAGCCGGTTCCAGTGCCGAAAGCCGAGCCGTTGCAATTACAATTCGACGCTTTTTTGGACGGCATAGAAACTCGTAAATCGGCGAGAACTTCAGGCTGCGCGGCGCGTCAAACATTACAGGTAGCTTTGGCGATTCTTGATAAAATCAAGAATCACTCGGAGATAGTCTCTAAGTCGTTGGCAGGCGCATGGAAACTTCAGTAGCTTCCTCGGTGGAGAATCCGGCGGAATTGCATCTGCTGACCTCCTGGGAGCAGGATCGCGGACGTGTGCGCGAAGCGAGCCTGCTATCGGTGCTGGCGCACCTAGCCGTTATCGTGGGCTTACTGCTGATGCCGCGCAGCCTGATCTCGCCTGCGCGGCGCGTAGAAACGGAAATTACTCCGTTGATTGAGCCGCCCACGGAACTGACTCAGAAAGCACCGAACAAGGGGCCGATAGCCAAAGAAGTAACGGTAGAAGGCTTACTTCCCCGCCCTCGCATTCAAATCCCCAACTCGCCGCCATCCACCACCCGGCCGGCTGCCAGGATCAACGCCCCGCCGCAGCCCCCGCCCGCGGCATTGCCGGAACCGCCGAAGATAGAGGAATCCGCCGGCCCCGTGCAGTTACCCCACGGATTGCCTCCCGGGCCGCAGACTCCGCCACAGATTCAGGAGCAGGAGAAGCCTAAGCTGGCGTTGGAGACGCCCACGGCTCCGCCGCCCTCAGGCGGCGTTGGCCACATTGCGCGGCCCGATACATCCGTGGCGGGGGCGATCCGGGAACTTTCGCGCGGCGGCGCATCAGGCGGCTTGAGCGTGGGGGACGACACCAGCGATACAGGGCCGGGCGGACTCGGCAGCGGCATCAACTTGCCACCGTCACCGGGCCGCGCCGCCAGTTCGCTCGAGTTGCTCAGCGATACCAAGGGTATCGACTTCCGGCCCTACCTGATTCAAGTGCTGGCGGCCGTGCGCCGCAATTGGTTCGCGGTCTATCCGGAGAGCGCCCGCATGGGCTTACGGGGACGCGTAGAGACGCAGTTCATCATCGACAAAGACGGGAGCGTGCCGAAGCTGGTGATCGTGGCGCATTCCTCTCCGCCGCTGGAACGGGCCGCCGTGGCCGGCATCGATGCCTCGCATCCCTTCCCCCCCTTCCCGGCGGAATTCACCGGCGATCGCATCGTGCTGAAGCTGGTGTTCAGCTACAACATGCCGCGGAAGTGAGCCGCGGCATGCGCGAGCGGCTTCGCCGCCTCGGTAACAGCGATGGCCCGCAGCTCCCGGCGCAGAATCTTGCCCACCGGCGTTTTCGGCAGATCGTTTCGAAACTCGACCATACGGGGAACTTTGTAACTGGTCAGATTCCGCCGGCAGAACGTGACGATTTCCTCGGCCGACAGATTCGGATCGTCCACCACCACGTAAGCCTTCACCACTTCGCCCACGATGTCATCCGGCACGCCGATGACTCCGCACTCCACTACGCCCGGCACCGCGGCGATCACGTTTTCAATCTCGTTCGGATAGACATTGAAGCCGGAGACCAGGATCATGTCTTTCTTACGGTCGGTGATGCGCAGAAAGCCATTCTCGTCCATGATGCCGATATCGCCGGTGCGCAGCCAGCCGTCCGCCGTAAATGCGGCGGCGGTTTCGCCGGGCATCTGCCAGTAGCCGGCCATCACCTGCGGGCCTTTCACGCCGATCTCGCCTTCGCTTCCGATGGGCAGCTCGCGGCCCTGATCGTCGAGGATGGCGACATCCGTGGATGGCAGCGGCAGCCCGATCGAAGGCGAATAATCCGCACCCAGCGGGTTGCACGAAACGAATGGCGACGTTTCCGTTAGGCCGTAGCCTTGTACCAGCGCCCGTCCCGTAACCGCCTTCCAGCGCTCGGCAACCACGCGATGCACCGCGGCGCCGCCGCCCAGCGCAAATTTCAGGCGGCTGAAATCGAGGCTCGCGAAGCCGGGCGTGTTCAGCAGTCCGTTGAACAGCGTGTTTACGCCCGACATCACCGTCCACGGCGTCCTGCGCAGTTCCTTGACAAACCCCCGCATGTCCTTCGGATTGGTGATCAGCAGGTTCATGCCGCCCAGCTTCATGAACAGCATGCAGTTCGTGGTCAGCGAGAATACGTGGTACAGCGGCAGCGCGGTGACTACGACTTCGGTTCCCTCTTCGAGAATGCCTTGCGACCACGCGCGCGCCTGCAACATGTTGGCGACCAGGCCGCCATGGGTCAGCATGGCGCCTTTGGATTTTCCGGTGGTGCCGCCGGTGTACTGCAGGAAGGCGACGTCAGCGTGCCCCGGAGAAGCTTCGGCTAAGCGTGCACGCGCGCCGCGAGCCATGGCGTCCCGGAACGAGACGGCGCCGCCGATCTGCCACGCCGGCACCATCTTCTTCACGTGCTTCACGACCCAGTTCACCGCCAGGCGGCGCGGCATACCCATGAGGTCGCCGGCCTGAGTCGTGACCACTTGGCGGACCGGGGTTTCGCCGATCACTCTCTCCAGCACGTGGGCGAAGTTCTCCAGGATGACGATCGCTTCCGCGCCGGAATCCTTGAGGTGATGCTGGAGTTCACGCGCGGTGTAGAGCGGATTCACGTTAACCACAATCATCCCGGCGCGTAGTATTCCAAAGAGAGCCACGGGATATTGCAGCAGGTTGGGCATCATCAGGGCCACGCGTGCGCCTTTTTCGAGCCCGGTGGTCTGCAGCCAGGCGGCAAAGTCGCGGCTCAGCCGATCGAGTTGCGCGTAGGTTATGGTGGCGCCCAGGTTGCGGAAAGCCGGGCGGTCCCGGAACCTGCGGCAGCTTTGGGCGAGCACGTCATTCATCGACGCGTATTCGCTGAGGTCGATTTCCGCTGGCACGCCGGCCCGGTAGTTCTTCAGCCAGATCCTGTCCATTCGTTGACCTCCTGGGAAGCAGCGGATCAGCGGCCGGACGTGCGTTGCTCGGTGCCACGCGGGCGATTCCTCGAGAGACCGTTCAGAGGCTGCGCGTGGCTCGCGCCATCCCGGCACCGCTCGGATACCGCTGTCTCGGATAAATCCCAAACCGTTATTCAGGCAAATTCACATCCGATTATACTGCTTTAGCGCGACGGCGGCAGGCCGGATTACTCCCGTGTTCCCGCAACTTCCGCCACCGCGTACCAGAGGAATTTCACGAGCCCGTACAACGACTCCTCGCGGAGCCGTTCGTCGGTCCCGTGCGCTTCTCCATCGCCGGCTTCCACGACGGGACCAAATCCGTAGGCCTCGACGCCCCGCGCGCGAAGTTGCGCCATGTCGGTGGCGCCCGTCAGCATAGAGGGCAGCGTGACCGCGTCTGGGAACATTTTGGCCTGGGCATGTTCCAGGGCGCGAAACATAGCCGTATCCGTGCGGGACGCCGGCGTCGTGGGGCGGTCCGCCTTCTGTGGCGCGATCTCCACGTGGGGATCGGCGACCACCGCGCGCATTTCTTCATAGAAGCGCGGCATGTCTTCGTCCGGTAGAGCGCGGACATCCAGGTAGGCCTCGGCCTCGGACGGAATGACATTGAAGCGGAAACCGGCTCTGAGCATGGTCGGCGTCAGAGTGGTGTGCAGGATGGCATAGTGTGCCGGCTCATAGCGCTGGAAATAGCGGTCGATTTCCGCTGCGCCGTGCCGCTCGGCGACGTGCCTGTAGCGCGCGGCGTCACTCGGCGGACTGACGGTGGCCAGCCGCTCGAAATACTCGCGGGTAGTCGCATTCAGGCGCATGGGCGTGTGCCACTCGCCAAGCTTGGTAACGGCGGCGGCCAGGCGCACGACCGCGTTATCCGCGGTTGGCCGCGAGGCATGCCCGGATGGCCCGCGGGCGATCAACCGCACGCCGTTAGGCACTTTTTCCGAGGTGGTAATGGCGACATACCGAACCTCGCCATCCACGGCCACCGCGGAGCCGCCTTCCGATAGCGCATATTCGGCGGCAATTTCGCTCCAGTGGCGGCTAATGAGGAAATCAATTCCGACTTTAGGAGTGCCTTCCTCGCCGGCTTCAGCCACAAATATCACGTCGCGATTCAGCCGCATGTGGGCGCGATGGAGCATCAACATGACCATCAGCCCAGCCGTCACGATTTCCTTGTCGTCGATCGCTCCGCGCGCATAAATGTAGCCGTCGTGCAGCACGGCGCCGAAAGGATCATAGGTCCAGCCGGAACGCTCGACTCCCACCACATCCGTGTGTCCGAGGATCGCGATGGGGCGGGCCGAACCGTTTCCTGGCAGGCGTGCGACCAGATTGGCGCGAGCGGGCTCGAGGGCCAGCAGCTTGGCGTCGATGCCTTCGCGTTCGAGAACCTCGCGCAGATATTCCGCGGCCCTGGTTTCGTTGCCCGGCGGATTGGTGGTATTCAGGCGCAACAAGGCGGTGAAGTGACGAAGCGCCTCGGGATCTACTTTGCGCCAGTCGATTGTGCCAGGCTCAGCGGCGCGGACGGGCAGTTGCAGAACCGCGAGCAGCAGCCACACCCGAGCGGCTGATTTGGTTCTTATATTCGCCCCCACGGAAAGTTGGCTGAGTCCGGAGCCTGCACGAATGACGACCTGGCTTCATTGTACACCGCGCACTCGGCCGCACCGGCCGGCAAGCGCTAAAATGAAATCAATGTTGTATCGTTGGATGCTGCTTTCTGTATCGCTGGCCGCCACATGTCTGGCCGCAAGCCTGAAGCCGGCCGATATTCACGGCACGCTGCTGCAACGTCCAGGCAAACCGCCGGCCCTTGAAACCGCCGATCACCAGATCATTTCGCTCGATGGCGACGAGCCCACTAAAGGCGTGCTCGACGACAAACGCCTGGCGGGATTCGACCTGGAAGCCAAAGGCCACTTCACGGGTCCCGATCAATTCATGGTGGATCCCATCCACACCAAGGCAATGTTCGTACACAAGGACGGGCATGTTAAAGTCATCACGTATTGGTGCGACGTTTGTTCGATCCGCACCTACACGCCCGGACCTTGCTGGTGCTGCCAAAAAGAAACTACCCTCGACTTGCGCGATCCGGACCAGGATCAATAATGCGATTCCTCGCCGCTCTCCTTTTTCCTCTTATGTCCCTTGCCGCTAACTATTCCGCCAAGCGAGCCGTCGTGGACGGCATCGAGGTGGTGCAACTTGCCGACGCTGCCCATCACGCGGAGGTGTCGATTGCGCCGTCGCTCGGTAACCTGGCGTACGAATTCAACGTGAACGGCAAGAACGCGTTCTGGCTGCCGTACAAGACGCTGGGCGAGATGAAAGCACATCCGCAGTTCGGCGGCATTCCGTTTCTGGCGCCGTGGGCCAATCGTTTGAGTGAAGATGCGTACTATGCCAACGGCATGAAATACCGGCTGAATCCCGATCTGGGCAACATCCGGCGCGACCAGAACCACAATCCGATTCACGGCCTGCTGACTTTCTCGCCGTATTGGAAAGTGGCCGCGGTCCACGCGGATGGCAAGGCGGCCTGCGTCTCGGGCCGCCTGGAATTCTGGAAGCATCCGGAGCTGATGGCGCAGTTCCCGTTCGCCCACACCATCGAGATGACTCACTGCCTGCACGACGGCGTCTTGGAAGTGCGCACCACGCTCGAGAATCTGTCGACGGATCCCATGCCGGTCGGCATCGGTTATCACCCCTACTTTCAGCTTCACGACTCGCCACGCGATCAATGGAAGGTGCATCTGGCCGCGCGCGATCACTTGATTTTGTCGAAGCTGCTCATTCCCACCGGCGAGCGCAAGCCGGTGGAATTCGCCGATCCGCTGCCGTTGGCAGGTGTGCATTTGGACGACGTGTTCAGCGGCCTGCTGCGGGATTCGTCCGGACGCGCGACGTTTTCGGTGGAGGGCGCGCACGAGAAGATTTCCGTGATCTACGGCCCGAAATATCCGGTGGCGGTGGTCTTCGCTCCACCGCGACAGAATTTCATCTGCTTCGAGCCGATGTCGATCGTCACGGACGCCTTCAACCTGGCGCATGCGGGAGTGTACAAAGACCTGCAGAGTGTCTCACCGGGTGGCGAGTGGCGCGAAAGTTTTTGGATCGCGCCCAGCGGATTTTAGTGTCCTGTCCCACTCAATTCCTGCATTCCTGGTCGCCTCTCGCCACTATTTGCGACAGAACCGGCGCGGCTGCACCGCTCGGCCCCCAGCGCTCCTGGATTCACCACGGTAGTGCTCGCTTCCCGAATTCGAGTGCGCTGCTTGCGCCGGTCTCCGCCGCCGGTACGCGGCCTCGGGCCGTCTGGCTCTACCTAAGGCGTCTTGATGCTTCGCTGTTCAGGGCCAGCTCGCCGCCCGCAGGCCTCACTGCCAGTTAGTGTTCCTGCGGTCGGAGGTTTGCTACGCGCTTCTTTTGCCTTCACCTCGCGGCTACGCCAAAGCCTGATTCAGATTCTCGATCGCCTCATCCACTTCCGCGGTGCTCTTATATCCCACGGTGACGCACTCGACGCCCGCTTTCTGAAAAGCGAAGCGCATCGCCGCCTGCCGGTCCGCGCGCTCGGTGAATCGCCCCTCGCCCACCAGCTTCATGCTGATCACGCCCATGCCTTGCTTGCGGACCTGGTGTACGTGCGTGACCACCTCGCTCACATCGCCCAGGCCCGCGGTCCGATAATCCTCCGCGTCCATGGCCACGCCCTTGTGGTTCATCCGGATCATCGCCACTTTCAGAAACTTGTTCCCGGGCACCTGGCGCAACGCGGGCAGGCCATGCACGGACGCACCGTGTGTGATCACCGCCTTCCGCGACTCGGCCTCCAGAATTCCGTCCTGCCACCGCGCGGAGTCGGTAGGCCACGACGCCGTGTGTTGCCAATGCAGCAATAAGATGTCGAAGTACTCGGTGTTCGCAAGTCTGAGTAGTTCGTTGATCTTCTGCTGCGGATCGACGCCGGGGCGCGTAGTGACCTTCGACATCAGCCGATAGCTATCCCGCGGGACGCCCTGGAGCGCTACGCCGAGCATCTTGTGCATCTCGCCATACGACTCGGCAGTTTCGAAGAAGCGAATCCCGCGGTCATAGGCGTAGCGCACCAGCCTGGTGAATTGGTCCTGCCCCAACTCCCGCTGCACCCGCCCGCTGATAGTTCCGGTGCCAAACGCCAGCCGCGTCACTTTGACATCCGAGTGGCCCAGCGTCACCCAATCGGTCGCCTTGCCGTGCACTGTCTTTGCGGTCAAGGCTCCGGCGCCGGCGAAGGCTGTGGCGAGCCCCGTCTTCAGGAAACTGCGTCTGGTGTGATTCACGTGAACCCTCCGAATGCCTGAATTCTACCAGAACTGCTAGCCACCCGTCGCGCTTGCATTTGCTTCAAATGGCCGAAGGATGCGGACGGCTCGATCGAAGCGCAAAGGGGCGCGGCTTCCCGCGCCGCCATGCGAGTTCTTCAGGACTCGAGATTGTCGATTACCATTGACGGAGGAATTCGAGATGGCCAGAACACCCATTCATCCCGGAGAAATCCTCGCCGACGAACTGGAAGAGATCGGGTTGTCGGCGAAAGAAGCTCGCTGACTTCATTGATGTGCCACCCAACCGCCTCTATCAACTCATCGCCGGCAAGCGCAGCATGACTGCAGACACCGCCCTCCGGCTCACTCAGTATTCCGGTACTTCGCTCACCTTCTGGATGCACCTGCAAAGCGCGTTTGAGCTCGACCTGGCAGGGCGTGATCTCTAACTTCCCGTCGCGCTCGACATCTCCATCTGCCCCTCCGGCAGCAGCGACCCCTTCTCCAGATGCCGCACCTTGCTCGCAAACTGCGCCGCGTGTGGATCGTGCGTCACCATCACGATCGTCTTATCGTACTCCCGGTTGAGCGTCGCCAGCAGCGTCAGCACCTCCTGCGCCGAGGCCGCATCCAGATTGCCCGTCGGCTCGTCGGCCAGAATTAGATCCGGATCCGTCACGATCGCCCGCGCAATCGCCACGCGCTGTTCCTGGCCGCCGGAAAGCTGCCGCGGCAGATGTCCGAAGCGATCGCCCAGCCCCACCAGCCGCAGCGCCGTGGATGCATGATCCATGCGCTCCTTCTTGTTCAGGTTGGCCAGCTTCAGCGGCAGTTCCACGTTCTCGATCGCGGTCAGCACGGGAATCAGGTTGAACGATTGAAAGATGAAGCCCACGCGCTCGTGGCGCCAGTGCGCGATCTGCCGGTCGTTCATCGATCGCAGGTCCTGCCCCAGCACGCGAATCTCGCCGCTCGTCGGACGGTCCATCGCCGCGATTAGGTGCAGCAGAGTGGACTTACCCGATCCCGATGGCCCCATCAGCGCTACAAACTCGCCCGCCGCAATCGAGATATCCACGTCCTTCAGCGCGGTCACATGAAATTCATCCCGCACATACTCCTTCGTCAGACCGCGCGTTTCAATGATGGCATCAGACATAATCGTTCATCCTTGTTTCGGGCTGACCCGCTGCCCGTCTTTCAAATCCGCCGGCGGATTCACGATCACGTCTTCTCCGCCGATCAACGACTGCTTCCCGCGCCGCACCGCCCTGCCGTCAATCACTACGAACACCGCGCCATCGCGCACCGCGCCCGCGGGCACGTCGAGCCGCGGCTTTTCCTGGCTGATCGCCTTCGCCGTCGAAAAGAACGTCACCATAGCGTTCATCTCGGGCCGCATGTAATCGTCCGGCTTTTCGATCTTCACCTTTACCTGCACGGTGGCCTTCTGGCGATTCGCCTCCGGCGCCATCTCCTCGATGTAGCCCTGATATTTGCGGTCCGGATACGCGTCCGTAGTGACAATCGCCGGCTGCCGCGGCCCCAACTTCGCGAAATCGTTCTGGCTGATATCCAGCTCCACCTGCAGATCGTTCAGATCCGCCAGCGAGACCACGTAACCCTTGGCGCCCTTGTCGCCCACAAATCCCGTGGTGACGAACTCGCCCTTCTCCACGTTGCGCTCCAGAATCGTCCCCGAAACCGGCGCGCGGATCACCGTATTATTCAACTCTGTCTGCGCATAATCGAGCGATCCCTGTGCCTCGCGCACCTGCGCGCGCATGGCGTCGATTTCTTCCTTCCGCGGCCCCAGCTTGACTAACTCGTAAGCCTTCTCGAGCGACGCCACGTTCGCCGCCGCTGAGTCGTACTTAGCCTGCGCATCGTCGAGCGCCTGTTTCGACATCACGCCCTCGTCCGCCAGCGAGCGTGTGCGGTCGAGCGTCACCCTGGCGTCCTCGAGCGTAGCGCGCGCCACCCCCACATCCGCCTTCGCTTTGGCGATCTCTTCCGGACGCGAGCCGTGTTCCAGCTCCGCCAACTTAGCCTTCAAGTTATTCAACTGCCCCTGCGCTTCGAGCAGCCGCGCGCGATACTCGTCATCCTCCAGCCGGACCGGTTCCTGCCCCTCCCGCACCTTGTCCCCTTTATCGACGCCGATCCACGCCACCTTGCCCACTACCTTGGCCGCCAGCTCGATCTTGTGCGCGGCCACGATGTATCCGGTCGCATTCAGGATCGCCGCATCGCCGCCCGGCGCCGTCACCGCGTGCACGCGTGCGATCTCCACTTCGGTCGCGGCAGTCAGGCGCGCATGCACGAACGTCCCCGCCCCAAGCAGCAGGCACACCAGCGCGGCCGGCACGATCCAGCGCGGCATCCCGCCGCCGCTCTTCACCGACCGGTCGATTTGCAGCTTCTTCAGTTCCGCGTCCATAAGCTATGCCTCGCGCAGCGCCACCAGGATCTCTTTACGCGCCGCCGATCGCGCCGGCAGTAGCCCCCCGATCGCGCCCAGCACCAGCGCGAAGATCACGCCCGGCAGCATCACCGACGGCGTCACGCGAAAGTTGAAGGCGATCTCGCTGAACGTGGTGAAGCTGCCGACGGCCGTCGTGATCCCGTTCAACGGCAGCGCCAGCACACAGCCCACCGCGCCGCCGATCGCGGCCAGCAGCAGCGACTCGAAGAAGAAGCTGGTCAAAATCGAGAAGCGCGAGAAGCCCAGCACGCGCAGCGTCCCGATCTCGGTCGCGCGCCGCGACACCGCCGCGAACATGGTGTTCATAGCCGCGAAACTGCTGCCTACCGCCATGATCACCGAAACGAAAATCCCCAGGAGTTGCAACGGCGCGCCGGCCTTGGTCTGATTGTCGTAGTAAGCCGGCTCGCGGATCGCTGTGACATTCAAGCGCCGGTCATCGTTCAGCGAATTCACGAGCGCCGGGACTGCCGCCTGATCCACGGCGCGCAGTAGCACGGAGCTGGCATTATCCTGCCGGTTGAAGTCCGAAGTGATCTGGTTCAGGTCGCCCCAGATTTCGCTATTGAACGCCGACTGTCCCGCATCCATCACGCCCACCACGTCCCACATTCCCTTGCCGAAGTGCATCCGCTTGCCGATCTGCGCGTCCGGGTAGCGCTTGGCGAGTGACTTGCCCACCACCACCTCGCGCCGCCCTTCCTCGAACCAGCGGCCCGCGATGATGTGCACGTCGCGCATCTCGCGGCCCACCGGACCGAGCCCCCGCAGCGAGATACTCATACCCTGGGGACTCTCGGAGCTCGTCATGTTGATGACCGCCACCATCTCGAGCGACGCCATCGGCCGGCCCTCCGCGTCGCGTGCAATGCCAGGATTCATCTCCAAATCGTGATACACTTCGCGCGAGATCGAGCTGCTCAACTCCGCCGTACCGCCCTTACGCAGCACTAACACTTGTAGCGGATTTCCGGTCGACTGAAACGCCTGATGTAAGCCGTTTACCAGCGCCAGGTCCGCCACCAGCACGGCGACCGTAAGTCCGATGCCCAGCGCGGTCATGATGGTAGTCGTCCTGCGAACCACGAGGTTGCGGAAGTTATAAGCGATTGGAATGGCCATGATGTTATCCCGTGTAACGAAGCGACGATAGAATCGGCGTCCACGCGGCGCGCGCCGCCGGTAGCATCGCGCTCGCCACGCCCGTAACGAAGGCCGCCGCCAGCGTAATCAAGGCGATCTCCGGAGTCACTCGCAGCACCTTCAAAAACTGCACCCCCACCACCGCGTTGCGCAGCGCCGCGCACATCCAGGCCGCCAGCGCGCAGCCAATGATTCCGCCGGCGATCGCCACGATGCCGGCCTCGCCCAGGGTGATGCCCAGAATCGTCTCTGGCGTAAAGCCCAGCGTCTTCAAAACGCCGATCTCCCGCACCCGTTCGCGCACCGCCATCGACAGCGTATTACCCGACACCAGCAGGATGGTGAAGGTGACTGCGCCGCACAAGGCCAGCAGAAACACCTTCAGGTTACCCAGGAATGACACAAAACTCAGTTGAAACGCGCGCTCGCTTTCCGACTTAGTGGGCGCCGGTGAGTTCTCGAACATCGTGTCTATGGCCCGCGCCACCAAGGGTACATCCGCCGGCGTCTGCGCCTGCACCAGGTACATGCCGATGTTGTC
Source organism: Bryobacteraceae bacterium (assembly GCA_035541265.1). Classification (GTDB taxonomy): domain Bacteria; phylum Acidobacteriota; class Terriglobia; order Bryobacterales; family Bryobacteraceae; genus Bog-159. The sequence continues at coordinate 15,620 of DATKNQ010000017.1, forward strand.
TCGCACCGAAGGCGGCAGACTCTCCCGCAGATAGTCGTAGTTGAAGATGACCATCTCGATGTGATCGGGAGTATCGAAGGTGCCGTCGAGAGTAAGTTCCAGGCCTACCGGGAAGATGTCGCCCTGAATCGCGATGTGCTGGCCGATCTTCCAGCCCAGCCGGTCCGCCAGGATCTTAGCCGCTACGCAACCCGTGCGATCGTGCTGAAATGCCGCCTTCTGCGCCTCCAGAATCTCCACTTCCGATAAGATCGTGAAAATCTTGCTGGGCTCCGCCCCCATACGCATGAAGAAGTTCCGGGTGTCGCGCGCGTCTTTGTAGACGCCGCCGAACCACTGCCAGATGCTGACGGCTTTCACTCCCGGCACCGTGGCGATCTTCGCTTCATAAGACGCCGGCATGGGCTGCGCCAGCGAAACACTGTTGTGAGTCATCAGCCGCAGCGCCTGCGCCGGAGTCGGATCGCTGCCATAGATCAACACCCGGTACATGGCCAGCAGAAATCCCAGCAAACAGAAAGATACTGCGATACTTGCAAGCGTAAGCCCCGTGCGCTTCCGGTTTCGCAGACTATTCTTCAGAATAAGTGGAAGATACTTCATCATAAGTCCGCACCTGACAGTTTCAGACTAACTTCTGCCCCCAAGTGCTGTCCCGCGATTTTCGGTAAGTCGCCGACCGTTACCGGCGAACGCCGAACATCCAAAGCAAACGGCGCGCCAACCCCGGGAGCCTTGCAAGTGCCTGATCCACCTTGCGGGGCCATTCGACCGCCAGCGGCCGATTTCGCACTTTCTTGTGAATGGGAGCTGTCAATAGGGAACGCGACTTGGCCGGCGTGCTCGCCGCCGTGGCCGAAGTCTACTCCGAAGGCGCGCGCCACGATCTCTATGCCATGCATGTGGTGGGCGCGCCGCCGCAGCCAAGGGCTGCAGCCATGAGGGAACAAGCCGGCTGGGAATCGATAGGTTCCGCTTCCGCTGGCGGACTATCCCGCCAGAGTCTCGCGCACCGCGCGCCAGCCTTGATCGATGGCCTGATCGGTGTAAGCTGCCGCCGCGGCATCGGAGTTGGCAATCGCAATGCGTCCGAATTGCCGCCGCGCGATCTCGCAAGGCCGCTCGCCCGCCGGCCAATCCGGATCCCACAGCGCGTTGTACTCGTACGCGTAGCCGTGCGGCCAGCGATTCACCGTGATGGCGGCGATGTCGCGCCCTGCGTCGAATCCCGCCGGCCCGAGAATGCGCCCGAGTTGATCGCGGATCTTGTCTTCGAAGGTTGCGAAGCTGGTGGTGAGCAGATCGACGCGCCCGGCGCGATGCTGGTCGCGCTCCGATAAGCCCGGCTTGCAGGGCGTGCGCGTCATGCGCAATAGCATCGGATCGTCAGGCGATTGCGGGCATTGATAAGTCCCTATGCTGACCGGCTCATCCAGTCGCACGCCCGTGTGATACATGCCCGGCGACGACACGCTGCGAATGCCGAGCTTGTGAAACACGCGCCAATTGCGCGCCGCCACCACGGTGTAGACCAGCGGCACCTTCACGCCATACTTCAGCGCCTGTCTCTGCGGCTCCGGCAGTTCCGGACACAGGTACGGGATGATCATGTTCCAGCAAGCCATGATCGCCGCGCCCGCCCGCACCGTGTAGACCTGCTTGCCCCGCGCGTAAGTGACCTCCACTACCTTGGCAGCCGCCGGATCGCCGATGTGCCGCGCGCGCACCACTGTGCTGTTCAACCGGATTCGCACCGGCGAACTCGCGCGGTCGAGCCGGTTGTAGTCGAACTTTGCGGTGACAATATCTTCCGCCGTGTGACCCGTCGTGACATCCGGAACCAACGCGCGCACCAGCGATCGCGCGATGGAAGCGTTGCCATCCGGGAAGTGGAAGTAATACGGCTCCTGGTCGTCCACTAACTCGCCGCCCGGAGTGAAATCCACGCGGCCCGCAAGCACGCGTTCGAGCCCCATGCCCTGAAAGCCCGGATACCGCATCGCCCAGCAATCCAGCGCCGAAACGGCGTCGATACCTACGCCGAACAACCCATGCGGCCGCGTCTGGTAAAACCGGATAACTTCCGGCTCCACTCTTACCAGCTTCGCCAGAAAGTCGCTGTAACTCATCCGCGAAAGCTTGTCTTTCTTTTCCGCCTGTGTCAGGCCCGGCAAGTAATCCACCTTCGCCGTCTCTAACCGCGCGATATCTTCCCGAGCCGCGGCCGGTAATGGCGACTGACTCACAAACTCCGCCATCGACTTACCGCGTGCCTGTCCGGTAACCAACCGGTCCGTTCCGAAAGTCTCTTTGTCGAAGAACGTCGCGGAGCCGAGCCCCTGGTACACTCTCCCGTCCGCGCACTTCTTCTCGAGCGCCGCCGGATCGATGCCCAACTCCGTCAACAGCCCGCGCGCTTCCTTGCTGTACGGATACGGCGATTCAATCGCCAGCGTTCCGCCATTCGCCAGCAGCATCCGCCCGCCCACACGAAACTCGTTCCGCTTGGCATGGCCGCCAAAATCGTCGTGATTGTCGAGGATCAGGATGCGCGCCTGAGGCCCGGCCTGCGCGCGGTAGAAGTACGCCGCGGCCAACCCGCTGATCCCCGCGCCCACGATCACTAAGTCGTAACTCTCGTCCGTATCTACCGGCTGCCCGGCGGACTTCCAAAATGCTCCGTCGCGCAGAGCGTGGCCCGCCTCGAACGACCCGTCGTGACTGCCGCGCATGCCCGTCAGCGCCGGCGGATAATAACCCGGATCGTCCTGGCCCTCGGCTGCGCCGCGCTCCAGCCTCAGCAACCACGCCGCCGCGCCCGCGGTCATCGGTGCGCCGTTCAGAAAATCCCGCCGGGTGATCGTCCGCCGCGGCATGGCTTACTTCAACTTCACCGGATACGGCGCGTGCTCCGGCAGCTTCGGATCGTTCTGTGCCAGCGCTTTCAGTAACTCCGTCACGCCGCGCTCCAGTTGCGGATCGTGCCCCTCGATGAGTGACTTGGGATCGTTGTCCACCACGATATCCGGATCCACGCCGTGACCCTCCACCGCCCACTGGCCCTCCACCGTGGCATACGCGAACTCCGGCACATTCACATCCCCGCCATCCAGCAACTGCCCGTGGCTGGTGATGCCGACCACGCCCCCCCACGACCGCTCGCCGATCAGCAAACCCAGCTTCGCCGTGTGGAACATCCACGGGAAGATATCGCCGTCCGACGCCGAGTTGCCGTCCAGCAGCACCGCCTTCGGCCCGATGAACACGCTGTCCGGATACACGCTGGGCGTCTCGATCGTGCGCGAATAAGCCACCGACAGCATCTTGCGCGTCAACCGCTGCATCACCATGCGCGAGATATTGCCGCCGCCGTTGGCCCGATCGTCAATCAGCAGCGCTTCCTTCCGGAGCTGCGGATAATACCATTTGATGAACTCACGAATGCCCGACGCTCCCATATCCGGCAGATGCATATAGCCGATGCGGCCGTGCGATAGCTCGTCTACTTTCCGCCGGTTCTGCTCCACCCAATCGAAGTAAAGCAGGTTACCCTCGGAAGCCAGCGGCTTGTAAGTCACCTTCCGCGCGCCCGTCAGTGAAGGTGAGCTGTTCAACATCATGACAACCGGTGCGTCACCAGCGTGCCGCAAAAACTTGTAGATATCGACCTTGGTAGTCACATCGTCGCCGTTGATCGACAACACATAGTCGCCCACCTTGGCATCCACGCCGATCTCCGTGAGCGGCGCCCGGTACACCTCCTCCTCGTTCTGCCCGTGGAAGATCTTCGAAATCCGGTAGCGCCCCGATTTCTCGTCCACTGCGAACCGCGCGCCCGGCAGACCCGCGTGCGGCCGCGGCGGCATCTGCATGTCCCCGCCGTCGATATAGGCGTGCTGCACGGTCAATTCGGAAATCATTTCGCTGATCACATAGTTCAAGTCCGTGCGATGCGCCACGTATGGCAGAAGCTGGCTATACCGCTCGCGCAGCGCCTCCCAGTCGTAACCGTGCATGTTCGGCGCATAAAAGAAATCGCGATACCGCCGCCAAACCTCGTTGAAGATGTCTTTCCACTCCGCCACCGGATCTTTTTCGAGCATCAGACCCGCGGTCGAAACCGTCTTCTTCGTCCCGCCGCTGGCCGTGGCGTCGTAAACGTCCCATTCCTGCTCGTGCGACACCAGGATCTTCGATCCATCGTGCGACACCACGAAGCCGTCCGTCTCCTCGGCGATCCGGCTCTCTTTCCGGTCCTTGAATGCATAAATCCGGAGCGACGGCTTGACCGGCGAACTCCGGCCGTAATATCCGGGTGCTGCCACGCCATAAATCAACGCATCGCGAGTTACAGACAAGCCGTAATAGTTATCCGCCTCTAACGGCACGCGCGCCACGCGCTCCTCTAATCCATCGAAATCGATGCCGCCGTCCTTGGGTTCTTCGGCTTTCTTGTCTTTGTCCTCTTTGTCGTCCTTGGCGTCCTTGCTGTCCTTCTTGTCCTTGGCGCCCTTCAGTGTGACCTCGTCGCTCTCCGGCGGGAATGGATTCTTCACATCTTTACGCAATGCCATCACGAACAAGCCGCGCGACCGGCTGGTAGCGAAGTCGAACTCCACCTGCGAAAGCAGCGGCTGAAAATCGTGAATCGCTATGAAATACAGATAATCGCCGCCCGGATGCCAGGCCGGCGAGCCGGCATTGAACATCCCGCTGGTCACTTCATGCAACTTACTATCCTGCATCGACCAGATATACAGCGCGGAGAAGTTCCGCTTATCGTTCATGCTGAATGCCAGGTACCCGCCGCCCGGCGACCAGGCATAGTCGCGGATCTCGCCCTCCTTCGAATGCGCGATCTCCCGCGGAGTGTGATCCTTCAACGACACCACCCACAGCCGTCCATCTTTATCGCTGAACGCGATGTGGTCATTATCCGGCGACCATTTCGGGTCATAACGGAAAGCATGCCCGCCGCTCGTAATCTGCTCCGGGGCCGTCCAGCCGTCCTGCGCCACTACCCAGACTTCTTCTTCGCCGCTCGCGTCCGACAGGAACGCGACCTTACTTCCATCCGGCGACCAGGCCGGCCACTTATCGTGCGCCCCCGGCGTGTGAGTCAGATTCCGCGTCGGCCCTTTCTCCACTGGCGCCGAGAAGATATCGCCGTGCGCCGCAAACAAGACACGGTGACCGCCTGGACTGATCTGCGCCTCTTCTATAAAGCTCGCCACCGGAATGTAGCTCGGCCGCCGGTTAACTCCGTCGTCCGGCACCCGCACCGGGATATGCTTACTCTCGCCCGTCTTTACGTCCAGTACCTGTAACTCGCCATCGAGTTCATACACGATGCGCTGCTGCCGGTCCGTGCTCGGCCATCGGACATCCCACACAGGGTAATGCGTAACTTGCCGCGTCTTCCCGCTCGCCGTGTCGTAAGCGTAAAAGTTGAAGTGCCCGTCGCGATCGGAATCGTAGTAAATCTCCTTGCCGATCCACATCGGATCGCGGCTCGCCCGCGGCCCCGCTGTAATCAACCGAGCCGCATATGTCTCCGTATCGAAAATATAAAGTTGGTTCGCCTGGCCCCCGCTATAGCGCTTCTCCGTGCGGAAATCGCGCGATTGCGGCGAATACACAATCTGGTTCCCGCCCGGCGAATACGATCCCGCCCCGGATACTGGCATGGGCAGCGGCTCCGACGGTCCGCCTGCGAACGGCACGCGATACAATCGCGTCACCGACAGCGAACGTGAGTCGCGCATCGACCGGTAGATCACATAGTGCCCGTCGTTGCTCCATCCGTAGACTTGGTTGTCGTAGCCCCAGCGCGGCGGCAGCGGACCGTGCGCCGGGTAGAACGTCAACTGCCGCGGCTCGCCGCCGTCCGACGGCATCACGTAGACCTGCTCATCGCCATCGTATTGGCCCGTGAACGCGATCCATTTTCCATCGGGAGAAAACTTCCCGAACACCTCAACGCCCGGATGCGCCGTCAGGCGCGTGGCGGTCCCGCCCTCCGCTTTCACCAGCCACAAATCCCCGCCATGCGTAAACACGATGCGGTCATCGTGAATGTCGGGGAAGCGCAGCAGCTTCGTCTGCCCGGAGAGCGGCCCCGCCGCCAGCCAAAACAATAAACCTGAAATCTGTAACAAAGGGCGCATAAGATTCTACAAGACTAGCAAACTCGCAAGGTGCGGCGTGCCATCCGCGATATGCTGGTGGCTGGAGCCCGCCATGCGTTTCATCACCGACGATTTCCTGCTCTCGAATCCCGCCGCCAAACGCCTCTATCACACCTTCGCTGAAGATCAGCCGATTCTCGATTTCCACTGCCACCTTCCGCCGCAGGACATCGCCTCCAACCGCCAGTTCCCCGACCTGGCCGGGATCTGGCTCGAAGGCGATCACTACAAGTGGCGCGCCATGCGGGCCAACGGCGTCGACGAGCGCTTTTGCACCGGCGATGCCGCGCCCTTCGACAAGTTCATGGCTTGGGCCGGAACCGTACCTTACACCCTGCGCAATCCGCTCTACCATTGGACGCACCTCGAACTGAAACGCTACTTCGGCATCGACGAATTGCTCGACGCGCAGAGCGCCCCGCGCATCTGGGAGCACGCCAACTCCCTGCTCGCGACGCCGGAGTATCGCGTCCACGGCATCCTGAAACGTTTCCGCGTCGCCGCGCTCTGCACCACCGACGATCCCGCCGGCGATCTGGCCTGCCATCGCGCCATCCGCGCCTCGGACCTCGCGACCCGCGTCTATCCGGCCTTCCGCCCCGATAAGGCCTTGTGCGTCGATCAGCCGGACGCGTTCAATGTATGGGTCGATCGGCTGGCCGCCGCGGCCAACGCCGAAATCGCGAGCCTGCAGGATTTGACCGGCGCGCTCCGCCGCCGCCACGATGATTTCCATGCGCTCGGCGCGCGCCTCTCCGACCACGGTCTCAATCAGTGCTACGCCCGCTTCTGCTCCGATGCAGCCGCCGCCGCGATCTTCGATAAAGCCCGCGCCGGCCGTGCCGCCTCACCCGACGAGCACGCCCAATTCGCCTCTTATATGATGCTCTTCTTCGGCCACCTCGACGCCGAAAAAGGCTGGACCAAGCAGCTCCACCTGGGCGCCTATCGCAGCGCCAACACCCGCCGCCTGCGCGATCTTGGCCCGGATACGGGCTTCGACTCCATCGGCGATTGGCCGCAGGTCTCCGCCCTCGGCGCCTATCTCGACCGTCTCGAAGCCGGCAACGCCCTGCCGAAGATGATCATCTATAACGTCAACCCGATCGATGACTACGCTTTCGCCACCATGATCGGTAACTTCCAGGATGGTAAGATCGCCGGCAAGATCCAATTCGGCAGCGGCTGGTGGTTCCTCGATCAGAAAGAAGGCATGGAGTGGCAATTGAATGCCCTCTCCAATACCGGCCTGCTCTCCCGATTCGTCGGCATGCTGACGGACTCCCGCTCGTTCATGTCTTACCCGCGCCACGAGTACTTCCGCCGCGTGCTCTGTAACTTGATCGGATCCGACATGGAACAGGGACTCATACCGAATGACGACGACTTAGTCGGTCCTATGATCCGAAATATCTGCTACCGCAACGCAAAAAACTATCTGGCGCTGCCCGCCTGACTTACTCTCTCACCAGCACGTGGATGACACCGAAGGCCACTAAGTAGATCAGCCCCGCGATCACAAATAGCGGCGCATAAGCGCCGTGCGACCAATCCAGCCAGTATCCCACCATTGGCGCGATCAACATGCCGCCCACCGCTCCGCCCAGTCCCCCCAAACCCACCACCGATCCCACCGCACCGCGCGGGAATAAGTCCGAGGCCAGCGTGTACAGGTTCGCCGACCAGCCCTGGTGCGCCGCCGTAGCCATCCCCACCAGCCCCACAGCCAGCCACATGTCCCCGCGCGCCGTACCCACGAAGATCACCGACGTGACCGCCAGCGCGCAGATCAGCATCGCCGCCTCGCGCGCCCGGTGCGGCGTCCACCCGCGTTTCAGTAACGCAGACGGAATCCATCCGCCGCCAATCGATCCTACAGTGGATAACTGGTACACCACGATAATCGGCAGCCCCAGATGCGCCAAGTCCAGCCCATACACGCGATTCAAAAATCCCGGCAGCCAAAACAAATAGAACCACCAGGCCGGGTCCGTCAGAAACTTGCCCAGAATAAAGGCCCACGCCGCGCGGCTGCTCAGCAAGCTGCGTAACGGCGGATGCTCCTCGCCCGGTAGGTCGGCCTTCTGCCGGCTTCCGCGCCGCAGCGACGCCCACCAGAGCACCACCCACAACAGTCCGGCGCCGCCCGTCACCACGAATGACGACCGCCACCCGTGATGTAGCGCCAGAAACGGAACCGCCAGCGGCGCCACAATCGCGCCGATATTCGCCCCGCTATTGAAAATGCCGGTCGCCAGCGCGCGTTCCCGTTGTGGGAACCAATCGGCTACCGTGCGGATCGCCGCCGGAAAATTCGCCGATTCGCTCAGCCCCAGCGCAAATCGCGCCACGCCGAAGCCCAGCGCCCCGCGCGCCAGCGCATGCCCCATCGCGGCCACGCTCCACGCACCCACCGCCACCGCATACCCCAGCCGCGTCCCGGCCCAATCGATCAGCCGCCCCGCGAACGGCATCATCAACGCGTAAGCCAACTGAAATGCGAAAACGATCCAGCCGTAATCCGACTCGCGCCAGCCCAATTCTTTTTCGAGCGTCGGCTTCAGCAGACCAAGCACCTGCCGGTCCACATAATTGATGGTCGTGGCGAAGAACAGCAATCCGCAGATGTACCAGCGAAAGCGCGATAACTGAGAGACCGAATTATCCTCCACCGGGCGCAAACCGCCGCTCATTATAACTCCCTGGATTCGCGCAACCGGTTGGAAATGTTCTCCCCGAGATCTCAAAATCGGCCATCGAGCCGAAGGCGTTATCCGGAACGCGAAACTCGACCGGCGGATTGCAGCAATTGGTAGTACTACAACTTCGTGGGTTTCGGCGATGGAAGATGTACAATGTCCCAGCAGGGCACCTGGAGGAGGGTTGGATGACGACTCTGACGAAATTAGGGTTCGGCCTGTTTGGGACGATTCTGACGCTGGCCACGCCAGTCTTTGCGAC
>DATKNQ010000018.1:0-4639 GCA_035541265.1 Bryobacteraceae bacterium
GGCTGTCAAGCGGCGCTTAACGTCCGGCGGCCAACCGATCGGCCAGCAACGGCGGCAATCCCGCGTGCCGAATGCGGTCTTGGGCTTTCGGGATGTCGTAAGGCACGCGGTAATAGATCAGGAAGCGCTCTTCGTCGTTGTAGAGGACGTAGGCGGCGCGCGGGTCGCCATCGCGCGGCTGTCCCACGGAACCGGGGTTGACGATGTAGCTGCACTCCGGGTCCAGATCGAGGGTTTGGCGTTCCTCGGAGGCGGGCGTTTTACCGATCGTCTCGACGCGCGCGTGATTCCAGATGTAGCCGCCCTGCAAGTGCGTGTGTCCGAAGAAGGTCAGAGGCGTATCCAGGTAGCAGAAGACCAGCCCGGCGTCTGCCGCGCCGAGAATGTATTCGTCTTCGTCGAGCGGCGAGCCGTGCACCACCTGGAAGCCATCGAGCGCCAGCGGTCCTTTGGGCAGACCGCGCACGTATTCGGCGTTGTCTGGCGATAGTTCCTTTTGTGTCCAAATGGCCGCCACGCGCGCCACCGGGTTGAACCATTCCAGGTCGTCGAGGCCCACGGAAGCTTTGTCGTGATTGCCGCGCACCACAAGCGAGGCGTGGGTCCGCACCCAATCGGTCACGGCGTTGGGATCGGCGCCGTAGCCGATGATGTCGCCGCAGCAGATGGCCTGATCGTACTTGCCCTCGGCGTGCTCCAGAACCGCTTCGAGGCTCTCCCGATTTCCGTGAATGTCGCTGAGGACCAGATATCGCACGCCGCCGGTCTATGCCTTTCTCAAGCGCAGTAGAGCGATTTCCGGAGGAGCGCCGATGCGCGCCGGAATGCCGATGGTGCCGATGCCGCGCGTTACGTAGGCTGTGGCGTTAGCCTCCCGGAACAACCCGTAAACATACGGCGTAAAAAACCGCGCAGCGTTGATGGACTGGTGCAGAATCTCGACCGTGACCTGGCCTCCGTGCGTGTGTCCGGCCAGCGTCAAATCGTATCCCTGGCGCGCCGCCACCGGGAACACATCCGGATTGTGGGACATCAGCAGGTTGTAGGCACCGGGGAGCAGTAAGCGCTCGGCATGCGGCAGATAGGGGCGGTCGGAGCGCTGATAGTCCACGCCAGCCGCATTCAGCACGGAATCGCCGAAGCGAAGCGCCTGGGCACGGCTGCGCAGAAAGGGGACGCCCAGTCGCGCGCCGGCCTTTTCCACATAATCTTCGACTCGCGCGTAAGCTTCGTGGTTGCCCATGCAACCCAGCACACCGGCATCGGCGCGCAACCGCGCCACCTGGCGCAGGCAGGCATCCAGGGGATCGCCGAAGGAGGTGATCAGGTCGCCGGTGACGAATGCCAGGTGCGGGCGGAGTTCGTTGGCGCTATCGATGACGCGGGCCAGATCCTGCTCGCTCAGGAAGGCGCTCAGGTGGATATCGCTGAGGTGCAACAGGCGCAATCCGTTGAGACCGGTGGGGAGCCCCGAGACCGGGATATCGATTTCGCGCACGTGAAAATCCAGGCGCTCGATGAATGCTCCGTAGCCGACCGCGGCGAAGGGCGCGGCGAGCAGCGCGCCTCCCGTGACATTCAGCACGCGGCGGCGTGCCGGGCTGAACGCGCGCGGCGCGGTGCGCTCCGCCAGAAACCGCAGGGCGCGATAGGCGACATATCCGGCGCTCGACCCGAAGAACCAGATCTGGCCGGCCGCGCCGGCGATCTGCGCGGCGTCAGCGGGCAGCGGAAAGCGCCTCGCCAGAAACGTAAAGCCCAGCCCGAATGCCACGGCCATCAGCACGTTCAGCGCGAGGAACGACGGGACCACCCAGCGCATCGCGCGCGGCGACAGGCGGCGGCCGGCGGCTTCCAGGATGTGCCGGATCATGAAGGACTGTATGAGGACGACGGCGCCGGCTGCCAGAAGATCGGAGGGAGTATGCAAGAAGCTTTCCTATTTTTCATTCTAGCTGAGCAGCCCACCAGGCATGTAGCAGCAGGCTCGCGGCGGCGATGGCGGCCGTCTCCGCGCGCAGGATGAGCGGTCCCAGGGAGATGGGTGTCCATCCTGCGGCGATCGCGGCGCTGCGCTCGGTTTCGGTCCAGCCGCCTGCGGGGCCGGTCAACAAGGCGATGGCATCCGTGCCGCGGCGCGTAGCGGGTGGCGGAATTGCGGAGAGCAGGGGCAGCGCGCCCGGTTGCTCGTCGAGCAGGAAGCGCCGGGCGGAGTCCGTGGCGAGGTGCGGCGAGAGCGCTTGCGCCTCGGATATCTGGGGCGGGGCTACCCGCCGGCACTGCTGCGCGCTCTCGTGTGCGATGCGCCGCCAACGTTCGGCGCGTTTGCGCGAGGCTTCGAGCAGTCCTTTCTCGCAGCGGGCGCTCGCCACGGGGATGATGGACGCGACCCCCACTTCCGTCGCCTTCTCGACCAGCCATTCGAAGCGATCGAACTTGATGAGCGCGGCGGCCAGCGTCAGGCGCACGGGCAGCGACGGCGAGGCCAGCGGCTCGAGGATGCGGAACACGATGCGGTCCTTGTGAACAGCGGCAATCTCAGCGAGGTAGGCCCCCCCGCCGTCGGCGATCTCGTATTGTTGGCCCGCTTCGGCGCGCAGCACGCGCGCCAGATGGCGGGCATCGTCGCCGCGCAATTCAGCGGTGTTGTCGCGGATCAGTTCGACCAGGAAACGGCGGCGGGCCATCCCCCTATTCTCGCCGCAGGGCGGCTAACGGGTCCAGAAGCGCGGCGCGGCGAGCCGGCCAGTATGCGGCTGACAAAGCCACGGCCATCAAGACCAGAGCCGCGCCCACCAGCACTAGCGGATCGTTGGGCTGGAGTCCAAACACCAGACCGGTGATGAGTCTGCTGGCTGCTAAGGCGACCGTTCCTCCAAGGGTGACGCCCACTATCGCGACCCCTGCGATCTCGGAGAGGATCAGGCGCATGATGTCCGCGCGGTTTGCGCCCAGGGCCGTTCGAATGCCCATTTCCCCAGTACGCCGCGCGACCTCGTAGGACACCAATCCGTAGATGCCGATGGCGGCGAGCAGCAGCGCCAGTACGCCGAATGCTGCGGCCAGAGCGGCCATCAACCGGTCGTGGCCAATGGCGCGGTCGAGCAGTTCGCCCGCAGCGTCCAGGCTGACAATGTTGAGAGCCGGATCCTCCGCGCGTACGGCGGCGCGAATGCTGGCATACAACGCCCGCGGATCGCCGGCAGCGCGAATCAGGAAGCGCGTCGAGAACGGCATGTCGACCGTCTGCATCGCCGGCAAATAGAAGTAAGGCGCTGGCTGCTGGCGGGAGCCTTCGTTGCGCAGATCCTTCACCACACCGACAATTTCCCGCAGGACCTTTGGCTTCCTGTCGACTTCCTCCACGGCCACGCTGCGGCCGATCGGATTGAGGCCGGGGAAGTAGAATCGCGCCAGCTGTTGGTTGACGATCATGACTTTGGGCGCGGCCAGATTGTCGCGCTCGTCGAAGTCGCGCCCGGCCACCATCTGCGCGCCGATGGTAGTGAAGTAACGCGGTCCGATCTCGTCGTACCAGGCATAAGGATTCGCGGGCTTAGGCTGGCCCACTGGCTCAACAGCCCTATTCATGCTGCGTCCCGTGAAGATGCCAATCGCCGAGAAACTGACAGACTCGACGCCCGCCAGAGGAGCCAGCCGCGTCACAAGCCGCCGGCTCAAAGCGGCGGATTGGCTGGCCTGGTAACCGGCCTCTACCGCGTCTACGTCAAGCACCAGCACGTGCGAGGGGTTGAGCCCGAAGTCGGCGTGCAGCAACTTATAGAGGCTGGTGGCAAACAGGATCGCGCCGGCCACCAGAACCAATGACAGGGCGATTTGCAGGGCAGCCAGGCCGCGTCCCAGCATCCGGTTGGCGGGCGACGCCTTGGCGGCGCCGGAACCGGACTGAAGGGCCGGCAGGATCTCGCCGCGCGTCGACCGCCACGCCGGGCCGGTTCCGAAGAGGATCGCGGCGGCCATAGAGATAGCGGCCACGAAGGCGAACAGTTGATGATTCAGACCGAGGCCGAGCGCGATCGGGTCGCCCGGCGACATGAGGTCCAGCAGCGCATGCGCCAGGGGACCGCAGAGCAGCAAGCCGCACGCGCCGCCGGCCAGCGCCAGCAACGCGCTTTCGGTAAAGACTTCCCGCGCCACGCGCAACCGGCTGGCGCCGATGGCCAGCCGCACCGCGAATTCCTTGCGATGCTCGCGTACGCGGGCCGCCTGCAAGTTGATCAAATTCAAGCAGGCCAGCAGAAGCGTGATCGCCACCATGCCAAATACGATGCGCAAGGGCCCCGAAAAACGGTAGCGCAGCCACGAAATTCCAGTGGCGGCGGGAATCAGATTGACCCTTTCCCTCCGGATCTCCGCGCGCACGGATTCCGGAGCGTGCGGGTTGCGGTCGAACTCCGTCCGGATCAGTACTGGAGTGAGCACGTCCGCGGCGCGTTGCGGCGTCACTCCAGGGCGCAGGCGGCCCATCAACTCCAGAAAGTTCGTGTTGGGCTCATCGAGCCAGTGGCGCCCGGGAAAGACGCTGGCATGCGCGGATAGCGGCAGCCAGACCTCCGGCGCTTGCCCAACGACCACACCGAAAAACTCGGGCGGCGCGATGCCGATGATGGTGAACGGA
>DATKNQ010000019.1:0-6334 GCA_035541265.1 Bryobacteraceae bacterium
GAGTTCGCGCTGTGCGCGTTCACGTTGGGAATGGCTTTGTTGGCCGGAATGGGCGCGCATCAGATCATGGAACGGCGCGGCGCATGGGTGCAGGCGGCGATCATCGCAAGCGTGGCCGCGGATTTGATCGCGGTCAGTTCGGGCCGTCCGTTCAACACGGTCGACCGGCAGCGCGATCCTGGCATCAGCTATGCGCAGTACGCAGGCTTTCCGCAGATTCCCGAAGGGCTGCGGCGTCTGGCGAATCAGAACGTGCCACCCTGGCGCTTTGAGGCGATGGAAGGCGCCCCGGATATGATCACGCACGGACCGCTGTTCGAGTTTCCTTCGGCGAACGGCAACGATCCGTTCGCGCTCGTGCGGCTGATGCAAGTGCGGCTGTCGTTTTGCAGGGGCGTGCAGTGGGGCCGCTATTACGAAGTGGAAGATCCCGATTCGCCGTTGCTGAAGCTGATGAACGTGCGCTACGTGATCAGTGCGCACACGCTCGCGAAACCGGGCGCGCTGACGCCGGCCGTGGAATTGCCCGGAACGCATGTCTATGTGAATCCGGGCGTGCTGCCGCGGTTCTTTCTGGTGGGCCGCGTGCGGCGTGCGCCGAACATGCAGGCGGCGCTGGCGATTTTGCGGTCGCGCGATTTCGATCCGCGCGCGGAGGCTGTGGTGGAATCGAGTGTGGACCTGCCTTCATCGGCTCGCGAGGGATTTGTGCGCGTGTTGAAATATGGCGCGCACGAATTCGCGCTCGAAACGAATGCGCCGGAACCGCAATTCCTGGTCACCTCAGAGACCGCGTTTCCCGGCTGGCGCGCGTGGATTGATGGGCAGCCGCGCCAACCGGTCTTAACGAATGTCGCCTTCCGCGGCCTGCCGGTTCCCGCCGGCAAACACATCGTGAGGATGCGGTTCGATCCCCCGACTCTGTGGTATTCGGCGGGCATCACACTGGGGTCCCTCGGTGGGCTGGCTCTCGCGTTTTGGTTCGGCGATAATAGGCTAGCAAAGGGGTCATGGACTTCAAGGAGCAACTGAAATCCTCCGTCGACATCGTGAAGGTGATCGGGGAGTATGTGCGGCTGCGGAAGTCCGGCGTATCGCGCTACACCGGTTTGTGCCCGTTCCATAGCGAAAAGACCCCATCATTTTCCGTGCATGCGGGGCACCAGTTCTACAAGTGCTTCGGATGCGGCGCATCCGGCGACGTACTGAAGTTCGTCATGGAATTTGAGCACGTCACCTTTCCCGAAGCCCTGAAGCTGCTCGCCGAGCGCAACGGTATTCCCATGCCCAAGCGTGCGGAGTACGCGGACGAGGACACGCGGCTGCGCGCGGCGGTTTTTCAGATGCAGGAATTGGCGCAGGAGGCGTTTCGCGAACAACTCGCCGGGCCTGCGGGCGCGGAGGCGCGGCGCTATCTCGACAAGCGCGGTGTGTCGCCCGAGGTGAGCGCGCAATTCGGACTGGGCTATGCGGAACGTGGCGGCCGCGCGCTGCTGCGCATCTTCGAACGGCAGGGCTTCACCGCCGAGCAGATGGAGAACTCCGGCCTGCTGGGCCGGCGCGAGGACGGCAGCTTTTACGATCGCTTTCGCCACCGGCTCATGTTTCCGATTCACAGCGAGCCGGGGAAGGTGATCGCATTCGGGGGGCGCGCGCTCGATCCCGCCGACGAAGCGAAATACTTGAACTCGGCGGAGTCGCCGATCTATCGCAAAAGCGCGGTGCTCTACAATCTGCACCGGGCCAAGGAAGGCATCCGGAAAGCGGACCGCTCGGTGCTGGTGGAAGGATACATGGACGCCATCGGCGTGTCCGCGGCCGGTGTGCGCGAAGTGGTGGCCAGTTGCGGAACGGCGCTCACCGCGCAACAGGTGCAGGCGCTGCGACGGCACTCCGATAAGATCGTGGTGAATTTCGATCCGGACGCCGCGGGCGCGAACGCGGCCGAGCGCTCGATCAATCTGCTGCTGGATGAAAGCATGCACGTGCGCATCGTAGAGTTGGAGGACGGGCTCGATCCGGACGAATACTGCAAGGATCGCGGCGCCGATGCCTATCGCGCCAAACTCGATAAAGCGCAGAATTATTTTTACTGGCTGGCCGATCGCGCACGCGCCCGCTTCGATCTGCGCAGCGCGGAAGGCCGCGTGGCGGGATTTCAGTTCCTGCTGCCGGCCATTCAGCGGCTGCCCGAGAAGATCGAACGCGTAGCGGTAGCCAACGATGTGGCAGGTTACCTGGGCGTGGATGCCGGGCTGGTGCTGGAGAATTTTCGCAGGTCCGCGATGGACCGGCGCGATAAGAAGGTTGCGCCCGCGCGTGAGCCGCTGCGCGGCGATGAAAGGCTGCTGTTGAATCTGCTGCTCTCCAACGAGGAAGCGCGCGAGGCTTTGCTCGGCCGCCTGGAAAACCTTCCAGCTATCGAACAATTCGCTACCCGGCGCATCTTCAAGGCGTTGTTCGCACTCGCGGCCGCAGGCCCGGTGGATTATGAAGGCCTGCACGCCCGCTTGGAGGAAAATGATCAGGAATTGTTGGCTTCCGCCGTACTGCAGGATGAAACAAATGAGTACGCCGTTTCACTACAGGTAGGGGAGGAGTGTCTTCGCAGTCTGGAACGGTCCGGGCAGTTGACGCAAGTGGCCGCTTTGAAGGCCCGCGTGAAGGCCGCGGAACGAGCCGGAAATCTCGGCGAGGCGCTTCGGCTCTATGAGGAGTTGCGCGAGATGGAAAAGATTGGGTAATTGCGCATCCAAAGAAACGCGCGGGTGTACAATGTGGGAAATCGCAGTAAACGGGGTGGGTCGCTTCGGTGGTACCGGAAGATAAACTCGATCGGCTGCAGCAATTGGTGCAGAAACGCAAGGACAAGGGATATCTTGTCTACGAAGACCTGAACGAAGCTCTGCCCGCCGCCGAGTTGAACAACAGCAACGAGATTGATCACCTGCTGGCCGAACTGGACGGTGCCGGCATCGAAATCCTCGAAGAACCCAAGATCGAGTTCGACCAGAAGCTCGCGGAAGCCGAGGAACTGCTGGATCTGGACCTGGTTCCGGGGACCGGCGAAAAGGTCAACGATCCGGTGCGCACTTACCTGCGCGAAATGGGATCGGTGGCGCTGCTGACGCGCGAGGGTGAGACCGAAATCGCGCGGCGCATCGAGCGCGGGCAGAACACGGTGATCAAAGCGCTGTCGCGCTCGCCATTAGTGATCCAGGAGATCCTGGAACTGGCCGAAGAGATGCAGCGCGGATCGGTTTCGGCGCGCGATGTCATCATGATGGCGGATCCGTTGATGATTGACGAAGCCGCCGAGGAGAGCCGCAAGGAATTTCTGGCGATGGCCGAAGATGTGACTCGCCATTTCCGGAAATACCAACAACTGCGGCAGAAGCTGATCGCCATTCCGCGGGGATTGAAGCCCAAGCAGTATCGCCGGCTGCAATCGGAAACGAATCGCCTGCGCGTGCGAGTTTCGCAGCGGATCCGGAGCGTCCGCTTCCAGGGTCCCATCCTGCGGCACTTCACGGCCCGGATCCGCGCGGCGGTCGATGACTTGACGCCCGTGGAACGCGAGATTACGCGCGTGGTGCGCCGCATTGAAACCTCAGCGTCGCGGGCCGACGGCGTGAAGGATTTGCGCAAGGAACAGCGCGGCTACACGCAGCGGCTGCAGCAGCTTGAAGAGCAATCCGGCGCCACGGCACAGGAGCTGCGGCGCACCCTGGCGGTAATCAGCAAAGCGGATTGCGAAGCCGAGGCGGCCAAGCGCGAATTGATCGAGGCGAATCTACGGCTGGTGGTAAGCATCGCCAAACGATATACCAATCGCGGCCTGCAATTCCTGGATCTGATCCAGGAGGGCAATATCGGCCTGATGCGCGCGGTCGATAAGTTCGATTACCGGCGCGGCTACAAATTCTCGACCTACGCCACGTGGTGGGTGCGGCAGGCGATCACGCGCGCCATCGCGGACCAGGCGCGCACCATCCGCATTCCGGTGCATATGATCGAGACGATCAATAAACTGATCCGGACGTCACGGCAGTTGATCCAGGAACTGGGCCGCGAGCCCACCAGCGAGGAGTTGGCGCGGCGCATGGAATTGCCGGTCGCCAAGGTGCGCAAGGTGCTGCGCGTGGCGCAGGAGCCGATATCGCTCGAGACTCCTATCGGCGAGGAAGACGAGTCGCACCTCGGCGATTTCCTCGTCGATCAGGCAGGCCTGTCGCCTTCCGACGCGGTGATCAATCTGAACCTGCGCGAGCAGACGGCGCAGGTGCTGAAGACGTTGACTCCGCGCGAGGAGAAGATCGTCAAGATGCGCTTCGGCCTGGAAGACGGCAGCGAGCACACCCTCGAAGAGGTCGGACAGAACTTCGCGGTCACGCGCGAGCGCATCCGCCAGATTGAAGCGAAGGCGCTGCGCAAATTGCGGCATCCCAGCCGCAGCCATCGCCTGCGCGCGTTTCTCGAAGACGGCAATTGCAACGGCGATCACTGAGCGCGGCCGTTACAGATCCGGATCCCAGATATCAGGCATTTCCAGCACGAACCCGTCAACGGGCGCGCTAGCGGCGACGCGATCGGGATTTTCCAGGCGCTCGGGAGTTTCATTAGGGCGATAGATATAGACCACCCGCGCTGTCGGGTCGATCAGCCAAGCAAGCTGCGCACCGTTGCCGATCCATTCGCGCATCTTGGCCTGGAGGCGCGAGAGGCGGTCGGAGGGCGATAATATCTCGACAACGAAATCGGGACACAGCGGAATGAACTTACTTTTCTGTTCCCGCGATAACGCCGCCAGACGCGACTTTAGGATCCAGCATGCGTCCGGCGAGCCGCGCCGTTGGGCAAGATGAACTCGCCATTCGAATCGAAAACTTTTCCGCGCCGATCGCGCTTGGCCCACGCCTGCAATTGCATTGTCAGATCGGCGTTTCGGCCGGAAGTCTCTCCTCCGGTATGCGGCATAATGGCAATCTCCCCTTCCGCGGTGCGCTCGATCTGCAGATCGGGATTCGCGGCGCAAAGGTCGTAGAATTCGTCGTCGCTCAGCCGCCGTGCCGGTTCGATGCGTATCGGAGAATCCGTCTCGATATCGTTCAACATCAATTGCATTGCTTACATGATATACGATTGTCTTTATCAGGAGGCATTAATGGAACGCAGGACCTTCCTGCTGGGCGCAGGCTCGGTTTCGATGGGCGCGCGGGCAGCCAACGATACGGTAGGGATTGGCATCGTCGGCCTCGGCGGCCGCGGCCGCGATCACCTGAAGTATTACAGCAAAATACCGGGCGCGCGCGTGGTGGCTATCTGCGATGTGAACCAGGCGCAGACCGAGCGCGCCGCGCAGATCGCCGAGAAACTGCAAGGCAACAAGCCGCGCGTCTATCAGGATCTGCGCAAGCTGTACGAAGACAAGAGCATCGACGCGGTATCCATCGCCACTCCCAATCATTGGCATGCGCTCGCCACCATCTGGGCCTGCGAGGCGGGCAAGGACGTTTACTGCGAAAAACCGGCCTGCTACAACCTGTTCGAAGGCCAGGCCATGACCGCGGCGGCCCGCCGGGCTAATCGCATCGTGCAGATCGGCATGCAGAGCCGCAGCCTGGAGCACAAGCGCCGCGCGATCGAATTGCTGCATAAAGGCGCGATCGGCGACGTTTACATGGCGCGCGGCATCTGCTTCAAGCGCCGCCCGTCGATCGGCCACACGCCTGACGAACCGGTGCCCGCGGGTCTCGATTGGGATTTGTTCCTGGGCCCCGCGCCCTTGCGGCCTTACACGAAGAACCGCTACCAATACAACTGGCACTGGTTCTGGGATACGGGAAATGGTGACATCGGCAACCAGGGCATTCACGAGATGGATGTCGCGCGCTGGGGCTTGGGGCGCGGTTTACCGAAAGGCGTGGTGTCGACGGGCGGCAAGTATATCTACCAGGACGATCAGGAGACTCCCAACACGCAAATTGCCACGTTCGATTATGGCGATGCGGAATTGGTCTTCGAAGTGCGCGGGCTGAACACAGGCGGCGAACCGGGCATTCCGGCATCCGGTCCGAACTTTATCGGCGTCACCTTCTTCGGCAGCAAGGGATTCATGCCGGTGGACGAGCACGCTTTCCAGATCTTCCTGGGCGACAGGCGCGAACCGGGCGAGATGATGAAGCACACGGAAACCGAAATCGACGATACGATCCCGCACATGGCGAACTTCCTGAAGGCTGTGAAGAGCCGGAATACGGCGGATCTGACAGCGGATGTCGAAGTTGGCACAACTTCCGCGGCGTTGGTCCACATGGCGAACATCAGTTACCGG
>DATKNQ010000020.1:0-2206 GCA_035541265.1 Bryobacteraceae bacterium
GTAAGCGATGCTCTGTGGTCCTCTGCAGTTGTCTTTGACTTTTGGGTCAGACCGTGGTGGGCGTTTTCCAGCACCAGGGCATAAGTTCGTCGATGCGTGCTTGGGGCCAGCCGTTAACGAGGCGGGTTAGCAGATCGGTGAAGTATGTTTGCGGGTTCACGCTATTGAGCTTGCATGTTTCGATCAGTGACGCGACGGCGGCCCAGTTTTCTGCGCCTTCATCCGAGCCTGCGAAGAGCGAATTTTTCCTTGATAATGTAATGGGACGAATGCACCGCTCGACGGTGTTGTTATCGATTTCGATGCGGCCATCGACAAGGAATTGCTCAAGGCCGACCCAGTGGTTGAGTGGATAGCGGATCACTTCGGCGAGCGGGCCACGGGCCGGCAAGGTTTTGAGCTGTGCCTCGAACCAATGACGCAGGTCTTCCACCAGCGGCCGGCTGAGTTCCTGGCGTTTAGCGAGACGCTGCGCCGGGTCCATGCCGCGGATTTCGGCCTCGATGCGATAGAGGACGGCGATTCGTGCCAATGCCTCGGTGGCGATTGGTGACGTGCCATCTTTCACAAAGTCATAAAAGCCGCGCCTCACGTGACTCCAGCAGAACGCAAGCGTCACCGGTGAGCCATCCCGCGCTGGCCCGGCGAGTTGCTTATAGGCGTTGTAGCCATCGCATTGCACGATCCCGTGGTAGCCGCCGAGCAAAGCGTCGGCATGGCGTTTGGCCCGGCCCGTGGCATATTGATAGATCACCGCTGGCGGGTCCGCGCAGCCGCATGCGCGATCATCCCGTGCGGCCACCCAAAAATAACCTTGTTTCGTCCGGCCGCGGCCGGGGTCGAGAACCTTCATCGTCGTCTCGTCTGCGAAGATGCGCGTGGAGGAGAGTACGATCTCCTTCAGCCGCCGCACCACCGGCATAATCTCGGCAGCCCCATAACCGACCCAGAAGGCCAAGGTCGCACGGTCGATCAGAACGCCCTGCCGGGCCATGATCTGTGCCTGGCGATATAGTGGCAGGTGATCGGCGAAGCGCGAGACCATCACGTTCGCAACGAGCGCCTCGGTGGGGATGCCGCCCTCTATAAGCCGCGCAGGTGCTGGGGCCTGCGTCACAACACCATCGCACGCCTGGCAGACGAATTTCGGCCGCCGGGTGACAATCACCCGATACTGCGCCGCAATCACGTCGAGCCGCTGGGATTCATCGTGGCCGATCTCCCGCATCGCCGCGCGGCAGCAGGGACAGTTGGTGTCTTCCGGGGGCAAAGTTACCTCGACCCGGGGCAAATGTGCCGGCAGCACCCCGCGGCTGGCCCGGCGCTTGGCGATACCATCGCGTTTGCGCGCGGGGTCGCGCTTCTCTCTTTGCGCCTCCAATTGTGCGACGGCGGTCTCGATGTCGCCGAGAGCGAGCTGTAATTGCTCCTCGGGCAACCGCTCAGATTTGGCCCCGAATTTAAGTCGTTTGAGCTTCAACAGCAGGTGTTGCAGCCGCTCATTCTGCTCGGCTAGCGCATCACGTTCCGCCACAACATTGTCGCGCTCGGACCACGCGGCCAGCAACAGCGCCTGCAATAGAGCTGGATCTTCGGGAAGCACGTTGATCTGGTCGCCGTCGGCCCGCATTTCACCGCGATTCTAGCCAGCTTGAGTCGGTCTGGGAATCCTTGATGTTGATAAAATTCGTGTCCAATCCAGGCCATCGAACAATGCAGCGTATTCCACCGAGGTCAGCTTCATCACACCATCCACGGTGGGTGGCCAGCGAAAAGCGCCGTGCTGAAGCTGCTTCCAGATCAGCACCAGGCCGCTGCCATCCCAAAGCAAGATTTTGACTCTGTCCGATCTTTTGGCCCGGAATACGATCAACGCCCCATCGAACGGATCCTGGCCAAGCCCGGCAGCCGCAAGGGCGGCCAAGCTATGCGCGCCGCGGCGAAAATCTACCGGGCGCGTCGCCAGCATAATCCGCACACCGGTAGGGATCGTGATCAAGCGCCTGCCACCCGCACGGCGCGCAGCACCGCGGTGAGTGTTTTGGTATCGACCCCTGTGGCCACCCTAACTTTGACGCCGCCAACATCGATCTCTATCTCCGGTGTCCACGCCGTCAGCTTCGCCGCCGGCGGTTGTTCCGCCACCGGAGGGGCTTCGATGATGGGCACAAATGCAGGCCCAGTTTCTACCAGCTCGGTGGAATGT
>DATKNQ010000021.1:0-25715 GCA_035541265.1 Bryobacteraceae bacterium
GCGGCAGAGCCGGCGTCCAGTGCGCGCATGGCGGCGATCTTCAGATCGCGACTGTAAACTGATCGGGCCAAATCCATTCCTCACTCCATTCAATGTATTTGGTCCCTTAACTTTGTGTCTCAGTTTTGGGGTTCACTTCAGTTTAGCCTTGAACCTCCCCAGCCACCGTTACTGCCAAGAATGGTTGAGAAATCCAGACGGCCCGGCGCGGTCCAATCCTTCACGGCTGGATCGTAGGGAAAGTCCGAGGCATTAAAGTCGGATGACAACACCGGCCCACTCAGCGAGGGTACGGCATCGACGCCCATTCGAGCGGTAAGAACCATAGTCGGGCTGATCGTGAAGGTGTAATTTAAGTCGGTGTTCAGCCCCTCTTTCATCTGGACCGCCATGGGCGGATTGAGGACTCCCATCCACTCGGAGTTCACGTTGTCATAGTCGTCGCGCTTGAGCCGGAAGAAGAAGCGTTGCTGGTCGGTGATATTCTCATCGATGCGGAAGTTCCAGGTGTAAGCATTGGTGCCCGTAGATTGCTGCCCCTCATAGTTGTCCACATCGCTGAATCCCGGAGTCGCCGGCCGGTTCGGCAGCGGAAGATCCGCGAGGATGGCCGCCGACATCGGATCGATCCGGCTGGCTGGCACGATCAGGCCATTCCCACCGAGTAGGGTGGTCCGCGTCAAATTGGTGCCCGTCCCGGTATAGCTACCAAGTGGATCATACATTAAAGGAGACACGCCGTTGTACAGCGTGTCCGTCATATTGCCCGTCCGTTCGGCTGCAGTGGGCACGCCGCCCAGCATGTTGACGGCGGCCTGGCGTAACTTGGTGCCCTGATAGTTGAAGTACCAGAACGTCTTGTTACGGCCGTTGTAGATCTTCGGCAGAACCACGGGACCGCCCAGGTCGCCCCCGTAGATATTCTGCTTATAAATCGTAGCCTGTCCCCCAGTGGCATTCTGAAGCCAGGAGTTGGCGTTGAGCATGTTGTTGCGGAAGAACTCGAATCCCTGGCCGTGCAACTGGTTCGTTCCTCCGCGGGTCACTACTTCCACGATGCCGCCCGAACTGCGGCCATATTCGGCCGACATGCCACCGGTGATCACCTTGAATTCCGCGACGGACTCCATAGTGGGTATGCCGTTAGACAGGACTTCATGGCCGCGCCCGCTATTGATGTTCTGTCCGTCCACGGCGTAGTCCAGCGATCCGGTGCGCCCGCCTGCCAGAGAGAGGTTGCCCGAAGAATCGTTGCTGCCAACCGCTGGGTTGTTGCTGATTGGACTGCTGCCGTTCGAGGATAGGCCGGTGCCATACACGTTGCCGGAGAGTTGCAAGAGTTCCAATGGATCGCGATTCAACTGTGGCAAGTTCTTGATCATCGTCGAGTCGATAACCTCACCGGTCTGCGCATCTTGAGTTCGCAGCTGAGGCGCTTCCGCCGTAACAGCCACGGTCTCCGAGGTGCCCCCGACTTCCAGCCGCAAATCCAAGGTAACGCGGCCGGCAACGTCCACGTTGATGTTTGGCCGCGAAAGCATTTTGAAGCCATTGGCCTCTGCCGTAATATCATAAAGGCCCGGACGCAACTGGATCAGGTTGTATTGCCCCTCCGAGTTGCTTTTCCCGGTCGTGCCGATCTTCGTTGCGGCTTCAAAAGCGGTGATCGTCGCCCCAGGCACCACAGCCCCGGAGGCGTCCGACACGGTTCCCGATATCGAACCATACCCCTGGCCCCAGCAGACGCACGAAGGCGCCAGCCACACGGCGCAGATTAGCAGTACTTTCTTTGGCATAAGTTCACGCTCTTTCTCGCTGACTTAGCGACTGACTTTGTTGTCTCCTTAGGCGTTCTATCCTACCCCTACCGCGGGCCACATCTGCGCCCCGTTGGTTGAACCAATGCTGGCGGGGACACACGATCTCCGATTCGGAAAGGACTGCACGCCGAACAGATAGAGTTTCCGGTCCCCTTTACACTCGTCCAGCCGCCCCAGGCCCCCTGGATGGAGGCTGGCTGTCCGTCCCGCGGATGCTTGAACCACCCGGCGTCTCTTTGGCGGCCCTTGCGCCGCGGAAAAAGTTGCGAATGCCGGCATTAGACCCTCAGATGCCGAAGGAAGGGATAGCTCACTTTGAGCGCGTCCATGCCCATTTCGACAAAATAGTAGCTGATGCCGCTGGTCTTTGCCGCCGTGAAAACCCTTCTCCAATCGATCGAACCCTGTCCTATCGGCACCTCTTTCTTTTCGGCGATCGACCAGTCCTGTAGGTGGAACGAAAGAAAGCGGCCGGGGTACTTAGTAAGATATGTAATCGGATCGATGCCCAGGCTGAACACACTGGCTACTTGAAACTGACTCTTAACCAGGCTCGCATCGAGCCGGCTCATCAGCTCATCGAAAATCATTACGCCGCCGATTTCCTTGAACTCGAAGCCGTGGTTATGGAAGCCGAGCTGGATGCCCGCCTTTCGCGTACGTTCGCCGAGCTTGTTCAAGACGCCGGCAGCCCGCCGCCAGTCATCCATCGGCGCCTGGGGTGAGATGGCCAGGGTCGCGACGATCATGTGTTCCAGGCCGAGCTCCTTAGCGAATACAATCCTCTCGTCGAGGTGCTCCTGGAGTTCATGGAACTGGAAATGGCAACTTACGACTTTCAATCCGGCGGCCGCCGCCCTCTGCCGGATCTGCGCGCCTGTCATGTTCACCAGGGGCGCAAAACCCATGGTCACAAAACTGGGCGGGGAACAGAACTCGATGACCCGGTAACCCAGAGCGGCAAGCTCGCGGAGAGTGCCATCGAAATCCCGCACTAACTGCTCCCTTACAACAAAGACCTGACACCCCGCCGGCAAACCCAGCGGACCAGCTTCGGGTTCGCGCGCGGCGGCCAGGAAGCAGCCTGTAGCAAGCCCGCCCGCGCTGGCCAAAATCTGTCTCCTGGAAATGGAGTCGCGCTTCACAGCTCCCAACCCTTTCTATACTCGCGGGACATGTACTTGTTGGCCTCACTCACATTGGTGATTTTCATGGTGGCGCCGTCAAATAACACCTTCTGTCCCGCGCGTAAAGCGATGGCGCCGAGGTTGACGGTTTCCGAGATGGGCCCCGAGTTGAGGAAGCTACCCGGAGATGACGGCCCTCCCTGGAACGCCGTACGCCACAGCCGGTTGCGCTCCACGGGATTCTCTTCCGGCGCACTCGTGCCGTGAGACGGGAAAAGCGGCTCGGGTTTATGCCTGGTGTAGAGGGTTGGATCGTCTCCGAAGTAACCGGCCAGAATCGATCCCTTGTCGCCAATGAACAGAATCCCCTCTTTGGATACCGTGGCGCCGGCCGCCTCGAGTTCCTTGGGTAACCGCGGCCTGATGCCGCCGTCGTACCAGAAAAGTTCCAGAGAAGGCATGGCCGGCATGGGCGGGAACTGGAAGCGCATGGCGCAAGCGGTCGGATAGGAATAGTCGTTCTTGATCGTGCGGCTCACCTGCCCGGCAAACTCACAGGTGTGTGTAGCCCACGCTTCGGCGCTGATCGGACCGCTCAGCCCGAGTTCCGCAAACACGGGCCACAGGCTGTAAATGCCCATGTCCGCCATGGATCCACCGCCGAATTCGAACCAGCCGCGGAACACCCCGTGCGTATAGTGGCGATGATACGGGCGCTCCAAGGCAGGTCCCAGCCACAGCTCCCAATCCAGGCCCGCTGGGACGGGAAGCGGATCGGCCGGGATTTTCGTATATTGGGGCCAGACGGGACGGTTTGTCCAATTGTGGATTTCCAGCAGCCGGCCAATAGCACCTTCCTTGATGCTGGCCGCGATCAGGCCGTTGGCAGGCGCGGCGCCCCATGCCAGCAGGTGCGTAGCCACCTTGGACTGGCGCGCCGTCTCAATTGCCAGGCGCGCTTCGTACATGCGATTGGCCAGGGGCTTGTGCATGATCACGTGCTTGCCCTTGCGCATCGCGGCGATGGAGATGGTCGCATGCAAATGGTCGGGCGTCATGATTTTGACGGCGTCGACGTCTTTCTCTTTCTCGAGCAGTTCGCGAAAATCCGCGTAGACGGCGCAGGCCTTGAACTTGTCCGCGGCGCGCTGATTCGCATAGTAAGTGTTGACTGCTTCGCGCCCGATTTCCCGGCCCCCCGGACAGCCGTCGTCATTCTCCCGCCAGGCCGGATTCCCGAGATATTCCCGTATGCGCTTTCGAATGCTGCCTTTGCTCCACTCCAGGTAGTCGCTGCTATCGGTATTCGGATCGCAGACCGCGACGATCTGGATAGACGGGTCCCCCAGCAGATAGCCGAGTTCTCCGATGCCCTGCGTACCCATGCCGATGTGCGCCAATGTGATCTTGTCGCTCGGCGCAACGAATCGGGGTCCTCCCAGAACGTGCCTGGGGACGATGGTGAAGACCGCGGATGCCGCAGCGGAGCCGATAAATTGGCGGCGATTGATGTCTGACATCGTGGTTCTGTTCCTAATTGCCGTTTGGCCTCACGCGAAGCTACTAATGTAGGACTTTAGGTTAGGTCCCTACGTGCCCGTCCACAAGGTTGCGCTCGGTGAAGTAACAGTGACCCAAAATGACGCCCTTCCCAAATGCGGCCTTTTGTTGGCATGTACTTTGTTTTGAATTTGTTATCGGGAGTTACGCAAGGTGTCTTCATGATACGTTACAGGGCTTACAGGCTTTCCCCCCTGGGCGGTCAAAGAGCGCCTTGCTCCAGACTGCCAACGAAGCGCGCGCAAGCTGACGAACCATGCTCCGCAAGGGGTGGTGCCGCGGCAAGGCGTTTGGTACAATTTGCGACAGCATGGAGTCTGCCGGACTGAGAACGGGCGAATTGCTCTCGAGCAAGGAGCGGAGGCTCCATATCGAGCGCGTGCTCGGCTCGGCGACCTTCTCTAACGCTCCCAGTCTCAAAAGTTTCCTGCAGTATGTCGTCTCCTTGGCCGAGGAAGGCCGGAGTGATGAGATCAACGAGTACTCCATCGCAACCAGCGTGTTTAGCCGCACGCCGAAATTCGATCCCGCCTCCGACACGATTGTCCGCACGCAGGCCTACAGGCTCCGGCTGAAACTCAAGGAGTATTACGAAAGCGAGGGGAGGCATGACGGGATCACGATCGAAGTTCCAAAGGGCCACTACGTGCCTGTCTTTCAAGTCCGGCCCGGCAACGACTTGCAAGAAGCAGTGCCTCAGGGCGAAGTCCCGGTGCGGCCGGAGCCGATCTCTTCCTTGCCCAGGGCCGCGCGCGGAAGGTTCTGGACGAGTGTCAGTGGAATAGTTCTGCTTGCGCTGGTGATGTTTATCGCGGGCGCGGCACTCGCCGGCGGTTGGTTGTACCGAAGGCAATCGGCCTTGGCGGCCCACCTGAATCAAGGGATCGAAGCTCAGTTTTGGAACGGCTTCTTTGATTCGCAGCGCCACATTATCGTGTCCTTTTGGGATTTTCCTTACCTCGTTTCAGAGGGTAATGTGTTGCTGCCCCTCCGCGCAGAAAATCCGGTGGGGGAGCGTTCCGTTCCGGCCGAACCAAAGGCCGCCGCCGACCCCAAACTAGCCGCTCTGGCTGGTCGCCTGTATTACGAGAACGGCTTCGCCGCGCTCGGCGACATGCTGGCCCTGCAGCGCCTGTCGATGCTTTTCACAAATCTGGGCGCGACCATAACGGCCACTCGCGCGCATCAGCTCACACTCGACGAGATGAAGAAGGACGATCTCGTCTTTCTGGGGGGCTTTCAGGATCGGGGCAACTTGATATGGCTACCGGAACACTGGCCTTGGCGCTTCGCGGTTGTTTCCCGGCCGGGCTTCTTGAATAATTACATTGCCGACACCGAAGCGCCGCCGCAAGCGAATTCGCACTACGGCCTCGAGTTCGATAGGAATTCGCACGCCATCCGAAGCGAATATGCGATGGTCAGCGTCGTCCCCGGGGTGAGCGCGGCCCGTCGCGTGGTAATCGTTGCCGGATTAACAACCTCAGGCACGCAGGGCGCCGCCGAGTTCTTGACTTCGGAAACCGGTTTGCGCGATCTGCTGGCTGCGATTGGCATTAAACAAGGAGGGCGTCTGGTGTTCCCGCGGTTCTTCCAGTGCGTTGTGCACGTAGAAGTGGCGCACGGACTCGACGTCATCTCAACAAAATACGTCACCGGCGCTGCGTTCCAGCCGAAACCCTAGTTTACAGAGGACGTGCGGCCGTCGCGACTGCCTAGAGTGCCCACCCCTGCCGATACGGAGGATTGACGAGCCGGTTGGCCTCTTCATCATTGGTCACACGCAGATTCGCGCTGTCCCACTCCAGGTACCTGGCGGTGCGGGCCGCGAGCGTGCCGAGTAACGCGACCTCCGTCATCCGGCTTCCAATCTCGAAATTGCAGTGCGCGGGCTGGCCACCCTTCGCGGCTCGAATCCACTCTTGATAGTGTCCCATGGAGCGCGGGAGTGTTTTGGGCGGCGGCTCAAAATCACGGTATTGCTTTTCGGGCAGTAGCCGGTTATTTCCACCCGAATAGCCAGCCAGCAGTTTACCCTTAGACCCAACGAAGAGCAGTCCCGCGGACGGCATCGGCGCGCGCGGATCCAACTCAACGGGACGATGTGGACGAAGGCCGCCATCGTACCAGTGAACGCGCAACGGCGGATGCTGCCCCCTGGCCGGGAAGTCCCAGGTGACCATGGTGGAGTAACTCTCACATTCGGGCGTCTCTATCAGTGGCGGCAGGGTTTCACGCCCGTCTGCCGTCATATGGAACAGGCCACCATGCATTTTGGTGCGGCTGCCGTGAACAGTCGCAGGCGCGCTCAACTCCAGGGCCTGGTAAAAGACGTGCAGAGCGTGGCAGGTCATGTCGCCGATCGTGCCGGTTCCGAAGTCCCACCAGGATCGCCACAGCCACGGATGATACAACGGGTCGAATGCGCGGTGCGGCGCAGGCCCGATCCACCGTTCCCAATCCATGTCTTTGGGCGCCGCAGGACCCGTTGCGGGACGCCGCTGGCCGGCGGGATACAGCGGGTGATCGCACCAGACATGCACTTCGGAGACCGGCCCGATGTGGCCCGCTAACAGGATTTCGGCTGTCGACTGCGCTTCGTCGCTCGCCATGGATTGCACGCTCATCTGTGTCGCTACCTTGGCATCGCGCGCGGTATTCGCCACCGTGCGCGCCTCGTAAAGCGCGTGAGTCAGGGGCTTGGCGGAGTAAACATGCTTGTGCATCCGTAGCGCGGCCATCTGCACCATCGCGTGATTGTGATCGGGAGTCGCGATAACCACCGCGTCGATGCTCTTTTCCTTCTCCAGCATCTCGCGGAAGTCGCGATACACCGCGGCTTTCGGATAGCGGCGAAACACTTTGGCCGCAAAGCCGTAGTCGACATCACACAGCGCGATGATCCGTTCGCTTTCGCAGTTTTGCAGATAGCGGCGGCCCATCCCGGCCACGCCCACGCCCGCGATATTCAACGTATCGCTGGGAGCTTGATGACCGCGGCCACCGAGCACGTGGCGCGGAACGAATAAAGCCGCGGCGCCCGGAAGGAGAGCGCGGCGAGTCACACCATCTTGATTCGACATAAGACGCTCCTATCGCAATGGCCGGAAGTAAATATTTCGAAAAGCGACAGGCCCGTGGTCTCCTTGCAGCATGATCGGGTTCCGCGGAGCTTCTGGCAGTGCCAGCGCAGAGCGGGTGGGGCTGCCGGAAGTGACGCGCTTGTGCACAAGCTGGCCGTTGTAAATGACCTTCTCGAACATCGCGTCGCTGGTTTTCCTGCCCGCATCATCGAAGCGCGGAGCCCGAAACCAGATGTGATAAAACTGCCACTCACCGGGCGGCCTCGTGGCATTGACGCGCGGCGGCGTGCCGCCGAATCCCTTGTTGTTCTTGTCCACCTGTTCGTATATGCCGCCGCCATCGCCGTACTTCAACGGCCCGGACTTGCCGTAGCTATCGAGAATCTGCACCTCATACAAACCGTGTAGGTAAACGCCCGAATTCGAATCTTTGGCGACTATGAACTCGAGGTATAGCTCGAGGTCTCCGAGCTTGCGATCGAGCACGAGATTAGTCGTGCGCGTTTGGACGCCGTTTGCAATAATGCCGCCAGGACGCTCGGTACTGGCGAGCACCGCCGGGTGCGCATCCGACCACGACACGGCGGTCGTCGTGTGCCACTCGTTCAACCGGCCGGCGACGCCGTGCCAGCCAAGCTCGGAGTGCCACCCGGATAGATCGCGGCCGTTTAGAAGGGGCAGCCATCCCTTGCCGGCGCCAAATGGCGCACCCGGCAGCGCGTCCGTTGCAGCGGTTAACGCGCGGCCCGTGAATGCCGCCACACCCATTTGCAGAATTGCTCGTCGCGTCGTTGACATCAACTATCTCCTCGCAGCGGACCCTCGTCTGCTTTCAAATCACTCCGGACGCGCTGGAAACGCCCGCCGGGAACCGGCGCGCCGGACCACTGCCCACATATACGTCCACCGGATGGCCGGACCGGATCTCGAAGCTGACGCGGCCAGCCGAGAACTGCACGTGGCGTAGTTCCACCGGCCGGTTAGCCGCGAACGACTGCTTGCCGTTCCGCTTCACCAGCAACCCATCCTTCGAGAGTTCGACATCGTAGAGCGCGCCGGCGATTGAATACCGCTCGATGGCAGCCGCCTCTACGGGCTCGAGATTGCCGAAGCGGAGTCCGTGCCACGGATTGATGTCCACGATTTCCTCGATGGCGATCAGCGCCAGCAGCGCGCCCCAGGTATAGTGCAGCGTGCCGGAACCGTCGCCCGTCGTGGAGAGATAGTTCTCATGGCACTCGCCGCGTTCGCGCCATGGCTTGAGAAACATCTTGGCGCTGGACTGCGCCAGCAGCATGGCTTCCCGGTCCCATTCGTAAATCTTCAGCCCCTGGTAGACGAGCCAGTTCACGGGCGGCCACGCCTTGCCCCTCCAATAGTCTTGCTTTGGGTACAGCGGATCGTCGCGGCTGATGGTCGGCAGGATCCACTCGCCCGCGAACTTGGTGGGATCGTGGAACAGCTTGCGAAGCGCCGCGGCTTGCTCGGTGGTGGCGACCTTGCCCAGCAGCGACATGAAGATATCGGGCGCGATTTGCGGGAAAAAGGGATCGCCGGGATGATTGTCCCAGTGGCGGTTGAAGTAGCACTGGCGGCGCGAATCCCAAAGCAGCCGGTTGATGGTTGTGGCCATGCGCGAATGTTCGGCTTCGAGCGCAGCAGCTTCCTGCACCCGACCGAGCTGGCGGGCCAGCCAGGCCAGAACCCAGCAGTCCATCGCATACAGGCAGTTGCGCTCCACCGTGTCTTGTTCCAGGGTCCCTGTCTGCTCGTTGTACTTCGCGACGTGCCACCACTCCGGGCTATCGTCGTATGACTCGCAGTAGGCGACCTGTTGCCGGTCGGCATAAGGAATTTCTTCCGGGTAGTTCGCGCCGAGTTCGAGCAGCCCGTTGCGATTCCCGTCGCGCCAGGGTTGGCCGTCGCCGCGGTCGGCGAACCACCAGCGATGATTCTTCAGTAAGCGGGGATAGATCTCGGCCAGGAAGGCGCGGTTGGGCCGGCGCTGGTAGACCTTGGCCACGGCCAGGGCTCCTACCGGGTACTGCGTATGCCCCCAGGCAACCGGCGAGTTGTTTGGCCTCGGGTTGGCGGCCCATTCGCCATACTGCGCGAACATCCCCTGGTCGTTCTGCCACGAGGTGATGTCGCGGATCATGTCGAACGATTTACGCTCGTCCTCCTGACAAACGAGTATGGCGTTGCAGAAGCTGTCCCAGAGGAAGTCCGGCCCCGTATTAGTGCCGTAGAAAAGGCCCCAGGTGCGCGAGACCGTGATGTAGGGCCGGCGGCGGCGCGGCGTGTAGACCTCGCTCCATTCGAGTTGATCGTTGATGGCCGCCGGAAGATCTGCGAGCCATCCCTTGCCGGCCGGCCGCTGTTTCAAATAGCGCGTGCGATTGCGCTCCAGCAGTTCGTCGATGCGCTGATTCTCGAGCCAACGGGCAGTGGACTCTTCGATGGCTTCGTAGCGCTGGCCCTGACGTCCCGCCAGGTACAAGGTCTTCACGTTAGGGATGTATCCGTGCCACTCCCCCGATCCGGCGCCGATGACGTCCTCGAGCGCGCTGGAGAGCGCCAGCGACCAACGCATGCCGTCTCGGGTATGCGGTATCCATGAGCGGCCGCGCAGAAATCTCCTCTCCGGGCCCTCGGCATAGAGGACGGAGTGCTCCGGTGTGGCGGAGGTCCAGGGCATGTATCCTTCGAGGATCAGGTCCGCCTCCGCAGAGTGGGTGATGCGGCAGACGATTTCGTTGGCGGCGGTGCGCGCCCATTCGTAGGTAACCTCAGGCCCGCCGTCCGGCATCTGCCAGATCAGCCGGGCGTAGGAGTCGTCCCATGCACGCGGACCGACGACGCGCCACCATGCCGGCCACTTCCGTTTCCACCATGTGGGCAACTGCCTGGCGCAGTAAGCTGCCCGCCCTTTGGCTTCGGCGGATGCCAGCCACGCTGACGGCAGGGACATGAAGCGAAACGCAAAGATGTCGCCGTGGTCGGCCACGAAAACCTGCCCTGCCCAAGAATCTGGCGCCAGCGGCCCTGCCAGCCACTGGCTGGTTTTGGGAAGGCGCGCCCACATCTGCCGTGGGTCTTCGCCGGTCATGGTGGTATAGCCGAGTAAGTCGTAAATCTCTTTGTCCTTGACCGGCACTGTGGGGGAGGGTACGACGCGGCTAGGGTTGGCAGCGGATTGTTTCTCTTGCGCTTCAATGTCCAGCGACATGCCGACGGCACCGGCTACCGTCGTCCGAAGTAGTTCACGTCTGTTCAAAGGACCTCTTCTTTACTGCGCGGCCTTGATCCGGCCGGACAGTCCCCGCCGTTTCTATCGGCCACCTTGCTGGTGTCGCAAAACATCCAGGCTAGGGCCAGATCTGGCCGTTTGCAAGGTTGCCCGTAGTGAAGTAACGGTGAGCCGCGAAGTAACAGTGAGCCAGGGGTCGCCCCTCGCGGTGACCGCTGACACCAATGTTCTTTGTTTTAATGAAGTTCCAGGAGCTCAAGAGGTTACTTGAGAGCGGTCTCCGGATTCCCGGTGCTGGTCGCCTCTTGTTCCCGGTGTTGTGCCTCTCGAAATCCAAGAGCCTATAAGCAGAATAAATGCTATTCTGCCGGCAGGAAGACCGAGATGAGATTTCCGAATTCGAAGTGGACGTTGTTATCCCTGATCGTATCTGTGCTGCCGGTCTCGCTGGTGCTCATCTCCGCGCGGGGCACGGGTCCAACGCCCGATGCCCGGATTGGCGGTCCACCGGCCGGTGATCTGGCGAGCTTTTCCGCGCTGGAGCCCATTGACGCGCACGTGCACCTCTATAAGGACGACCCGGCGTTCGGCGCCCTCATGCGGCGCCTGAAGCTGCACATTCTAGATATTTGCGTGATTGACGATCGCGACCCATACTTCAAGGGACTGGAGCCGCAGCGCAGCGACGTGCTCAAAGTCGTCCATAGCACGGGAGGCCGTGCCGTTCTGTGCACGACTTTCAGCCCTTACGAATTCGAAGAACCGGGATTCGCCCAGCGCACAATCCGCCAACTCGATACCGACTTCGCGGCGGGAGCCATCGCGGTGAAGATTTACAAAGTCATGGGCATGGAGATGAAGTCGAAAGCGGGGAAATATGTGATGCCGGATGACCCGGCATTCGAGCCTATCTATAAGGACATCGCCGCCCACGGCCGGACGGTAGTCGCGCACATCGCGGAGCCTGATTCTTGCTGGCAACCGCCCAACCCCGCCAGCCCTGACTATGAATATTACCAGAAGAACCGGCAGGAGTACGCTTACGCCCATCCGGAGTGGCCTTCCAAGGCCGCGATTCTCGCGGCGCGGGACCATCTCGTGTCAGAGAACCCCAAACTGCGCGTGATCGGCGCGCACCTGGGGAGCATGGAAGCAGACGTAAATGAGATGGCCCAGCGCTTTGATCGCTATCCCAATTTCGCGGTAGACACCGCCGCGCGCGTCCCCTACTTCATGCTCCAGCGGCGTGACAAAGTGCGCGCTTTCCTACTCAAATACCAGGATCGCATCCTCTATGCGACGGACCTGGACGTCATGCCGAAGGACGCTACCGGCAAGGCGCTCGCGGAATGGAACAACACGTACGAGCGCGATTGGAAATTCTTCGCCACGGACCAAAGCGTCGAGTACAAGGGGCACCGCTACCAGGGACTCGCGCTGCCCGGTCCTGTTCTGCGTAAGATATTCCATGACAATGCCGTCCGCTGGCTGCCGGGTATCATGGGGAAACCATAGGACCGTCGAACGTGCCCGCGTGACAAGGGCGAACCGTAGACGTTCCGCGCCTCACCGCTGGATGCGCGCGGAGCCGCCTTTGGCAAACGCCTGCACCTGGTCGAGCGTGGCCATGGTCGTATCGCCGGGGAAGGTCGTCAGCAGCGCGCCGTGCGCCCAGCCCAGCTTGATGGCTTCCGCGGGCGGCTGTCCGGTGAGCAGGCCGTAGAAGAAGCCGGCGGCGAATCCGTCGCCTCCTCCCACGCGGTCGTAGACGTCCAGCTCGCAGGTCGGCGCGACGTAGGTCTGGCCTTCGATCCAGGCGACGGCGCTCCAACTGTGGTGGTTGGTCGAGTGTACTTCGCGCAGCGTGGTGGCCACGATCTTGATTTGCGGGTGCTGCGCGGTGACGCGGCCAATCATGCCGAAGAAGGCGCTGGGGTCGAGCTTCGATTTCGCGGCGACCTCCGGGCCGGGGATGCCGAGGCCCATCTGCAAATCTTCTTCGTTGCCCACCAGCACGTCGACGTTTTGCACGATGCGGCGGATCACGGACACGGCGCGCTCGTGGCCGCCCGAGATGTTCCAGAGCTTGGCGCGATAGTTGAGATCGAAAGACACCACCGCGCCCGCGGCCTTGGCGGCTTGCATGGCCTCGATGATGACCTCGGCCGTAGTGGGCGAGAGCGCGGCGAAGATGCCGCCGCTGTGGAACCAGCGCACGCCCGCGCCGAAGATAGCCGGCCAATCGAAATCGCCGGGCTTCAGCAGCGCGGCCGCTTCATTGGCGCGATTGTAAAAGACCACCGGCGCGCGCACGCCGAAGCCACGATCGCTGTAGACGGCGGCCATGTTGGGGCCGGTGGCGCCATCGTGCGCGAAGTGTTTGTAGAACGGCTTGACGCCCATAGCGCGGACGCGCTCGGCGATCAGGTCGCCGATGGGGTAGTCGACCATGGCGCTGGCAATGCCGGTCGAGAGGCCGAAACAATTGGCCAGGTTCGCGGCGCAGTTGAATTCGCCGCCGCTCACGTGGATATCGCAGTGCGACGCCTTACGAAACGGGATGATGCCGGGATCGAGGCGATGCACGAGGGCGCCGAGCGAGAGCATGTCGAGCGCGCCGGCGGCGGGAATCTGGAGGCCGCTCATACGTTATAGGTTCCCGAGGATACGCGGCCGCCGCGGCCGGTCCAATTGGTGTGGAAGAACTGGCCGCGCGGCTTGTCGATGCGCTCGTAGGTGTGCGCACCGAAGTAGTCGCGCTGGGCTTGCAGCAGATTGGCGGGCAGGCGCGCGGTGCGGTAGCCGTCGTAGAACGAGAGCGCGGTGGAGAACGCGGGCGTGGGCACGCCGGCCTCGATGGCGCGCACGATGGCGCGGCGCCAAGACTCCTGGTAGCCGATCAGGGTGTGGCTGAAGAACTGGTCGAGCAGCAGGTTGGTGAGCTGCGGATTGGTGTCGTAGGCTTCTTTGATCTTGCCGAGGAAACGGCTGCGGATGATGCAGCCGCCGCGCCACATCAGGGCAATGCCGCCGAAGTTCAAATTCCAGCCTTCTTCTTTCGCGGCCTCGCGCAGCAGCATGTAGCCCTGCGCGTAGGAGATCATCTTGGAGCAGTAGAGCGCGCGGCGCACGTCTTCGATGAAGGCGGCGCGGTCGCTGGGCGCGGGAGGCTTCGGGCCGGTGAGGATGGCGGACGCGGCTTGGCGTTCGGCTTTCATGGCGGAGAGGCAGCGCGCGAAGACAGCTTCACCGATCAGCGTGACGGGCGTGCCGGTATCGAGCGCGCTGATACCGGTCCACTTGCCTGTGCCTTTCTGGCCGGCGGTATCGAGGATCTTGTCGACCAGCGGCGCGCCATCGTCATCGAGCTTGGTGAAGATGTCGGCGGTGATTTCGATCAGGTAGCTGTCAAGCTCGCCCTTGTTCCAATCGGCGAAGACTTTGTGCAGCTCGGGCGCGGTCAGACCCAGGCCGTCTTTCAGCAACTGGTAGGCTTCGCAGATCAACTGCATGTCGCCGTACTCGATGCCGTTGTGAACCATCTTCACGTAGTGGCCTGCACCGTTTTCGCCGACCCAGTCGCAGCAGGGCGAGCCGTCCTCGACCTTGGCGGCGATGGCCTGGAAAATTCCTTTCACGTGCGGCCACGCTTCGGGATTGCCGCCGGGCATGATGGACGGGCCGTGGCGCGCGCCTTCCTCTCCGCCGGAGACGCCGGTGCCGATGTAGAGGATTCCTTGGTCGGCGAGCGCTTTGGTGCGCCGGTTGGTGTCGGGGTAATGCGAATTGCCGCCGTCGATGATGATGTCGCCCGTTTCGAGGTGCGGCGTGAGGTGGTCGATCATTTCGTCGACGGTGGGGCCGGCCTTGACCATCAGCATGACGCGGCGGGGGCGCTTCAGCATCGCGACCAACTCTTCGACGGAGTGGGCGCCGGCGACCTGCGTACCGGCCGCTTCGTGAGCGATGAAATCGTCGACCTTCGAAACCGTGCGGTTGAAGACGGCGACTTTGTAGCCGTGGTCGTTCATGTTCAGAACGAGGTTCTGGCCCATTACCGCGAGGCCGATCAGGCCGATGTCACAGGTTGGGGTTGGCATGGTTTTTCTTCAGCGCGAAAACTTATTCTATCGTTACTGATTGACGCCGGAAGCGAGGAAGCCGCCGTCGACCGCGATGCATTGGCCGGTGATGAAACTGGCGGCGTCGGAAGCCAGCAGCACTGCGGCGCCGACCAGCTCTTCGGTCTGGCCGAAGCGGCCCATGGGCGTGCGCAGCTTGAGCTCGCGGCCGCGCTCGGTGCCATCGAGGAGCTCAGCGTTGAGGCTGGTGCGGAAGACGCCGGGGGCGATGGCGTTCACGTTGATGCCGTCGCGGGCCCATTCTACGGCGAGGTTGCGGGTGAGCGACAGCACGGCAGCTTTGGACGCGGCGTAGGCCGTGACTTCCAGGAAGCCGACGAAGGAAGTCAGCGAGGCGATATTGATGACGCGTCCGCGGCGCTGGGCCGCGAGCGGCGCGTGGAACGATTGGCAGGCGCGCAGCGTGCCGGTCAGGTTCACATCCATGAGGCGGTTCCAGGACTCTTCGGTGACTTCCACAGTAGGCTGGCGGAAGGTCTGGCCGGCGGCGTTGAGCAGCACATCGACGTGACCGAAGTGCGCCAGGACGGCCTCGCGGAAGCTATCGATGGATGTGCGGGAACTGGCGTCGCAGGCTTGGCGCAGGGTTTGGCGACCGGCGGCCTCGATCTCGCGGCAGGCTTCGTCGATCAGGGTTTCGCGGCGGCCGGTGGGGACGACGTCGGCGCCCGCGGCGGCCAAGCCGATGGCCAGCGAGCGGCCGATACCGGAGGTGCCGCCGATGACCACGGCGACGCGTCCGGCGAGATCCAGGGGATGTTTCGAGGGCACAGTGTTCCTTTCCTTCTGTTAGTCGAGATGCGCGGCCAGACTGCGCGCGGCGAGGTCGGCTTCTTTTTGCGGCAGGCCTGCGACGCCGGCGACCCAGCGATCCTTGGCGAAGACGAAGACCGGACGGCCCGCGTCATCGCCGCAATAGCCGCCGAACGCGGGGACGATCTGGGAGCCTTTGAGCGTCTTGTTCCAATCGAGCAGGAGGAAGGCGGCGTCCTGCGCGGTGGGCATCTTGACGATGAACATCGTGTATTCGTGCTTGCCGTGCTTGTAGTGGGCCAGCGTGCCGCCGGGCATGAACGATTTACCCAGAAGTTGCGTGTTTACTACTTCGGTATTCACCAGGTTGGCGGAGGGGAAGCGGCGGGTCTCATCGGCGGGCTTGACGACCGCCGGCTTGGCCGGCTCGGGTGCCGGCTTCGGCTCCGAGCCGCAGGAGATCAAGAGCGCGGCCAAGGCGAGCAACAGCAGCAGCGAAATGCGCATTCGAACGCAGTATATCAAGGGGCACTAACGCGCCAACATGACCACGTGATAAACGACGAGCATGACCATCAGGACCAGATAGGCGCGCAGGCTGAGCAGCGACAGACGGACGCTGCGGGTCATCGGCATGGGGCCGAGAGCCTCCATGTCGACCTTGGTCTCGGGCACGTCATCGAGCGGATGCACCACCACGAAATGATTATTATTTGTTTTGATCGTTTGCATTTTCGTTTCCTCCATTAAGTGGTTGGCCCGCCTGCGGGGGACGGGAACAGGTTCGGGGCGGCCACCTGCGCCGCCAGGATCAGGGACAAAACGAACAGGACAATGATGATGGTCCAGTTCACCCAGTTATTCCAGGGCTTGTTCGAAAACTCGCCCAGAAGCTCGCGATCGTTCAACAGAAGCTGCAGGAAGATGATGGCCGAGGGCAGCATCACACCGGCCAGCACCTGCACGCCGAGAATGATCAATTGCAGCGGCGCGCGCGGGATCAGCACGATGGCGGCTGCCGCGGCGACCGAAAGCAAATATAGAAGGTAGAAGCCGGGGGCCTCGCGCCAGGGCAGTTGCAGGCTATGCGGCCAGCCGCGCACTTCGCCGTAGGCCCACGCGCTCGAAAGGGAGATGGCGGTCGTACCCAGCACGGCGGCGTTGATCATCATGAGCAGGATGGCGTTGCGCACCCAAGGTCCGGCGTAAGTGCCGACATCGGCCGCCAACTGCGCGGGATCGGTGAAGCGGAAGCCGTGCGCGTGCGAGGCGGCGCCGGCGATCATGATGCAGAGCGCAGCGGTGATGGTGATGCAGGCGCCCAGAAACGTATCGAGCCGGGCCCACTTCACGTCGGCGAAGCGCAGGCGCTTGTCGGCGATGCAGCTCTGTTGGAAGAAAAGCTGCCAGGGGGCGATGGTCGTGCCGACGATGGCGATCACCAGGAACATCAGCTCCGGCGTGATGCCGCCCGCGGGCATGGACGGGATGAGCGCGCCGTGCACCATCTGGCCCATCGGCGGGCCAAGGCGAAAGGCGATAAAGAACCAGGCGAAATCGAGCAGGCAGAGAAAGACGACCGTGCGCTCCCAGCGGCGATAGCTACCACTGAGTACGATGAAGACCAACCCGGCGGCGGCCAGCGGCACGCCGTAGCGCGGGTCGATTCCCATTTTGCTGAGCGCCAGGTTAATGGCTGCGAACTCGGTGACCAGCGTGAGGAAGTTGACCAGTTCGAGATCGAGCAGCGAGAACAGGCCCCACCACTTTCCGAAGCGCTGGTAGATCATGGCGGCGTGGCCTTTGCCCGTCGCGATGCCCAACCGTACGACCATCTCCTGTATGAAATAAGTAACCGGCAATAAGAGCAGGACGACCCAGAGGAGATGTGTGCCGTATTGTGCACCGGCCTGGCTATAAGTGGATACCGCGCCCGCATCGTTGTCCGCGACCATGACGATGAGGCCGGGGCCGAAGACCATCAGGAACGTGAGCAGATCGCGCGTCCATTTGGATTTGACGACTCGCCCGCGCGCCGGCATAACTTCGGCATCCACGCCGGGCGCGGGCATCGCGATTGCTTTGTCGATCATCGCTTCCCCCTTTCTTTGTGACGCGCCAGGCGGAGATGCGAGGGCACACCTCACCGCTGGCGGGTTACAACGTCAGTTTGTTGGGGAGAAGGAAACTGCCGCCTTTCCCCGCGTTCACCACCGAATCCGAAGTGGAAGAACAGCGGGTGAGGCGATAGAGGAGGGAGCCGCTACCGAGTCAAACGCTTCTTCCACGACTTGCCGCCCGTACTAGGGGGCTGATCGTCTCTAGGTTCCATATACCTTTCTGGAGGCGAGTGAAAGCTGGCGGGGAAATGAAAAAGCCATTTCCCTCGGGCGCGAGAAATGGCCAACTATCGCAGAACGATCGCTGACGGGATTCCCCACGGGTCCAAGCTTCAGCACCGCGCGCCGTGAGAGACCTTGCGATCTCAGCCACCTTAGAAAAACCCTTAATCCGGGAGTTTCTGGTCTACCCTGACTGCCAGCATCTTTAGACGCTTTAGGGCAGTGGCTTGTTTGCCGCGCGGACGCCTCGCCTACCGAGGATCCATGCAATGCAACTACCAATTTCAAAGTAGCGCTTAAATTGCAATAGTGTCAACAAAAAAATCATGAAAAGTTTGTCATTACTAACGTGGCGCCGGAGTTCTGCGATCATGGAGGCTGTGCTCGAACAACTGCGCCGCACGGTGAACCGGATCCCGAGGGGACGCGTGGCAACGTACGGCGATGTGGCGCGCGCGGCCGGCTATCCGGGCGCGGCGCGGCAGGTGGCATGGGCGCTGCACAATGCCAAAAGCGGCATCCCGTGGCATCGCGTACTCGGTGCGGGAGGACACATCCGGCTGCCGGGGCAGAACGGCCTGGAACAGCGTATGCGGCTCGAGGCCGAGGGCGTGACGTTTCGCGGCAGCCGCGTGGATATGAAGCGGCACGCGTTTGATTTCAGCCAGAAGCGCAGGCAGGCATAACCGGAGCTATCATCGTAAGGATGCGAATCGCGGCAGTGGTCTGTCTGCTTACGGCGCCGCTTGGCGCGCTGGCCGCGGACGGAGCGGCACGGACCGCAATCTTTCTGGTTGGACCGGTGGGCGCGGAGAGCGCCCGGGATGCGGCGCGGGGCGCGGCGTCGGTGGCGCGTCATTGGCTCGAGGAGCCCGGCTCGGCGGCGGAGATGCGGCGCGCGGGGAGCCTCGACTTTCTGCCGTTCGAACCCAGAAGTCCCGTGAAATCAATGGAAGTGGCTTTGTTTGAAGCCGCTCAGGCGGTGCGCGATACGGATCCGGAGGTGTTCCTGAATGCGCTCGACCGGGCGGCGCAGGCACTCGCCGGACGGGTTGGTTTGCGCATCCTGGTGGTGATCGTGGAAGAGCCACCACTCTCGACTGCGGGCGAGACGCAGCTCAAGCAGATCGTGGATTACTGCAAGGCGAACGGCGTCCGGGTGGTGGTGCTCGATCCGGGCGCGGTGCGGGCGAAGGGCGCCACGGGTTCGTTTGAAACGCTGGCGCAGGCGACCGGGGGCGTGCTGATCCGGGAAGCGAAGAAGCTGGAGGCGGCGGTGCTGGTAGCTTCGTCCGGATCGAAGACGGGCGCATCGCCTTACGAGGCGGCGGCTCCGGCGGCAACGGCGCACGATCAGAATCTGCCCGCGCTGGCGAGGGACCTGCCTGTGTACACGCGCTTCATGCGGATCTCGCCGCAGGGATCGCAGAGTTTTGGCGTGGAGCAGAGCGTGGGCGCCGGGCGAGGCGGCATTACAACGGTCGACGGCGGTCCGATCATTGAGAATACGACGGGGCCGATGCGCGGTTTGTTTCTGGTGGAATCGCCGATCAGCGCGCTCGATTTCGATGTGGATGACAATGCCGGCACTTACTCGGCGCAGGCGCGCGTGACGCAAATCGCGCGGAACGCCTCCGGCAAGATCGTGTGGCGGGCGACGAAACCGATCTCGATGCACGGGCCGCTGAAGAAACTCGACGCGCGGCGGAAGGGCAATATCTATTACATGCGCGAGGTGGTGCTGCCAGCCGGGCAGTATACGCTCGAAGCTACGGTGGAGGATCTGCTCGCGAAGAAGAGCGGCGGCGTGCGAGAGCCGCTGCGCACCAGCATGGGCACGCCCAGCTTTACGGTGAGCGACGCGATCGTGGTGCGGCCGTTCGACGGCGCGAGCGATAGGTTCGATGCAGACCAGGTGTTGAACTACGATGGCAATGCGATCTCGCCGCTGCTCGATCCGGTGTATCGGGCCGGGGAGCCGTTCACGCTGCAGATCTACCTGATCGTGTATCCGGATATCTACGGCGCGCAGCCGCAGATGAGTCTGGAGCTTTTGCGGCAGGGCCACGTGGTAGGACGCAGTTCCCTGCCCTTCATGGACAAGATTCGCAACGAGGGGGCGGAAGGCGGCAGCATGGGAATGGCCAGCGAGCAGAAACACGAGTTCCCGTACCTGGCGACTCTGCGCGGCGTGCGGCTGAGCGCGGGTGATTATGAAGCGCGCGTGACGGTGCGGCAAGGCAAGCTGGCTTTGACGCGTCCGTTGACTTTTCGAGTGGTGGGCAACCAGACGAACGTGGTGCTGGCTTCGGCGGCGCATGGTCCGGCGGCGTCCGCGTCCGATGACGATGCCGAGTATGCGGAGGTGAAACTGCCGGAGGTCGATCCGGTGCACTTAGCGGCAGACGCGG
Source organism: Bryobacteraceae bacterium (assembly GCA_035541265.1). Classification (GTDB taxonomy): domain Bacteria; phylum Acidobacteriota; class Terriglobia; order Bryobacterales; family Bryobacteraceae; genus Bog-159. The sequence continues at coordinate 20,489 of DATKNQ010000021.1, forward strand.
GAGTGCTGGCTCGAGCGGAACAGCAGAAGCTGTGGGACGAGGCTAGCAGCAGCGCTTTGTCCTACGCGGCGCGTCTGCCTAACTTCCGCTGCGATCGCGAGACACGGCGGCTGACGGCTCCGGTGAAGGGATCCGAGCGTTTCAAGGAAACTGACTCACTTATCGAACAGTTGACTTACGAGGGCGGCAAGGAGAGTTACCGCACGCTCGAAGTAAATGGCGAGAAATCGAGCGTGGGCCGCGATGAGCTGAAGGGCGTGCAGTCGCGCGGGGAGTTCGGGTCGATGCTGAAATCGATTTTCCGGCCGGAAGCCGCGGCGCAGTATAAATGGGCCGGGCGGGCACTCAACGGCGGCGTGCTGTGCGACGTCTTCGATGTAGAGGTACCAGCCGCGCGCTCGAACTTCATTTTGACGTTCAACATGCGGCAGGAAATTGCGGGCTTTCACGGCCGGGTGTTCGTGGATGCGGACAACGCGCTGGTGCGGCGGATCGTGCTCGAAGGCAAGGGATTGCCGAAGGATTTCGCTTTGCAGTCGCCCACGTTTTCGCTCGAATACGGCATGGCGCGGGTGGGCAGGCAGGATTACCTGCTGCCACTGCGCTCGGTACTGCAAGTGCGGCGGGGCAAGCGCGTGGTGCGCAACGAGACACAGTTCCGGGACTATCGCAAGTTTGAAGCGGCATCGCAGATCAAGTTTCAGTAACATGCGCCATACCGCTTTCGCACTGATTCTCCTCTTCGGTTCCTTTTCGCTCGAGGCGCAGACCTCCGCCGACCAGATGGCGTGGTTCCGGCACGACAAGCTGGGCATGTTTATCCACTTCGGACCTTACTCGGCGCTGGCGGGTGAATGGCAGGGGCATCAGATACCCGTGGGGACGGAGGCGGAGTGGATCATGCAGCGGTTCAACATCCCGGTGGCCGAGTACCGGGAGATGGCGCACGCGTTCAATCCGGTCGATTTCGACGCTGAGCAGATCGTGGGGCTGGCTAAGTCGGCAGGGATGAAGTACCTGGTGATCACGGCCAAGCATCACGATGGGTTCGCCATGTACCAATCCGCGGTGAGCCGGTACAACATCGTGGATTGGACGCCGTTCAAGCGCGATGTAGTGAAGGAGTTGGCTGAGGCGTGCCATCGGGCCGGCATCCGGTTTTGCGTGTATTACTCGCATCGCGAGGATTGGGACGATCCGGATGGCTATGGCAATAACTGGGACTACGACCGGACCAAGAAGAACTTCAGTTATTATCTGGAACATAAGTCGAAGCCGCAACTGCGCGAGTTACTGACGAATTACGGGCCGTTGGGTTTAGTGTGGTTCGACCGGGGCATGGATACGGCGGCGCATGCGCAGGAGTTTGTGGATCTTGTGCATACCCTGCAGCCGCAGTGCCTGATCAACGGGCGGGTGGGTAACTATGCGCGGGAACTGATGGGCGACTATCAGGACATGAACGATAACGGCATGCCGGCCGGCGGTCTGCAAGAGTATTGGGAGACGCCGCAGACTTTGGATACCACGTGGGGATACAGTAAGTTCGACCAGCAGTGGAAGAGCGCGGGCAATGTCATTCAGCGGTTGGTCGAGATTGTGAGTAAGGGCGGCAATTACCTGCTGAATATCGGACCGATGGGAGATGGATCGATTCCGGCGCCGAGCGTAGCGACGCTACAGAAAGTCGGGGAGTGGATGCGGGCGAACGGCGAGAGTATCTACGGGTCGTCGGCTTGTCCGCTGCCGGATTCGCCTTGGGGCCGGTGTACGGTGAACGGATCGACGATCTATTTGCACGTGTTCGCCTGGCCTTCGGATGGGATTCTGCGGGTACCGGCGCTGCGGAACGAGGTGCGGACCGCGTATTTGCTGGTGGACAAGGCGCACCGGCTGGCGATTAGCAAGGATCACGGGACGATTCACATCGCGGTGCCGGCGCGGTCTCCGGATGAGACGGATGGCGTGGTGGCGCTGGAATTGACGGCGCCGCCCGACGTGGCGCCGACTGTGATCACGCAGGGCAGCGATGCGCCGTTCGAGCTCGATTATCTGGATGCGGTGACCGGCGGGAAGGCGGTAAAGCGCTTCAATCGCGACGGGAAGTTTCATATCGCGAAGTGGACCGGTCCGGGCGATACAGTTACCTGGCACTTACTGGTCAGCCAGACCGGGAGATATCGAGTTACGATTCACTATGCCTGTCCCGCGGATTGGGCGGGCGGCGAGTATGAGATCCGGATCGGGAGTGAAGTGAAGCGCGGGAAGGTAGAGGCGACCGGTGAGGGATATCAATACCGGCCGTTCGATCTGGGTAGCTTGAATTTCGCGCGGGCCGGTAAGTATGATGTGGTGATCCGGCCCACGGCGCAGTTATCGCACTACTTGATGTACTTTCAGTCACTCGTGCTGGAGCCGGTGTATTGAGATAGCTGGTGGCGCTCCGCTCACGCGTTTGCCTTGCGGTAGCCCAAGCTCAGAATACGCTCTCCTTCTTCTTTCGCGTCTACATTGACGGAGCAGACGGCGACCGCCTCATCCTTAACAAATCGCTGCCACCGCGTCCAGTAAGTGAGGATGGTAGCAGCGAGCCAACTATTCGGATGTCCTTCCAATTCGCTCAGCATTTGCAGGAGGACACGCTGGGCGACGAGTTCGGTATGTGCGCGGGCGATCTCCAGAGGCGTACGCGGCTGGCCGCCGGGATTGGGGTCCACTCGGAACTCCCGGCTGACCAGTTGCCGTTCCATGGAGGTATTGACGCTGGCCACCGTCAGCCGCTGGATCAGGCTGAGGGAGTCATGTATCTTTTCACACACGGCGCATTGGGCGCCCTCGTAGTTTGTGGCGCCGGCACTGGAAGCTCGTTCGCCGGACATGCGCAGGCTGCGCATGGCGGCCCAATCGGCGGCCGTGAGCTTTTGGCGAACCAGCGCGCCCGCGGCGGAGTTATCGACTCCGTGGCCGAACCAGTCGGGCGTCTCAAACTCCGGCGTCGAGCCGCGGGAAGCGTGCTGCATCAGGATTCCGAGATCGTCATACGCCTCGATGAGACGGTGATCCGCGTGAATGTCGCGCAGCAGAGCGACGATCGCGCGCGGCACGATCTTCTTCCAGGCGTGCGAGGGGATCACATTGTGCGCGCGAGTGTAGCTCAAGCCCATGAAATTGTGATTCTCGAGCATCGGCACGCCGCAACTGGTACAGCGCTTGTCCTCGACGGCTCCGCCGGTCCTACGCACCAGCACAGTGATGCCCCAATTGCCGTCGGCCGTCGTGATGGTGAAGGTTTTTGGATCGGAGGCGTGGTCCTCCGATGGGCGGAGGCCATAATTGAGGGCCTGGTGGCGGACCAACTGGCAGCACGGCTCCTCGGCGACCTGACGATAGTACAAGCTCTGTAGGGAAGCCTGTTTGATGCTCACCTGCTGCCAGAAGTCGCGCAGCGCCAGCTTGGCGCCGACATCGGCGCAGTTGAGCAGGTAAGTTTCAGAGGACTTCGGCAGGTAAACTTCGTAACCCATGCATCCCTCCCTGTCAGGGTGTCTACCGACTACCCGGCTTTGTTGAGTATACACCCGGCGGCGGAAGCCCAGCAGGGGCAGGCGAGGGCCGCGGTCGCCCTGACACTGATCCGCTTGGAAGAGTACGGTTTAAGTTGTTTCCCAAGGGTTGATGGGTTCACGCCGATGTTTTCGAAGTCTCGTGTATTTCTGGTCACTATGGTCAGATTGTGGGTAGCGATCTTCCGATCCGTGTTGCGTGTGCCACCAGAGATGCCCATCGGCTGGCAACTCCGCGATCGATGGAAAGTATTCGGCCGGTAAACCATTCTTCCAGGTCTTGCGCAAGCCACTTATCGAGCTGCCAGCGGCGTTTGTTGCCGGCCAGCAATTCGAGCCTTTCTGAATTTCGGCGAGTGTGATCACGCTGACGTATTGGACCGGCGGTTCACGGTTTCGAGCCCGCGCTTGACGCCGCGATCAGGGCCGCAGATGGTCCTGCGACCGTTCAAGGTCGAGGTCGGCACCGGCGAATGGAGAATTGAGGAGCAAATCGGCGAGGTTGTCGAAAGGTTTTTGGGCTTCCTTGGCGCCGACGATCATCTATGCCGCCTGCCACCGCTCTCCGAAGGCGGCATGCAACGCAAGCCACGGAACAATCGACCCCAAGACGGCGTATCCTTGATTTATAGACACGTTTATCCGAATTGGAGCGATGCATGCACCTCGCCTTAATTATCTTTATCGCGGCAGCAGCTTCCGCCGCCGCTGTCGTGGTAGTCATGCGGCACCGGCACACAAGGAACAACCGCTGACGCGCGCACAACCATCCAATCCGGCGCCGTCCGGACCACCCAAACAGGATTGCCAGACTGCCTGGTACCCTGCCGCGGCTAACTAGAATCGTGTCGCTGCCCGGCGCGATATCACGGCTGGGCCGCCGGGACCTTCGGATGCGCTGCGTGGAACTCGATTACCTTCCGGCTCGTCCAGTTGGTAAGAGACAGATCGGCATCCTTGGCAACCAGTTCTCGAACGTAATGCCGGGAAATCCCTCCTCTTCCGCATTAGCGGATATGAGGGCCTATGTCACGGTACTGTTGCGAGGCCAAGGCGAGCTTGCGGCGGAGGAAGCGGCGCTCGGGTTCCGTGCAGGGGCAATCGAGGGCGGCCTGGAAGCAGGCGGCGGCTTCGGCGGGACGGTTTAACTCCAGGAGTAAGTGGCCCCGCACGGCGAGTAACAGATAATAACCACGCAACTTAGGATCGCCGGCCAGCGGCTCTAACTCGGCCAGGGCTTGCGCGGGGCCGTGGACTTTGGCTACGGCTACTACTCGATTCAGCGCCACGACAGGTGAGGGATTCAATGCCAGTAACTGGTCGTACATGCCCAGAATCATCGGCCAGTCGCGCGCTTCGGGAGTTACGGCGCGGGCGTGCGTGGCGGCGATGGCGGCCTGGACGTGATATTCGGAGACATCGTCGCCCGACATGGAGCGATCGAAATGGTGGAAGCCGAGTGAGATCAGGTGCGGGTCCCAGCGGCTGCGATCCTGGTGCTCGAGCAGGATCAAGTCGCCGGACTCGTCGACACGCGCGGGGAGGCGCGCGGCTTCGAGGGCCATCAGGGCCACCAGGGCGTGTACGCGCGGCTCGGCGATCGATGAAGTGGCCACCAGGCGGCCGAGGCGCAGGGCTTCGAGGCACAGATCCTGGCGGATGAG